>CABPWC010000047.1 GCA_902461025.1 uncultured Streptococcus sp.
TTGCCCAGACCGGCGGCTACATTTTGGCAGCTGTCGGTCCAACTCTCTTTGGTTATAGTTTTAACTTTTTCCATTCGTGGATCCCAGCTGTACTGGCTCTTCTAGTTATTGATATCATCATGACGGTCGCCCTCTTTATGGTGGATAACTCGGATAAAATCCTCTAAAAAGGTTTTTAGAATTTGCCACAAATAAACACACTTTGAAAGCCAGACTGAGTCTGGTTTTTTTGGATCTTCATAACATTTTACAAAGTATAGATTTACCAAGCATACTACTCTTACTATGCGCAAAAATGATATAATAAAGCTAGGAAAACTTCGGTTACAATTTATTAGGAGTAGCACTGTTTGGGTACATAAAAGATTATTACTTTCGGAATTGATAGTTGAAGCGATGCTAAAGTTGAAATTATAAACGTCTACATTTATGATTGTTTTAACGCCATTAAGAAATTTTGATTGGATAAAAAATATCGATTATCCAAAGACCATTGAATCATGTAAGGAGAAATTTGTATGTTAGCAAAAGCAGGGGACGTCTATTGTGTTTATAATTTCCATCTAAAAAAATACATAGCTTGTCAGATAACCAAGATAGAAGAAGGGGAGAAAAAGCCGCAGGCTGTCCTACTGTCATTAGACTGGTCAGGAGATCAACCTCTTAGAGAAGAAGAGCTAGCTTCTTTGAAGCCACTCTATATAGATTTTATGTACTGGGAAAGAAACTTACATCTTAGTAATGTTGATATTCATGTACCATCAAATTATATTTTTATTGGTAATACAACACCATTAACAACTGAAAGCACCAATACTTATGCTATGTTTTGGGGGAATGGTTACGATATTTATAGGCAACTGAAATGGCAAGAAATACCAAAAGAAAAAAGAGATTTATTTAAGAAAGCAGATAAAAGCAAGGAAAAAGTTTCATTTACAGGAAATGAGTGCCGTATTTCTAAACACAATATCAATGACGAGTGGACGCCTTTTGAAGACGCATTAGAATTAAAGGTCTTTCCTTGTTTATCTAAGTTGGCATTAACGAGATGGCACAAAAATTTATATGAATATTTACAGTCAACTCCTTTTATTACAGAACTAGTTCTTGAGAATCATGGACAAACAAAACTGGATTTTTCCAAGACATCCATACATCGGATTTCCATTGATTTGACAGGCGTAGAGGAACTTAGACTGAATGATGATTTGGAGGAGCTAGTCTTATTAGGAGACATGAGCGACAATTGTCAGATACTTGTAAAGGACAATGGAGCCAGCTTACGATTACAACTTGATCGTTCTCTACCTAAGGTACTGGGATTAAAAGATTTAGGAGCCATCCATTGTTCTAACATCCTTGAAATAGACTTTGCACAAATCTTGAATAACTATCCAAGGCTTAGGGAATTAAGATTGTGGGGGAAACCTGGTCATATTCTTAATTTCCATAAATTATCAGAGTTAAAAGAGTTAGTCATATTTTCCACTGTGGATTTGTTTGGCTTTACTGCAGAAGATATTCCCAAACCAGAAGATTTACCTCGATTAAGCATGTTTTGGATGAGTAGCTTACCAGAAGAGGCCGCTAAAGTAGCCAAAAAATATTATAAAAAACAGCAGGACAAGGGACTAAATCTTTGGATAACAAAACCGAGAAAAGCTGAATGGCTAGCCCAAAACCTAGACAATCCATTTCGCTCATGGGATGGACAAGAAAATATTTCAACCGCAAACGCAAAAAAAGCAGCCTCTCTATATAGAAAGACTAGAGCAAGCCTTATAAAGCTTCTAGAAAACCCCAACGAGGACACTATGAAACACATAGAAGTCCTCATAAGAGAGTATACTCAAGGTTTCAATAAAATGGACAAGCGTAACTATTTTATTGAAACAATCGAGAGAGAGGATATCTATGATGCCCTGGTCGAGATCTTAGATTTACTACCTGAAGATTTAGGGATGGACAAAGAAAAATTTATAGAAATCTTTGATGAGCTAAAAGATTTTTAAATGAGAAGTCTTTCTAGTTCATTCTTGAAACGGAGATTATCATGACTAACTTTATACAGACTATCACAGTAGAAAATCGGCAGGTCGACAAAGAGAATTACTTTACAATTGGCTACTCTCCAGAGATAGAAAAATCTTTACTGTGTGTTTATATTTCTTGGATTGCTGGTTATGAACGCTATTACCAGTTAGATGATGGAGATTTGGCTCTCTTTGAAAGCAAACGAGAAGCATTTCTCAAAAAATATGAAAAAGAAATCAAGGCTTATCGGACTGAAAGATTGATTGGTTCTGGGGCTCTGAGGGATTACAATTTTAGTTCTTTGCCTGAGAATATCCTAGAAAACTTGGATAGCTATCCTCCATTTAACGGATATGTCTATCAAAACGGCATCCTCTGTGCTAGAATCAAGATTGAAGACAAGTATTTTTATCTTCCGCCCATTTATGATGAGGATTACAGATAAGCATTGCCTCAAAGTAATGCAAAACAGCCTCCAATCTTCTAGTTTTTACTAGGAGATTTTTATATATAAAAATTTTACACATATTACTTGACAGGGCTTACATTTAGATGTATGATGTATGTGTAGAATAATTATATATAAAATTTTTACATACTAAAAAAGGAGGTGCCCCATGTATTTTCCAACATCAGCGGCCTTGATTGAATTTCTCATCTTGGCCATCCTAGAACAAGGGGATTCCTATGGTTATGAAATTAGTCAAACCATTAAACTCATTGCCAAAATCAAGGAATCTACCCTCTACCCCATCTTGAAAAAACTGGATACCAACCGCTATCTGACTACATACTCTCGCGAATACCAAGGTCGGATGCGGAAATACTACTCCTTAACAGAGATTGGGGAGGAGCAACTATTTGTACTCAGAGAAGAGTGGACACTCTACACTGACACTATCAACGGCATCATAGAAGGGAGCATTCGCCATGACAAGAACTGAATATTTGAATCAGCTTGAAGCCTATCTGATGAAGCTTCCTCAAGCTGATCGCATCGAAGCCATGGATTACTTCAAAGAACTCTTTGATGATGCTGGTCCTGAAGGTGAGGAAGACCTAATAGCTAGCCTGGGAAGTCCAAAAGAAGCTGCCCATGATGTCCTGACTACACTTCTTGATAAGAAAATCAATGAAGAAAATTCCAATAAGAACAACCGTCAGGTTTTACAAATCGCAATCATCGCACTTCTGGCTGCACCTATTGGGATTCCAGTCGGGATTGGTCTTCTCATGGCTATCATCGGGATTTTTATCGCTGCGGTTAGTGTACTTTTAGCCTTCTTTGCTGTATCAGCAGCTGGACTAATCCTAGGAGGCGTTCTCCTATTTGAAAGCTTCTACGTCCTGGCTGAATCTACATCTGCTTTTGTGCTGATTTTTGGTGGAGGTTTACTAGCTATCGGGGCTTCGTCTCTAGTCTTACTAGCGACTTCCTATGTAGCACGTTTCTTTGGATTACTAATCCTTCGACTTATTCAGTGGATTCTTAATAGAGGAAAGAGAGGTGAAAGTCATGCGTAAATTAACAAAAGGATTTCTTATCTTTGGTGTTGTTACTAGTATCATTGGTTTTGCCATGATAATCATCAGCATCCAAACCGATGGTGTCAAAAGCCTCCTTGCAATGTCTCAAAATCCAGTCTTTGAAAGCCGAATGGAAGAGCTCGTTTTTGATCAAGATATTGAAAATCTAAACATCTCACTAACAGAACATTCGCTCGTCATTACGGAGTCAAACGATGATAAGATCCACCTCCAGTATCACCCGACCATCTCTGAAAAAGAGAACCTTCAACACTCTATCAAAGAGAAAAGTCTTGAAATAACTGATACCAAATCAACTACACGTCGCTCTATAGGTTCTAGTATCGAAGGTATCCTCTTTATCGCAAGCGGAATTTCTAGCCGCAATGATGAAATCGTACTCTCATTACCAAGAGGAAAGGACTTAAAAAATCTTGCAGCTCAGGTTGACCATCGTATCCTTTCAATTTCCAATGCAAAAATCAACAATGCCAAGATTCTGTCAAATGGCTTTCTTCTTCGTATCACTGATAGCGAGATTAAAAATAGCCAACTGACTACAACTGGAATTGTCAATGTATTTGAAACCAGTCTAACAGATAGCCGCATCCAAGCAGATCATGAACATATCGAGGCAGACGATATCCAAGTGCATGGTCGAGTGGAATTCGAGGCAAGAAAAGATATCTCATTCGAGTTATCTCAAAAGGAACTTGATCGAATCAATGTTGAGTTTTCTGCTGAACATGGTGATATCTATCGTTGGCATCGAGACAGACGTGACATACCTACGGGAGGTAGTAAAGGTGAAGCATTAGCTAACCCTTACAAAACAGAAAAAAAAGATACGCAAGATCTCCTCGTCGCAAAATCGAATCAAAGTATCTATTTCCCATAATAAGGTCGCATGCTTTCTTATAGAAATCATGAATAAAGACAACTAGTAGTTATACTTAAAAATTAATCAAAAAAGGGAGGTCTATTATGACTCAAGAATGGTTTGAAAGTGCTGATTTCGAAAAAACAGCCAACAATGAGAAAAAAGAACATCCATCTGACCTAGTCATTCCTCAAGAAGAGTTAAAAGAAAAAGAAGAGTTGCCAGTGGTTGAAGAAAGTCTTCAAGTCAACCCTGAAGAACAAGAAGCTGACCTAGAAAAAGTAGAGAATGACGAACACGCAGAACTCGTGGAAAATACAGAAAAGATAGATAAGTCAGAAGAACCTGTAGAGACTGAAGAACAAGAAGAACTGGCAACAAAGACAGACCAAACAGAAAAACCAGTTAAGGAAGCACCTCAGCCTAGCAAATCTTTGGAAAGTCCATTTGTCCCAGATCCTGTCCCTACAAAAACTGCAATCTTCAAAGAAGAATTGGCTGATTTTTGGGGCTGGTTACAAGGTGCTCTGAAAGAACCAACAGCAAGCATTGATACAGATAAAAAACATAGTTATAACTCCTTTGCGCTACTAACTATCTTTTCTGCTACAAGTTTCCTCTTTACAGTTTATCACGCCAAACAAGGCTACTATGGTCGTATGACAAGCATCGATGCTCACTTCATGGAACAATTCCCGTCTCTCAATCTCTTCTCGGTCTTCTCCATCCTAGTAGCGACAAGTCTCTTCTTCTTTTCAATTCTCATGGGTGGATTTGTAGTCAAACGCTTTGTCGACCAGGACAGTGACTGGACACTGGAAAAAACCTTGCAAGAACACAGCAGGCTCTTCGCCCTTCCTATCCTGCTCACGGGTATTGCGAGTTTCTTTGCCTTCTTTAATAGTCTACGTTTTGCGGCTCTTCTCTGCCTCATTAGCATTGGTCTGACTCTCTTGGCCAATCTCTACATCATCTCAAGATCTAGTAAGGATAGGCAAACTGATCCCTTCTATCGCCTTCTCTTAGCTTTCCTAGTCAACGGTGGTGTTCTATTTCTCTTCTTCCTAGCAGAAATGGCACTTGTTTTCGACTATCTTCGAATCCTTTCTTTTATGTAAGATAAAAACCTGTCACTCTGACAGGTTTTTTTGTGTACACAAAAAGCAGATCAAACGATCTGCCTTTTCACATTATTTAAAACCAATATCTTTCATTTATGCCTCTAGTTACCTTTTACTAAGTTCTCAAAATCTTCCCCTAAAACAGGTCCTACTTCTACTTGGTTAGCATCTAAGTCCTGATAAAGTTCTTTTGGCAAAGCTCCTAAAAAGGCTTGATAATCCAGTCTAGCTACTGCTTCATAGTCTTCTGGTTTTGAACCATCTCCAGAGATTTTTACCAAATCAATCTCCCAAATAAGTTCCTTGCCTACCAATTGCTCCACGTAAGGAGCAGGAATCACCGGTTCTTTTGGCAAAATGGTTTTTACTCCCTGAGCTAGGTGATAGACCCCATGAACCTTACCTTCACCATCTGGATAAAATTTAGCGCTGGAAGGAAAAGCATCTGACCCTTGAACCCTCTTAACTAGCTCTTCAAAACGTGCCAAGCCATCTTCTTCCAAGAAACTTTCCAAATCCTTCTTATCAAAGTAAACAGGTGATAGAATACCCTGGCAGAAACCTAAACGAGCAGCCTTATCAGCCAGATAGTTCTTAACCGTTTCTTGGAAATAGTCTTCCAAATCAAAGTCTGCCAAGCCTTCAACTGCTTCACCAACCTTGCTAGACAAAGCACGCAAGAGCCCTTCTACAATTTCCCAGTCAGCTCTTGTAATCAAGTCAGGAATGATTACTTGATAGCCTTTTTGAGCATCTAGATATCGAACTTTAAAGAGAAATTGAGACTTACCTACGATCCCACACTCGATATACTCAAGGCGATTGAGAGGTTGACGGAGGTAAACTGCATCATAACTATGTGACTCTAAGCCTTCTACTAGGGCCAAAACTGACTTAGCTGTTAAAATCTCCTGTTGTCCTAAAATACTTTGTTTATTTGGAATAAAAAATGTTTTAACCATAATGGTCTCCTTTGAAATCGATTACATATAGTATACACCATTTTCCTGAAAGATGCAGAAACAAATTTAAGATTTTTTAGTCAAAAGCATAGAAAAACAGCCCTTTAGGACTGTTAATGTTTATTATACAACTTCTGAATGATCTAGGCTCTCACCAATTTTTGCTAAACGCTCGATAACTTGATCTTGTGTCAATTCATGCTCTAAAACATAGCGATTACGTGGGTGAACACGACACTCGTGTGAGCAACCACGAAGATATTTGTCTTCGTTCTCTTCTGATGCCAAGATGCGGCGGTTACAGAATGGATTTCCACAGTTGACATAACGTTCACATGGTGTTCCATCAAACCAGTCTTTCCCTACGATAGTTGGATTGACATGGTTGACATCAACAGCAATACGCTCGTCAAACACGTACATTTTCCCATCCCAAAGTTCTCCTTGAACTTCTGGATCTTTCCCGTAAGTGGCGATTCCTCCATGTAATTGGCCAACATCTTTGTAGCCTTCACGTACCATCCAGCCTGAGAATTTCTCACAACGAACGCCACCTGTACAGTAAACTACGACACGTTTGTCCATGAATTTTTCCTTGTTATCACGGACCCATTGTGGCAACTCACGGAAATTGCGGATATCTGGACGAATAGCACCACGGAAGTGTCCAAGGTCGTACTCGTAGTCATTACGAGTATCAAGAACAACGGTATCTTCGTCTAGAAGAGCTTCTTTGAATTCTTTTGGAGACAAGTAAGCACCTGTTGTTTCAAGAGGATCGATGTCCTCGTCAAAGTTTTCATCTTCTAAACCAAGGTGGACGATTTCCTTTTTGTAGCGAACAAACATCTTCTTGAAAGCTTGTTCTTCTTCCTCATCAATCTTGAACCAGAGGTCTTCCATCCCTGGAAGGCTGTGAACGTAGTCCATATATTTTTGCGTTGTTTCGTAGTCACCAGAAACGGTTCCGTTAATCCCTTCGTCAGCGACTAGAATACGACCTTTGAGGCCAATTGATTTACAGAAAGCCAAGTGGTCTGCAGCAAATTGTTCTGCGTTTTCGATAGGAACATATTTATAGTAAAGTAAAACTCGAATATCTTTTGACATTTGCTTCTCTTTTCTAAGATTAAATTATCAGAATTTTTTATTCAACTATAACAGTATAACCCCTCAAGAAAGCGAATGCAATTTATTTGACCGAAAATTGAAAACAAGACCCAATTTCAGATCTTTTTTCAGCTGTGACGGTGTCCAATCTTATATGGCAGAGCAAATATCTAGATACAAATACAGATAATTATATGTATTGACCAAAAAAATCACCACCCCGTCTGGAAAACTCCAGACAAGGCAGTGATCGCATCTTTTAGGAATGAATACACGAAATCAATCTATCTTAAGATTTTTTGTTTTTCAAGAATTCGTCGTATTGTTTTTGCATTTCATCCAATACTTTTTGGTATGCACCTTCAGATTTAAGTTTTTCCATCAATTCTGGAATAGCTTTTTCTGGGTCTACAGTACCAGTGTTGATAGCTGTATCGAATTGTTGCATAGTGTTAGTGATAGCTGAGATTTCAGATTTCACGTTGTCAGTGTTGAAGATGAATCCAAGTGCTGGAGATTCTTTTGCAGTTTCCAAGTCTTTCTTAGATTGTGCAATTTGTTCATCTGTAACGTTTTCGTTGATGTAAAGGATCCAGTTGTTACCAGTGTTCCATCCTGACATGTGAGTGTTTCCTTTGTATCCATCAAGGACTTTAACACGGTTTTCTTTACCTGCTACTTTTTCCCAGTTCTTGCCTTCTGGTCCATAAACAAGTCCGTTCAAGAGTTCTGGGTTAGTGTTCAAGAGGTTCAACACTTCCATTGCTTTTTCTTTGTTCTTAGAGTTGTTTGAGATTACAAAGTTAGCAACTTGAGTTGTTTGGTTTTTCTTGATGAAGTTAGTAAATGGTTTGATTTTGATGTCTCTGTTAGCAACACGAGAAAGCAAGCTGCTACCGTAGTCAGCTGGTCCTACTGTTTCTTCGCGAACAAGCCAAGTATCTTGAGTAAGGTCATATGAAGTTTCGCTTGTTGCTACGTCTTTTGGAATGTATCCTGCTTCATAGTATTTGTGAAGAGTCTTCAAGTGTTCTACGAAACGAGGAACTTCGTAACGGTTTACGATCTTAGTAGTATCGCCTTCAAGGTCGATGACGAATGGAAGACCATTTGCAACTGGATAGTCAAAGTTTTCTGATGGAATAAAGTTTTTACCAACAGCGAATGGCATTACATCTGGAGCTTTTTCTTTGATTTGTTTCAAGACTGGTTCAAGTGTTTCGTATGAAGTTACACCTGAGATATCGATTCCATATTTTTCAAGAAGTGGGCCGTTGAAAGCAAAGTTTTGTGAAGATGCAACGTTGGCTGCAACTGGCACTGCATAGATTTTACCGTTTACAGTGTTACCTTTGATGTAAGCTGGGTCAAGCACTTTGTAAAGTTCAGCTCCTTCTTTCTTGTACAATTCTGTCAAGTCAGCATAAGCACCTTTTTGAGCGTTTACGACATAGTTATCTGCAAATGCGATATCGTAGTTTTCACCTGAAGAAGTGATAACTGACATTTTCTTACCGTAGTCACCCCATCCAAGGTATTGGATGTCTAATTTAGCACCAACTTTTTCACCGATGATTTTGTTTGCATTTTCTAGCAATTCATCCAAGTTATCTGGTTTGTCACCGATTTGGTACATTTTGATAACAGTTTTGTCACCTGAAGCTGATTCAGCAGCTTTTTGGTTGTTTCCTTTAAGGTTTCCACAAGCTGCAAGGCTAGCTGCTAAAGCGACAAGGCTAGCAGATGCAAAAGCATATTTTTTCCAGTTTTTCATGATAAAAACTCCTTTTTTTTATTTTTAATTTATAAACAATTTTAATGAGTAACTTTTCTGATGATGAAAAGTTAGATAGAGAAGAGAAAACTTGTTTCTCAATGTTTTATTCTTTAACACCACCGATAGTCAAACCTTTTACAAAGTAGCGTTGGAAGAACGGATAGAGAATTGCAATTGGAACAGTTGCAACTACAACCATTGCCATACGTCCTGTTTCTTTTGGTAGGGCAACTGCAAGTTGTCCAGACATTCCAACTGACTTGGCAATGTAATCCATGTTGTTTTGAATTTGCATGAGCAAATATTGCAATGGATATAAGTTATCACTCTTGATGTAAAGAAGGGCGTTAAACCAGTCATTCCAGAATCCAAGCGCTGTCAATAGTGTAATCGTTGCGATACCTGGTAGTGAAAGCGGCAAACAGATTTGGAAGAAGATACGAGCTTCGCTGGCACCATCGATACGAGCTGATTCGAGGATTGCTTCTGGGATAGTCTTCTTGAAGAAGGAACGCATCAACATGATGTTGAATGGTGATAGAAGCATCGGAACGATCAAGGCCCAAATGGTATCACCAAGGTGAAGTAACTGAGTTACCACGATGTAGCCTGGTACCAAACCAGCATTGAACAACATACTAAGCAAAGCGAAGATTGTAAAGAATTTACGATACTTAAATGTTGAACGTGAGATGGCATAGGCGTAAGTTGTAGTGATAAAGACGTTTGTCAATGTACCGACAACTGTCACAAACACTGAGATAAAGAGCGCTTGTAAAATCTTATCTTTGAACTGAGCCAAAAACTCAAAACCATCTAATCCAAACTGTGATGGAAAAAAGCTATATCCATATTGAACAATACTCTTCTCATCTGTAACAGAGATAATGATGACAAAGATGAAAGGCAAGATACAAGAGAAGGCCAGCAAACCAGATATAAGACTAAAGAAGATATCTGCTTTTTTGCTGAAGGAGTGTATGCCAACATTATCAATTTTTTCTTTTTGAATTTTTTTTGCCATATGCTCCTCCTTTCTAGAATAGTGCTGAGTTAGGATCAACACGTCTTGCAAGTAAGTTTGATAGGATAACGAGAATCAAACCGACGACTGACTGGTAGAGACCGGCTGCTGAAGCCATACCGATATCTGCTGTCTGAGTCAAACCATTAAAGACATAGACGTCCAATACGTTTGTTACACTATAGAGCTGACCAGCGTTGTGAGGGATTTGATAGAAGAGACCGAAGTCTGCACGGAAGATGTTTCCGACTGCAAGGATGGTCAATACTGTCACAAGTGGTGTCAACTGAGGAATCGTTACGTTGCGGATACGTTGCCATTTGCTAGCACCGTCCACTGTCGCTGCTTCATAGTAAGTTGGATCAATACCCATGATGGTAGCGTAGTACATAACACTACTGTATCCAAACCCTTTCCAAATACCTAGGAAGAGGAGAAGATAAGGCCAGATACTGATGTCAGCGTAGAAGTTAATTCCCTTCATGCCAAGAGCTTCCAAGGTGTGGTTAATAAGCCCTTTATCGATATTTAGGAAAGCATCTGTAAAGAAACTGATGATAACCCAAGATAGGAAGTAAGGAAACAACATTGAGGTTTGGTAGATTTTAACCATTCTCTTAGAGCGAAGTTCACTAAGGATAATGGCGATACCAACTGACACAATCAAACCGATAAAGATAAATCCAAGGTTATAAAGGACAGTATTTCGAGTGATGACAAAGGCATCTTTCGAACTAAACAAGAATTTAAAGTTATCTAGTCCGACCCATCTACTATTTATAATACTGTGGACGAATCCTTCACCAGTCATATGGTAGTCTTTGAAGGCAACCACATTCCCAAAAACTGGAATGTAGAAGAATAAAATCAACCAAATTGTTCCTGGTAAAACCATTAAGAGAAAAATCCAATTATCTCTTAAAGTTTTTGAAAACTTATTCATAATTTCCTCCCTTTTTATTTTTCTAAAGCTTCATAATCTCACATTTTTAAATTTGATAACGTTTACAAAAATAGTATACTCTTATTTTTAGGACAGTTTAAACTACAAATTATAGAAAAAACTCCACAAATTATTTTATGTGGAGAACTTTTTATATAAGAATAGGTTTCACGGGAAACTTCTTTTCTGAATAGAGTTTTTCTAGGTCGTATAAATAGTCGAAGCTGTCGCAATGGTATGCCATTGATTAGCCGTTGTGGCTGCGAAGTCCTTATCTCCGTAGAAATCGTTGAATGGCA
>CABPWC010000048.1 GCA_902461025.1 uncultured Streptococcus sp.
GAAGATTCGATTCTCTGATTCCTCAAAGTCGCAATCTTTCGTGCCAACTCTTCATATCGTTGATAGTTTTCCTTGTCTGCAGCTTCTTTATCAGCAGCAATATCCGCATGAAACTTGATATCACCCAATAAGTCCGTCCAAGATTGAGAATCTTTCTTGAACTGAGCGATTTTTTGGTCTCCTGAATTAATCCCAAAAGACTTGATCCCCACTAGATATTTATGATTTTCATCCACAACGACAGAAGCATCATAGGAAGTATTGGCGATATCTTCCCCAACGGCATTAAAGGCTTTTTGAAAAACAGTTTCCTGAAATTTGGAATTGACGATAGGAGCGACAAACTGTTCTGTTTGTCCCTCGTCTTCAGATTCTGCCTTTTGAGAGAAAGCTTGGCTCAAACTAGCGAAGTTGGTAATTAAGGTTTTGTATTTGTCTTTTTGTTCAGACTTTAGATGTTCCCACATAAGCGCCCTCTTTTCTATTTTCAGTATATCAAAAGAAGATTAGTTTTTCACTAATCCTCTTATATATTCGTTAATTAATACTGTAAAATTCGAGTTTGCCTTGTTTTTTTACAAGTCTCAAATACTCTTCGTCTGATAAAACGGCTAAACCATCGTCATAAGCCTTGATTTTTTCAAGAGCCTGGTCATAGCTATCCACAAAATCCTTGACATAGGATTGCCCTTCAAACTGGCCGTTCATCTTGGTGTAGATAATGGCAAATTTTCCTGAGCGGTCAAGTTGAGATTGACCTTGGCTTTTGTTTAAGGCCTTGGCAACATTCTCTGCGATGCGTTTAATCACGGGCACAACTACACTATTTCCAGCCTGCTTGTATAACTGTCCATTAGAAACTCCTTCGGGGATTTTAAAGGACTTAGGGTAGCCTTGGACATTAAAGGTTTCTTTTGGTGTCAACTTACGAATCTCACCACTGTCTGTCAAAATCAATGGAACGTTGTGTCCACCTGTTCCCATATTGGCTGTGAGGGTAGGGACAACACCGTTTTTATTTTCACGGACATATTGACGGCGCCACTGGTAGACCGTATCTTGACTGGTGACTTCAAACTTCAACTGGTCATAGAAATTCTGCTTGCCTTCACGGTAGTAGTAGACCTCGTCTAGCTTATCACCAAAGTTAATCACATCCTGAAGAGTAGTCGTCAGCTTGATTTCCTCTGGGAATTCAAACAAGTCATAAGCTTCCTTGGTATCAAACCCTACAATGTAGATACGCTCACGGTTTTGTGGGATATTTCCATAGTCTTTTCCGTTAAGAACCTTCCACTTGATAAAGTAGTTGTTCTCAGTCAAGGCTTCACGAATGACCTTGAAGGTATTGCCATGGTCATGTCCGACCATGTTCTTAACGTTTTCTATGAAGATAGCGCGAGGTTTACATCCCTCAATCATGCGAAGCAATTCAAAGAAAAGATCCCCACGATCATCATCAAAGCCCTTGCGATAACCCGCAATACTAAAGGCCTGACATGGGAAACCTCCCATAATCACATCCACGCGCTCAGCTGGAATATCCTCTGGCTGAACATCGTGAATATCACGACCATCCAAATAGGTATCTGGATGGTTTAACTGATAAGTCTGACGCGCATACTTATCAAACTCATTGGCATACACCACTCTGAACTCGTTGGTCTGTTCAAATCCCAACTCAATTCCCCCAACACCTGAGAAGAAAGCTGCAATGTTGTACTTCTCAGGTCGGTTCGAACTTACAGAATTTGTCATGTAGTAACCTGCTTTCTAAAATGTTATTTCAATTTATTCAAACTTGGAAAACTATTTCTAAGTTCTAATAATCTCTTATAAATTCTATCTATTTTATTATTTTTAGAAAAGTAAAGATTCAACAATAGATAATCTAATTTTCTATATGCGTAGTCAAATTTCATTTTACTATAGAATGTTTTAACATCCTCATTATTTAAATATTCTTGAGAGATAACTATTTTATAATATTTATCTCGTTCAAAGACTTTTTTTATATTTTCCCCATCAGGGTGCACGATACCAATAATCTTTTTTGTATCAAATTCTTTTTTTGCTTGATTGCAATTTCGACAAGCAAATATAAGATTTTCGATATGATCTACAGATTTTCCGTTTGGAGATATTTTTTGTAATTCATTAATAAAATGATCTAACTCATATTGAGGAGCTGAATTTATAGAGACTGATACACCACAGTAGCCACATTTTTGATGATAAATTTCTTGAAAAGTCTCATAATAATCAGAACATTTATTTTTGATTTTATCATAATGTTTCCCCTGATTGTCATTTTTTATCGTTCGTTTATCGATTTTATATGCTAATAGATTTTTTTCTTGAATAATTTTTGCAACGTCGGCTTCTTCTTCGCCCACAAATCTATAATCACTCATCTCTATTCTCCAATACTTCTTGCTTTATAATATCTATAAGCTCATTGATTTTTTCGTCTGTCAATTCTCTATACGATGTTATTTTATTAAGTAAATTTTGTGTATTTTCAACAATCAACGACCCTTCATAAGCACCTTTGTTTAATTCTAACTCCTTCCCAATCCTTCTCATCTCTACTATTTCTTTTATTGCTTCTTCTATTGTAGGTTGTAAATATCTATTATAAAAATCATTAGCATTATCTTGAGAAGCATTACCTTTAGAAGTAGCAAATTTGTTTAAAACTCCATAATCTACTAAATCCCTATTTTGAGTTATTACAATTACTTTTATAAAAGGATTTAAAATTCTTAAAACTAATTTAAATTCTTGACCAGTAAATTTTGAACCAGATTCTGCATATTCATTTTCAAACAACTTAGAATCAATAACAATAATATCAGATTCTAAAACTCTACTATCAGTTAATAATGATTCATAATCTCTACTACTACTATCAAATTTTATTTCATCATAAACGATTATTATACCATCTTTTCTAAAATCATATAGATAATCAACTAATAATGGATCTAGCTTATCATCCACATATATTATTTTAATCTGCTGTGTCATATCATACCCTCACTAATAATTTTTATATGTTCATTTCTGCTTTTAAATTAAATCCTTTTGTTTCGGCATCAATACTAATATTACCATTAAGTTTATAGACTGTGTTATTCACCATCCACATCCCTAAACCGTGCCCATCTTCTCTAGTGCCTTCATGAACATTTAATATTTTCAATGGATTATTTTTATATTTTTTATCAAGCCCTTTGCCATTATCAGAATATTCAAGTAGTAATTTTCCTTCATTGTAATCGAAATCAACCGATATTTCTAGTTCTTTTCTATATTCATTCACCTGCACACTATTAAGAATTAAGTTATCGAGTATAATCATTAAATAATCGTAAGATATCATTATGATGTCTTCGCCTGTACAATTAGTTTTAAAGTTAACCCAATTATATTGAGTTTTCCATTTTTCAACTATCTCCTCCACAAGAACCTCTAAACTATATTCTCGTGGTTCAAATCTTTCTTTTTTATTTTCATCAATAATGGTATCAGAGAGATCTAAAACTTTTTCTAAATCTTTTTCAAGATTTTTTAATAATAATGGAATATTCCGACTACTTGGCTTTTCAGACTTAAGTTCCTCCCAATCATATTTTCTTTTTAAAGCTTCTTCAATTTTTTCAGGATTTGCAGCAATTGTATTCCTATTATTGTGTAATTCATGGCTCAACGAACTTATTTTTAATTGTAAAGTAGCGAGAACATTTAACAACTGTGCTTCATATCGATAATTTTCTTCCACTTCATTTTTTTCAGATGTGATATCGTTAACTTTATTTTTATACTCTGAAAGTTTATTTTTAACTTCAACTAAATCTTGAATAGTTAATTCTTCTATGGATTTACTTTGTTCAATAAAACTATCAATTTTATTTTCAATATTAACTTCTTTTATAGCTGATGTTCGATTTTCTTTATCTTTTATTTTTCTAATATCTCTAATTATAGATTGTCTATAACTTTCAAATTCCTTTAAGGCACTATCAATGATTTTCTTTAAAATAATAAAATGAATATTTTGAACAATACCCTGCCTATTTGAAATATCTTCAATATGAGAATTTTCTTCTTTATCAATTAAAATGTAACCTGATAATTGATTTCGACGAACTCTCCAAGAACCTGTTGGATGTGAAGCAGCTGCTGGCGAAGAAGTAGAACGCTTGCCAAGCTCTAACCAGTCTGTTCGACCTTCAAAAGAATCTATACTAAAAGCATTTCTATATAAAATGACCCCTATGTTAAATCTATTTGATAACGATGTATATTTATATTCATATTTTTCTTTATCTACCTGACTAACACTATTTAAACTAAAATATAATTGACCTTCAAAAGAACCTACTTCCTCTAATAAATCAGCAATCATTTGTTCTGTTATATCTTGTTTTTCAATATCTTCCTCTTCAATTATTAATTCGGAGATTTCTTTATTTAACTCGTCAATCATATTTTGTTCAAATAAATACTCTTTTATATTCTTGCTTGTCATTTTCAAAACAGAATCATTGAATTCGTCAGAGAGTACTTGACCAGAAAGTATTTTATTCTTAGAATTATAATTGATTGCAATAGATTCAAGATAATTTTCCCCAATTTTGGGATTTGTCCAAATTAACTCAGTCTCCTCCTCTAAACTTTCTCCATTTTCTACTAAAAACATTATAGAAATTTTCATTTTACTATCTCTATAAGTCTTACTTATATAGTTTTTTAACGGTTTAATACTTTTTGCTGACCATTTATCTCTTAATTCATTGATTTGAATTCTAGTTCCATGGCTAGCTATATTATAATCAATATCAATCTCTGAACTATTCCAATTGGTCTGCCAGTGATAGCCAATCTCAGATTCTTTTTTAGTAAACATATCAATTGATTCACCTAATCTAGCTAAAGCAAATCTTCCAATTCCTTTTGAACCAGCAAAAATCCGTCCCGTATCAGAATCTTTATAATCTCTGGTGCTCTTACCAACGTGCATCCAAGCTTGCCTAATATCATTTTCATTCATTCCAGAACCATCATCTATTATTTCAAGCATTAAACGTCCTGTATTCTCAGATTTTTTGAAAATTAAGTTTAACTTACTAGCCCCGGCATCATAAGCATTTTTTATTAATTCTAAAATAGCAGATTCTTTTGTCGAGAAATTATTTCTACCTAAAACCTCTGCAATAATATTATCTTCAACGATATAGTTAAGTTTATCACCCATTTTTTACTCCTCATCAAATAATTTAATTGGGATTCTAATTTTTTTTAGATCGTTAGTGCTTATATTTTTATATCCTGATGAATAATTCTTAGATATTCTTTTTAAATACTCTACTACAAGTTTTGAATTTAAATATTTTAGAATTCTATTATAAGATGACTGACTCAGATCCCTTAAAAATACAATTGAAATACCAGCTAATACAAAACCAAAATCAATTTGTTTAAATGGAACATCTTCTAAATTAGCAACCTTCGGTATTATAATTTTTTGAGAATTGTAATTCAACATTCCCTGAGTCCGACCAAAATAAATACCATACTTTTCTTGAAAAGAATCATTTAACTCATTTCTTAAATAGTCATAAGTATATGGATAACGTTCACTAATTGTAATTATTTTCTGATTTCTATCATCATAGGGAAAGATTGTATAATAATTTTTATTAAGATTAGAAACTCGCACTCCCTTTTTTAAAATAGCTTTCTCAATAAGATAATGTCTAGATTTTTTTTCTATAACATAATAATCTTCCAATTCATCAATGATATCTTCTTCAGCAATAAAAAATACACTATCTTGTAAGGTGGCTAAACCATTTTTTATATCTGCTATTTCTCCCAGTAAGACGGAGTCTCCTCCTTCATACATAAATTCTTCATCATATAGATAATAAATTTCTTTGTTATGCAGTTCATCATATGAAAAACTCTTTAATTTAGTATTGTTTGAACTTACAATCTCTAGATTAGCATTTTCATTAGAAATAACCGTGATTGCTGTATATGTTGTTGCATCTTCAAAATTCAATAAATCACCATAATCAATTATTTTTTCAATGTATTTATTAGAGATTAATGTTTGAAGTAGTGTTTCAGCACCTCTAGCTCTCAAATAATTGTTTGGAGTAATGTAACTTATTTTTCCTTTTTTATTCCAAAGAGATAGTCCTAACTCAAAGAAATAATAATAGATATCAAAGTTAAATCGATTACAGAATTCACTATGTTTTTTTAGTTTATCAACCATATATTTGCCCATATTTTTTCTTGAAATATATGGAGGATTACTAATAACATAATCGTATTTTTTTTGTTTATCAAATTTTTGATAGTAATCTAATGCATCAAAAATATAAACATTCCAATTTACTGATAGATCATTGTAATATTTACTAACCAATTTATCAAGTCTCGAAATACATAGTTTAATAGCGTCTTCTCTAATATCAAATGCAGAAAAGTTATTTTCCAATTTCTTTTTTATTTTTTCTTGACATTTATTTTGATTCTTTTTTAGAAACTCTTCAACAATTAAATAAAAAATATGTCCCTCTCCAACAGCAGGTTCAATTATTGTGAACTCTTTTGTATAATCAATATTTAAACAATCAATCATAGTTTTCGCTAATGATTTACTAGTGTAGTAAATACCATTTTTCTTTAAAAAGTTTTGTTGACCCATCACTTTATATTCTCTGTTCATAATTATTATGTCTATTATACCAAAAAACACGGCTTACCACCGTGTTTCTGTATTTATTTCACCAACTTCTTCATCTCATCAATACGAGCAACGGTCGCGTCGTATTTAGCTTGGTAGTCGGCTTGTTTGTCGCGTTCTTTTTGGACGACTTCTGGTTTGGCATTGGCTACGAAGCGTTCGTTAGAGAGTTTCTTGCCGACCATATCC
The DNA here is from genome assembly GCA_902461025.1 of uncultured Streptococcus sp. Lineage (GTDB taxonomy): Bacteria > Bacillota > Bacilli > Lactobacillales > Streptococcaceae > Streptococcus. Next base: position 6,953 of record CABPWC010000048.1, read on the forward strand.
AGTTCTTTTTGCCATTTAGCCAGTTCTTTGTCGAGACGAGCCAATTCTTCTTCGACATTGAGAAGGTCCGCCAGTGGCAAGTAGATTTCTGCTCCTGTGATGACGCTTGACATCGCTAGTTCAGGTGCAGGGATGTTTGATGCGATTTCCAAGTGTTCTGGATTTGTGAAGCGTTTGATGTAGTTGACATTACTGTTAAAGAAGGCTTCCAAATCGCTATCACTAGTCTTAACAAGAATCGTGATTGGCTTGCTTGGTGCAACGTTTACTTCCGCACGCGCATTACGAACGGCGCGGATCAAGTCTTTAAGGCTTTCTACACCAGTGTGGGCTGCAAGGTCTTCAAAGGCTGGGTTAACAGTAGGGTATTCTGCTGTAACGATAGAGCCTTCTGAGATTTGTCCAAAGATTTCCTCTGTCACAAATGGCATGATTGGGTGAAGGAGACGAAGGATCTTATCCAAAGTATAAAGGAGAACAGAACGTGTGATGACTTTCTCTTCTTCGTTATCGCTATAAAGGACTTCCTTGGTCAACTCAACGTACCAGTCCGCAAACTCATCCCAGATGAAGTTGTAGAGGATGTGACCTGCAACACCAAACTCAAACTTGTCAAAGTTTTCAGTGACTTTTCCGATGGTTTCATTGAGGTTGTGGAGAATCCAGCGGTCAGTGACATTTCCAGCTTCCTTGTTAACAACTTTTTCGACATTGGTAGTTGCTTGCTCAAGGGTCAATCCTTCATTGTTCATGAGGATGTAGCGAGAGATGTTCCAAATCTTGTTAATGAAGTTCCATGATGCATCCATTTTCTCGTAAGAGAAGCGCACGTCTTGACCTGGTGCAGAACCATTTGAAAGGAACCAACGAAGGGCATCGGCACCATATTTCTCGATAACATCCATAGGGTCAATCCCGTTACCGAGTGACTTAGACATCTTACGTCCTTGCTCGTCACGAATCAAACCGTGGATAAGGACGTTTTGGAATGGCTGACGTCCTGTGAATTCCAATGATTGGAAGATCATACGAGATACCCAGAAGAAGATGATATCGTAACCTGTTACTAGGGTTGAAGTTGGGAAGTAACGTTTGAAGTCTTCTGAGTCGACATCAGGCCAGCCCATGGTTGAGAATGGCCAAAGGGCAGAACTGAACCAAGTATCCAAGACGTCTTCGTCCTGAGTCCATCCGTCACCTTCTGGAGCTTCTTCGCCGACGTACATTTCACCCTCAGCATTGTACCAAGCAGGGATTTGGTGACCCCACCAGAGCTGACGAGAGATTACCCAGTCGTGGACATTTTCCATCCATTGGAGGAAGGTATCGTTGAAACGAGGTGGGTAGAATTCTACCTTGTCCTCTGTATCTTGGTTGGCAATAGCATTTTTCGCCAATTGGTCCATCTTGACAAACCATTGCGTAGACAAGCGTGGTTCAACCACAACACCTGTACGCTCTGAATGACCAACACTGTGAACACGTTTTTCGATTTTTACAAGGGCACCGATTTCTTCTAACTTAGCAACGACTGCCTTACGAGCTTCAAAACGATCCATACCTGCAAATTCGAAGGCCAAGTCGTTCATAGTTCCGTCGTCGTTCATGACGTTGACTTGTGGCAAGTTATGGCGTTGACCAACCAAGAAGTCGTTTGGATCGTGGGCAGGCGTGATTTTCACGACACCAGTACCAAATTCAGGATCTGCGTGCTCGTCCCCAACGATTGGGATGAGTTTATTAGCGATTGGAAGGACGACGTTTTTACCGATCAAGTCCTTGTAGCGTGGGTCTTCTGGATTGACTGCAACCGCAACGTCCCCAAACATTGTCTCAGGACGAGTTGTCGCAACCTCAAGGGCGCGTGAGCCATCTTCTAGCATGTAGTTCATGTGGTAGAAGGCACCTTCGACATCCTTGTGGATAACCTCGATATCGGAAAGAGCTGTACGAGCTGCTGGGTCCCAGTTGATGATAAACTCACCACGGTAGATCCAACCTTTCTTGTAAAGGTCCACAAAGACCTTGCGAACGGCTTTTGACAAACCTTCATCAAGCGTGAAACGCTCGCGAGAGTAGTCTACAGAGAGCCCCATTTTGCCCCATTGTTCCTTGATGGTAGTGGCATATTCGTCTTTCCATTCCCAAACCTTATCGAGGAATTTTTCACGACCGAGGTCATAACGCGTAATGCCCTCACCACGCAAGCGCTCCTCAACCTTAGCTTGAGTGGCAATACCAGCGTGGTCCATACCAGGAAGCCAAAGGGTGTCAAAGCCTTGCATGCGTTTTTGACGGATGATGATGTCCTGTAAAGTCGTATCCCAAGCGTGACCAAGGTGGAGTTTCCCAGTTACGTTTGGTGGTGGAATGACGATTGAATAAGGCTTAGCCTTTTGATCTCCTGAAGGCTTGAAAACATCCGCATCAAGCCATTTTTTATAACGACCAGCCTCAACCTCGGCTGGATTGTATTTAGGCGAAAGTTCTTTAGACATGTGTGTTCTCCTTTTATTCTGTTAAATAATAATATTTACCGTCTTTTGATATTATTTTAGTTTCTTTTTCGAGTAAATTCTCAGTTGTATTTTTTATCTCAAGTGAATTGTCTAATTGATTATTAATTTGTGAAATTATAGGTTCAGGTACTTCATTATATCTCAAATCATTGAAAACCATTGCAGGGAGGCCGAATGCAAATGCCTCAAGTCCCTGCTTAGCATATCGTTTGTTATCTAAATCAATTTCAAATAATTTAATTGTTTCATTATGCCATTGATTTAGTAGATTTCTAGCATCAGTAGATTGTTCAATATAAATATTATATAAAGAATAACAATGTTCAGAAGATATCATACCCTTGTTTAATAGATAAATTAATCGCCCAATTTCTTCTAAAATCGAGAGCAAGTATTGTTGAAAGCTAATTAATTTATCAACTTCCTCAATACTCTCTTTGTACTTATCAAATTCATTGTTATGACCTTTAGATACGATATTTTCTATTGTTAAATTGACTTGTTGTAGTAATTCAACTGCATCATCCCTATATCGATTCAAGTCATCTAAAGAACGTTTTCTCAATTCATCATTCTCAATAATTTCGATATTAAATTTTGAAATGTTACCAACTTTCCCTATTAAAGCTATTATTCTAGCTTTAAATTCAGTCTGTTGAAAATCATATATTTTATCTATTCCTTCCTGCAATTCTGCCATTTTAGTATCAATTTGAGCCATATAATATTGACCTACAACCATGGAGGAAATATTCATTACCTCAGCTACTGTATTTGAGATAGCTGTTATTTCTTCAGCATTTATTGGAATAAGATTGGCTTGGCCTGCAAGTTTATTATTTATGTTGTAACCACCGCGAAAAGCTCCCTGTAATTCTTTCGAATCGTAAAGTTTTGCTCCATTTGGGATAATTACTTGATAAATATTACCTTCTTTAACTAGATTTGATAAGTCTTCGATAGCTTTATTTTTGAGAGGATTATTGAAATTTTGAACGATTTGAGGTACAAGAGTATCTAATTTCGCTACAACATTTTGATCTAAAATCTCATGCATAGGTTTTTCATCAAGATTAATATCTGTAGGTAATGACTCTATTTTGGGCATTAGAGCTAAAAATTCCTCGTTTATTGTTGATACTTCATAATCAGTATGTGTAATAATTTCGTTAGAATAACTAATATCCGACTTTTCCTTTTCCTTTTTATTTTTTTCTTTGATATAAAAGTAAAAAATAAAAAGTATAAGCAATAATATAATAAGCCATTTCATTTCTTCACCTCCCACTCACTCTTCAGCAAGCCGTATCTCAAATCATCACAACGATTGCCTTGGGCATCTTTACGGTCTCTTATGCGAGCTTCAAGGGTAAATCCAAGTTTCTCAGCGACTCGTTGACTTTGGACATTGTAGCCAAAGCAAGTCAGCTCAATCTTGTGAAGATCCAGTTCTTTAAAAGCCAGATCAATCAAGGCACGCGCTGCTTCAGGTACATAGCCTCGCCCCCAATAGTCTGGGTGCAAGGTATAGCCGAGCTCAAGGACATCATCTTCGTGGCGATGGTTGAAATCAACAGAGCCGATTACCTTATCCGTTCCTTTAACTACAATTCCGTAGCCAGCTGGGAGATTGTCCTTTTGGTTACGCTCAGGAAGGATATGCTCTAGGTAATAGATCTCATCTTCCAAGGTCTTGACGGGCGGAAAGCCCGCTGGGTAAGAGACCTCTGGTAGACTAGCGTAGGCATAGATATCCTCCGCATCCGCCACTGTACGGACTCGCAGGACCAGACGCTTCGTCTCGATTCGTTCAGGCAACTCTGTTCTTGTCATCTTCCTACCTCGCTTTCTACAAAAAAATCGCCCCTGTCATTAATTTGACAGGGACGAATGTGTTTATCCGCGGTACCACCCAATTTCGGGCAGAGCCCGCAACTTTGTTTATTTCATTTTCATCCATTAGCAACCAGTTTTGACACATTTGTGGACTTCTCAGCACCGCCACTTCCTGTAAAATGTGGGACTCAAAACACCTCTAATGGCTTTATTTTAACAAGTTTTTTACGGAAATGCAAGGGACAAGAAAGATTACTTGAACTTGATGCCGTTTTCTTTTAA
>CABPWC010000049.1 GCA_902461025.1 uncultured Streptococcus sp.
GAGAAACTGGTTCACACAATTTCTCAAGGTCCGCTCCTGCGTTATGACCTCCTTTGCGCAATTGTAGCTTTCGCTACATATCGACTCATCGCAGACTTTATTTTACTATAGAGCCAATACTTTGTCAAGAAAAAAACAGCTCCCCACATAGGAACTGCTGAATTGATGCTAATTGCCGGGATCGAACCGGCGACCTCATCCTTACCATGGATGCGCTCTGCCTACTGAGCTAAATCAGCTTACTTTGAAAGTATACTATAGATTTAAGCTTTTGTCAATATGCTAATTAGTATGCTAACTCATTGGAAAAGCCCAAGTAAGAAACTTGAGCTTGTGGAGATTCGATTATTGTAATTGCTCTCTCTTTTTATCTGGATTCCAAACAAAACTTGCAACAAAGGTAAAGAGGATTGTCAGAATTCCGATTACAATTGCGAGGATCAAGGCCGGGATACGGATGAGCCACCACAGTGGGTTTGGTTTTTTATTGTTGTGCCACTCTTTTGTTTCCTCATCCAGGCGTTGAAACTCAGATTGGATGCGATCTGCAACCATCTCAATTCCCTCATCATTCATCTTTTTAATGTCTGAGATATCAATAGGATTTCCAAAATTCATATCAATTCGCTCGCGGCTGATGAGTCCTTTTAGAGTCATAGGTCCAGTATAAGTAACTGGCACAATACGAACCTTAGCCATTTTCGCAATCAGAGCAACACCACCCTTAACATCGTTGGAATGGCGACTACCACTTGGGAACATAATCAGTGAGCGATTGCTCTTTTTAAGAACATTAATTGGATATTTGATAGCAGAAGAACCTGGGTTATCACGGTCGATAGGGAAAGCACCACACATGCGAATCCACCAACCAAAGATGCGATTTGAAAAGAGTTCTTTTTTTGCCATAAAGACAAATTGCTTTGGTTTTGTTGCAAAAGCCATATAGACTGGATCCCACCAGGTACGGTGTGGCGCAACAAGGATATAATTCTCATCCATACTTGGAATTTTATCAGTATTGTGAAAGTGAGCATTTCCATTGATTGACCATAGAATCAACATAACCAACCCACGTAGATAAGTATAAAACATGGTGTCTCCTTCAGTTTTCTTTCTTTTATTATACCTTATCATACTAGGACAGGCAAATGTTTTTTGTTTAGGCGGAATAGCTTTTTATATGAAATTAGAAATATTCAAAAAAAAATGATATGATAGAGTTTATGGATAAAAATAAAAATATGGGCTTAAGCCAATCAGAAGTAAAAGAACGTCAGAAACAGGGACAGGTCAATGATTTCCAAGCTTCAGCTAGTACTAGTACATGGCAGATTGTGAACAGAAATGTCTTTACTTTATTCAATGCTTTAAACTTTGCCATTGCCCTAGCGCTCGCCTTTGTTCAAGCCTGGAGCAACCTAGTTTTCTTTGCGGTTATCTGCTTTAATGCATTTTCTGGGATTGTAACCGAGCTACGTGCCAAACATATGGTTGATAAGCTCAATCTCTTGAATAAAGAAAAGATTATCACTATTCGTGATGGACAAGAGATAGCTCTGGATCCTGAGGAGCTTGTTTTAGACGATGTGATTCGCTTGTCTGCAGGGGATCAAATTCCAAGTGATGCCATTGTATTAGAAGGTTTTGCAGAAGTCAATGAAGCTATGTTAACGGGCGAGAGCGACTTGGTGCAAAAAGAAGTAGAAGACTTAATGTTGTCGGGTAGCTTTCTTGCAAGTGGTTCTGTACTTGCTCAGGTACATCATGTTGGGGCGGATAACTATGCTGCTAAACTCATGCTTGAAGCTAAGACAGTGAAGCCGATTAACTCTCGTATCATGAAATCGCTAGACCAGTTAGCCGGATTTACTGGGAAAATTATCATTCCTTTTGGTATTGCTCTCTTGCTTGAAGCCTTGGTCTTAAAAGGTCTACCACTGAAGTCTTCTGTAGTCAATTCATCTACAGCTCTTTTAGGAATGTTGCCTAAGGGAATCGCCCTTTTGACCATCACCTCTCTCTTAACTGCTGTTATCAAGCTGGGGTTGAAAAAGGTTTTGGTGCAGGAGATGTATTCTGTTGAGACCTTGGCGCGTGTGGATATGCTCTGCTTGGATAAGACAGGGACAATCACCCAAGGGAAGATGCAGGTTGAGACTGTCCTTCCTCTTACTCAAACTTACGACAAAGATAACATTGCCAAAATACTAACCAGTTATATGGCACACAGTGAGGATAAAAATCCAACAGCTCAAGCTATTCGAAAGCGTTTTGCGGGAGAGGTAGCTTATCCGATGATTTCTAGCCTTCCATTTTCAAGTGATCGAAAATGGGGAGCAATGGAGTTGGAAGGTCTAGGAACTGTTTTCCTAGGCGCACCAGAGATGTTGTTGGATGCTGAAGTTCCTGAAGCTAGAGAAGCTCTTGAACGAGGATCTCGTGTCTTGGTGTTAGCGCTCAGTCAAGAAAAACTTGATCATCACAAGCCACAAAAGCCATCTGATATTCAGGCTTTGGCTTTGCTTGAGATTCTAGATCCGATTCGAGAAGGTGCTGCTGAGACGCTAGACTATCTTCGTTCTCAGGAAGTAGGATTGAAAATTATCTCTGGTGATAATCCAGTCACTGTTTCAAGTATTGCTCAAAAAGCAGGTTTTGCAGACTATCAGAGCTATGTAGATTGTTCGAAAATTAATGATGAAGAATTGATAGCCATGGCTGAGGAAACAGCCATTTTCGGACGTGTTTCACCTCATCAAAAGAAACTGATCATCCAAACTCTGAAAAAAGCAGGTCATACTACAGCAATGACAGGAGATGGTGTCAATGATATCCTTGCTCTCCGTGAGGCAGACTGTTCCATCGTTATGGCTGAAGGAGATTCAGCGACTCGTCAGATTGCAAATCTGGTTCTCTTGAACTCAGACTTTAATGATGTTCCTGAGATTCTCTTTGAAGGTCGTCGTGTGGTCAATAATATTGCCCATATTGCTCCGATTTTCTTGATTAAGACAATCTATTCCTTCTTGCTAGCAGTTATCTGTATTGCCAGTGCCTTGTTGGGACGTACTGAATGGATTTTGATTTTCCCATTCATTCCGATTCAGATAACTATGATTGACCAGTTTGTGGAAGGATTCCCACCGTTTGTATTAACTTTTGAACGAAATATCAAACCTGTGGAACAAAACTTCCTCAGAAAATCCATGCTTCGAGCTTTACCAAGTGCCTTGATGGTAGTTTTTAGTGTTCTCTTTGTTAAAATTTTTGGAACCAGTCAAGGCTGGACCGACATTGAAATTTCGACACTTTTGTATTACCTGTTGGCATCGATTGGTTTCATGTCTGTAGTTAGAGCTTGCTTGCCATTTAGCTTGTGGCGTGTGCTATTGATTATTTGGTCAGTTGTAGGTTTCCTTGGAACAGCTCTATTCCCAAGAATCCAAAAATTGCTTGAAATTTCAACACTTACAGGTCAAACATTGCCTATCTATGGCATAATGATGCTCGTCTTTATTGTGATTTTTATTTTGACAAGTCGTTATCAAGCTAAAAAATAAAGAAAGGCTGCAATCCTTGATTGCGGTCTTTTTTAGGTGGAGGATTGCTAGATAAAATATGGTATAATAAAGGGAAATAGAGTTTTTGAAAGTGAGAGAAGATGATTTCAAAGAGATTAGAAACAGTAGCTTCCTTTGTACCTCAAGGAGCTGTTTTGCTGGATGTCGGGAGCGATCATGCTTATCTGCCGATTGAATTAGTTGAAAAAGGGCATATTGAAGCTGCCATTGCAGGAGAGGTAGTAGTTGGTCCTTACCAATCTGCAGTTACAAATGTTGAGAGTCATGGTTTGACTGAGAAAATTCAGGTTCGTTTAGCCAATGGTTTGGCTGCTTTTGAAGAAGCTGATCCGGTCTCTGTTATCACTATTGCTGGAATGGGTGGTCGCTTGATTGCCACGATATTAGAAGATGGTTTGGACAAACTAGCTACTGTTGAGCGTTTGATTCTTCAACCAAATAACCGTGAAGATGAGTTGCGTTCTTGGTTACAAGAGCATGGTTTTCAAATCATAGCAGAAAGTATTCTAGAAGAAGCTGGGAAATTTTACGAGATTCTAGTTGTAGAAGCTGGTAAAATGAATCTATCAGCTAGCGATATCCGCTTTGGCCCCTTCTTGTCCAAAGAAGTCAGTCCAGTCTTCATCCAAAAATGGCAAAAAGAAGCTGCTAAGCTTGAGTTTGCCCTAGCCCAAATCCCAGAAAAAAATCATGAAGAACGTCAAGTTTTAGTAGATAGAATTCAAGCCATCAAGGAGGTGCTCCATGAAAGCAAGTGAAGTGATAAATCGTTATGAAGCCTATTGTCCTCAAGAATTTTCTATGGAGGGTGATAGCCGTGGTTTGCAGATTGGTACCCTAGACAAAGAAATCCAAAAGGTTATGGTTGCCCTCGATATTCGTGAAGAAACGGTTGCAGAAGCCATTGAAAAGGGTGTAGATTTGATTATCGTCAAGCACGCGCCTATCTTTCGTCCAATCAAGGACTTGGTAGCTAGCCGTCCTCAAAATCAGATTTATATCGATCTCATTAAGCACGATATTGCAGTCTATGTTAGCCATACCAATATTGATATTGTTGAAAACGGCCTTAATGACTGGTTTTGCCAACTATTGGATATTGAGGACACAACTTATCTACAGGAAACAGGTCCTGAACGTGGGATTGGCCGTATTGGAACTATTAGACCTCAAACATTTAAGGAATTTGCTGACCATGTTAAAGAAGTCTTTGGTCTAGATAGTCTCCGTATGGTGTATTATCAAGAGAGCGATTTGCAAAAAACAATTTCAAGAGTGGCTATTTGTGGCGGCAGTGGGCAGTCTTTTTACTCTGATGCTTTAGCAAAAGGAGCGGATGTCTACATTACTGGAGACATATACTACCACACTGCCCAAGATATGCTGTCAGATGGTTTATTAGCTCTAGATCCGGGACACTATATCGAGGTGCTTTTTGTGGAAAGAATCGCGGCACTTCTGAACGAATGGAAGGAAGAGAAAGCTTGGTCTTTAGAGGTTGTCGCAAGTCAAGCGTCCACCAATCCATTCCATCATATCTAATTAGAAGGTAAAGACAATGAAAAAAGTTGCCATTGTAGGTGCAGGAATTGTAGGTGCCACAGCTGCCTACTATCTTTCTAAGGAAGCTGATATCGAAGTAACTGTTTTTGATTTTGGACACGGCCAAGCAACCAAGGCCGCGGCAGGAATTATTAGTCCCTGGTTTTCTAAACGACGCAATAAAGCTTGGTACAAGATGGCGCGACTAGGAGCTGATTTCTATGTAGATTTATTAGCTGACTTAGAAAAATCGGGTCAAAAAGTTGATTTTTACCAAGGTTCTGGTGTCTTTCTTCTTAAAAACGATGACTCTAAGCTAGAGGAACTCTATCAACTGGCTCTGCAACGTAGAGATGAATCTCCCTTGATTGGAGAATTAGCCATTTTGGACCAAGCGACTGCTAGTAACTTATTTCCCAGTCTAGAGGGATTTGAACGTTTACTCTATGCTTCTGGTGGAGCTCGAGTAGATGGGCAACTCTTAGTCAGTCGTTTACTTGAAGCCAGTCAGGTCAAGGTTATAAAGAAAGAAGTTAGTTTAAGACCTCTAGCATCGGGTTATCAAATAGACAATCTCATTTTTGACAAAGTTATCTTGTCAACTGGTGCTTGGCTCGGTCATTTATTAGAGCCCTTAGGTTATGAAGTTGATGTTCGCCCACAAAAAGGACAACTCCGAGATTATCAGGTTGATTTAGACATGGCAAGTTATCCCGTCGTAATGCCTGAAGGTGAGTGGGATTTGATACCATTTCCCGGTGGTAAGTTATCTCTAGGAGCTACCCATGAAAATGACATGGGATTTGACCTAGCAGTTGATGAGAATTTGCTCCAACAAATGGCTGAAGCAGCAAGTTCGTTTTATCCTAGCTTAAAAGATGCAATGATAAGTGGTGAACGTGTGGGGATTCGTGCTTATACGAGTGATTTTTCGCCATTTTTCGGACAAGTGCCAAACTTGTCAGGAGTATTTGTTGCGAGTGGATTAGGATCGTCAGGATTGACAACTGGACCCATTATAGGCTATCACCTAGCCCAAATGCTTCAAGGGGGAAGTGGAGTCTTGGATCCAGCGGATTATCCGACTGAAAGATATATTAAAGAGAAATAATCGTAAATTTTTTACCTAGTTTTTACGATAGGATTAGGATAGCAAATGACTTTCCTTATCAAAAATGGTAAAATGAAAAAAATAATTCAAGAATAGAGGAAAAATGATGCAAGAAAAGATTTTGGTAACAGGTGGAGCAGGTTTTATCGGAACTCACACTGTCATCGAACTGGTCCAAACTGGACATCAGGTTGTTGTGGTGGATAACTTGGTCAACAGTAGCCGTAAAAGTTTAGAAGTAGTGGAAAGAATTACAGGAGTTGAGATTCCTTTTTATGAAGCTGATATCCGAGATACGGATACACTTCGCGATATTTTCAAACATGAAGAGCCAACAGGTGTGATTCATTTTGCTGGTTTGAAGGCAGTTGGTGAGTCAACTCGTATCCCTCTTGCCTACTATGATAACAATATTGCTGGTACAGTTAGCCTTTTGAAGGCAATGGAAGAAAACAACTGTAAGAACATTATCTTCAGTTCTTCAGCAACAGTTTATGGAGATCCACATACTGTTCCAATCCTAGAAGATTTCCCACTTTCAGCTACCAACCCTTATGGCCGTACCAAGCTTATGCTGGAAGAAATCTTGACAGATATCCATAAAGCAGATTCAGAGTGGAACGTTGTCTTACTTCGTTACTTCAACCCAATTGGTGCGCATGAGAGTGGTGATTTAGGTGAAAATCCAAACGGTATTCCAAACAACCTTTTGCCATATGTGACACAAGTCGCAGTTGGCAAGTTAGAACAAGTTCAAGTCTTCGGAGATGACTACGATACTGAAGATGGAACAGGTGTTCGTGACTATATCCACGTCGTTGACCTGGCCAAAGGGCACGTTGCCGCCCTTAAGAAGCTTCAAAAAGGCTCAGGACTCAATGTGTATAACCTTGGGACTGGAAAAGGCTACTCAGTTCTTGAAATTATCCAAAATATGGAAAAAGCTGTTGGACGCCCAATTCCATACCGTATTGTTGAACGTCGCCCTGGTGATATTGCAGCTTGCTACTCAGACCCAGCAAAAGCTAAGGAAGAGCTAGGTTGGGAAGCAGAACTTGGTATTACAGAAATGTGTGAAGATGCATGGCGTTGGCAAAGCAAGCATCCAAATGGATTTGAAGACTAATCGTTTGATTAAATAAAAAAAGAGGAAGTAATTCCTCTTTTTTTATAACTTTATATGTGGTTGAAATAAAAAATTTGATTAGTGCTTAAGTGATAGAAAAATGTCTTAAAAGAACGGTTTATTTATTATTGAAATGCTGGAACAAATAAAAGAAAAATTGTATAAAAATAGCTAGCAAAAGACTATAATTTTCTAGAAAAATATGCTAAACTAGAAGGAGTGGAAAATGGAGATTTATGTTCCACTAAAATTTAAGATTCATCTATGATTAGAGCACGAGTAGGGCAATTTTTAACGGCTTCTAAAGCATCGTCGCTACAAGGAATTTCTTTCTCTAATTGTTCAGGATCATCGAAAAAACGGACGATACCATTATCATGGTAATCAAATAATTCTGAATAAGTTTGGCAGAGCCCACAGGCGATGCAACGTTCGGGTATAAGTCTAATCTTCATATTTATATTGTAATAAGAAACTAAAAAAAACTCAAGGAGTAAGATATGGAAAAGGAACCGTGGCAAGAAGATATTTATGAAAATCAGGAAGAAGAATCAAGAACAGAACGTCGTCAACGAAACAAAAAAGGTTCAGGTATCGTGGCCAATCGTATTTTGACTGTCTTGGCAATTCTATTCTTTGTGATTGTTGTTGGGATGGTAGTTGTATTAGTCTACTTGTCATCAGGCGGAAGTGACCGCACTTCAGCTTTGAAAGATTTTTATGATCCTTCAGTTCCAAAAGTAGAGGAAGTCACAACAGTGGCTACTACTGCTCAGTCAACAGAGGCAACTGAAGCAGTGACAACCCAACAAGAGCATACAGAGGCGCATACTGACTCTGAAGGAACAATCACAGTCTTACCAGGAGAAGGTGAAGCAGCTATTGCAGCTCGTGCTGGGATCTCTATTGCTCAACTTGAAGCCTTGAATCCTGGTCATATGTCTTCAGGAACTTGGTTTGCAAATCCTGGTGATGTCCTTAAGACAAGATAGGAGTGACAATGAAAACAATTCAGATTGCTATTGATGGGCCAGCTTCCAGTGGTAAGAGTACAGTAGCTAAGATTATTGCTAAGGACTTTGGCTATACTTATCTGGATACAGGCGCTATGTATCGTGCGGCGACTTACATCGCATTGAGAAACCAAATTAGCTCAGATGAGCCATCTCAACTTCTTGAATTATTGGAACAATACCCGATTAGTTTTGGCCGCGCTGAAACAGGAGAACAGCTTGTTTTTGTTGGAGATGTAGATGTAACAAATCCAATCAGAGAAAATGAAGTAACCAACGCTGTTTCTGCTTTTGCGGCGATTCCAGCTGTTCGTGAAAAATTGGTAGCCCTCCAGCAAGAAATTGCCCGACAAGGTGGTATCGTTATGGATGGCCGCGATATTGGAACAGTAGTCTTGCCTCAGGCTGAATTGAAGATTTTTCTAGTAGCATCTGTAGATGAGCGTGCGGAACGTCGTTATAAGGAAAATCTTTCAAAGGGAATCGAAACAGATTTGGAAATTTTGAAAGAGGAGATTGCTGCGCGTGATTATAAAGATAGTCATCGTGAAACTTCACCTCTCAAGCAAGCTGAGGATGCAATCTATTTGGATACGACTGGCCTCTCTATTTTAGAAGTTGTTGAAAAAATTAAATCAGAAGCTCAAAAACATCTATAAGAACTATAAAAACGATGAACTGAATTTCGGTTTGTCGTTTTTTTATCATGATTTGTCAAATAGTCTGTTTTAAGGTATAATAGTTGCTGTTGAAGAAAATTTGACATTCAAATAATCATAAATTTTTTAAGGAGATAACATGAGTCAATTACCAAATTGCCCAAAATGTAATTCAGAATATGTATATGAAGATGGCGCACTTCTAGTTTGTCCAGAATGTGCTTACGAGTGGAATCCTGCTGAACAAGTTGAATCAGAAGAAGGTCTTGTTGCTATCGATGCAAATGGAAACAAACTAGCTGATGGAGATACAGTAACCTTGATTAAGGACCTTAAGGTTAAAGGTGCTCCTAAAGACCTCAAACAAGGAACTCGTGTGAAAAACATCCGTATTGTTGAAGGTGACCACAACATTGACTGTAAGATTGATGGTTTTGGTGCTATGAAGCTTAAATCAGAATTTGTGAAGAAGATTTAATCATGATTAAAAATGAAAAAGTAATATTTTATAGTCGTATCTTTTTATTTATAGCAGCCTTTACCGGTGTATACTTGGAGATTACCAAGCGCGGTGGTTTAGGGATGTTGCTTTATTACACTGTGCTTTCTAACCTTTTGGTTGTACTTTTTACAGGTTATCTTTTGTTAAAGATGCGAAGTGGTGGTGATAGTTGGCAGAGTCCTGGTATTCTACGTCTCAAAGGTGGCGTCACTATGAGTATTATGATTACTTGTGTCATCTATCATTTCATGCTAGCTCCTTTGACGACAGATTTTTACCGTTTGGAAAATTTCCTTTGCCATTATATTGTCCCTCTCTGGTTTTTAGCAGATACAATTATTTTTGATAAGAGTCGTCAATATAAGTTAGTTGATCCCATGCTTTGGACTAGCCTTCCTTTGCTTTATATGATTTTTGCCCTCTTAAACGGTTTTGTTCTAAAGATGGATGTCCCTAATGCTAAGGATAGTCCCTTCCCTTATTTCTTTTTGAATGCTACCAAACATGGTTGGGGCTTTGTCTTTAAATGGGCAGCAACTATCTTTGTTGCCTACATGGTTTCAGGATATCTCTTTTATCTTGTGAAAAGTATTAAAAAATCTAAGAAATAAAAGTACCCAATGTGGGTGCTTTTTTTTGTGATAGAGATAATTGTACCCGGACAAATCAATTTATTTTATCTTGTTATGCAGTCTTTTATACCTTACAATAAAACTGTAGCTACTAATACAAGTAATGAGGAAGAAAAATGACTGAAAATCGTTATGAATTAAATAAGAATTTGGCACAGATGCTTAAGGGTGGCGTCATCATGGATGTTCAAAATCCTGAACAGGCAAGAATTGCTGAGGCTGCAGGTGCGGCAGCAGTGATGGCTTTGGAACGAATCCCAGCAGATATTCGTGCAGCGGGTGGTGTCTCTCGCATGAGTGATCCAAAGATGATTAAGGAAATCCAAGAAGCAGTCAGCATTCCAGTTATGGCCAAGGTTCGAATTGGGCATTTTGTTGAAGCACAGATCTTAGAAGCCATCGAGATTGACTATATCGATGAGAGCGAAGTTCTATCTCCAGCTGACGATCGTTTCCATGTGGACAAGAAAGAATTTCAAGTTCCTTTTGTTTGTGGTGCTAAAGACCTAGGAGAAGCCTTGCGCCGTATCGCTGAAGGAGCTTCTATGATCCGTACAAAAGGGGAACCAGGAACAGGAGACATCGTTCAGGCGGTTCGTCATATGCGTATGATGAATCAAGAAATTCGCCGCATTCAAAACCTCCGTGAGGACGAGTTATATGTTGCTGCAAAAGAACTCCAAGTACCTGTAGAATTAGTTCAATATGTCCACGAAAATGGGAAATTACCAGTTGTTAACTTTGCAGCTGGAGGCGTTGCAACACCAGCGGACGCTGCTCTTATGATGCAGCTAGGTGCAGAAGGTGTCTTTGTTGGCTCAGGGATTTTCAAGTCAGGTGATCCTGTTAAACGTGCAGCAGCCATTGTCAAGGCTGTTACCAATTATCAGAATCCTCAAATTCTGGCTCAAATCTCGGAAGACTTAGGAGAAGCCATGGTTGGTATCAATGAGAATGAAATCCAAATTCTCATGGCAGAGCGAGGAAAATAGATGAAAATCGGAATCTTGGCCTTGCAAGGTGCCTTTGTAGAACACGAGAAAATGCTTGCTCAACTAGGAGTTGAAAGTATTGAACTGCGAAACCTAGAAGATTTTCAGCAACATAGAAGTGAGCTATCAGGATTGATTTTGCCAGGCGGTGAGTCAACGGCCATGGGGAAACTGTTGCGAGATCAGCAGATGCTAATTCCTCTAAGAGAGGCTATTCTCAATGGTTTACCAGTCTTTGGAACTTGTGCGGGTTTAATTTTGCTAGCAAAACAAATCACTTCTAAAGAGGAAAGCCATCTAGCAACCATGGACATAGTAGTAGAGCGCAATGCCTATGGACGTCAGCTAGGAAGCTTTTATACAGAAGCTGACTGCAAGGG
>CABPWC010000050.1 GCA_902461025.1 uncultured Streptococcus sp.
CCAATTGCTTCGTATCGAAGATCAACTTGGTGAAGTAGCTGAATACCGTGGATTGGAATCATTCTACAACTTGAAAAAATAAAATAGTTCAGTGAACTAATTAAAGCCCTTGGATTTTTTCCGAGGGCTTTTGTATATTATTAGACAAGCTCAAAGAAATGCTGTCTAGTTTTCGTATTCTAGAGGTGAAAAAAGAGATTTTTAAACGTATTTTTGGTATAATAATACCCAGGAAAACTAGAGAAAAAGGAGGTTGAGATGGAAAAGTATTTATCGGTTACAACTTTGACTAAGTATTTAAAAATGAAATTCGATAAAGACCCTTACTTGGAACGGGTCTATTTAACTGGTCAGGTTTCGAACTTTCGTAAACGTCCAACTCACCAATATTTTTCTCTTAAAGATGATCGTGCTGTTATCCAAGCGACCATTTGGTCAGGTATTTATCAGAAACTAGGTTTTGATTTGGAAGAAGGGATGAAGATCAATGTCATCGGTCGTGTCCAAGTCTATGAACCAAGTGGGAGCTACTCTATCATTATTGAAAAGGCAGAGCCTGATGGTGTCGGTGCACTTGCCCTTCAGTTCGAACAATTAAAAAAGAAATTATCAGAAGAAGGCCTTTTTCAAGATCGCTTTAAACAAGCAATACCTCAGTTTGCAAAACGCATCGGGGTTGTGACTAGTCGTAGTGGTGCTGTTATCCAGGATATCATTACTACTGTTAGCAGACGTTTTCCAGGGGTAGAGATTATTTTATATCCTACCAAGGTTCAAGGCGAAGGAGCAGCAGAGGAGATTGCCCGTAACATTGCTAAAGCTAATGAACGTGATGACTTAGATGTACTTATCATTGGTCGTGGTGGTGGCTCGATAGAGGATCTCTGGGCTTTTAACGAAGAGATTGTAGTGCGTGCTATTTTTGAATCGCATTTACCGATTATTTCAAGTGTGGGCCACGAAACAGATGTAACCTTGGCTGATTTTGTTGCCGACAAGAGGGCAGCAACACCAACTGCTGCAGCAGAGTTAGCTACACCTGTGACCAAGTTAGATCTTCTGACCTACCTTAAAAATCAAGAGAAACGAATGGCTACTGCTGTACAAAATACTTTATCAAAGAAAAAAGAAGCCTTGAGAACGCTTAGTCAATCAGTCATCTTCAGGCAACCAGAGCGTTTATATGATGGATATCTGCAACGCGTAGATCAGTTGCAATTACGTCTCAAACAAAGTATTAATACAGAACTTGTCAGACAACAACAAAAAGTCATAGAACAAGTTCATCGTCTTGAACAGTTATCACCAATCAATAAGGTTCATCGTTATCAGGACCGCCTGCTACAACTGGAAAAGTTACTTCGTAGTCAAATGGCGGTAGTTTATGATGCCAAGGTTGCTGAGGTGAAACGCTTGTCAGAAGCTCTACTCATGTTAGATACGAGTCGTATCGTAGCAAGGGGTTATGCGATTGTGAAAAAAGAGGATACCGTGGTATCTTCGGCAAAAGATTTGAAAAAAAATGACCAGGTGATATTGATGATGCGAGATGGTCATGTAGAATTAGAGGTTAGAGATGTCAAAACAGAAGAAATTTGAGGAAAATTTAGCAGAGCTTGAGACTATTGTTCAGAGTTTAGAAAATGGTGAAATTGCTTTAGAAGATGCCATTGCTGCATTTCAAAAAGGAATGGTTCTTTCAAAAGAATTGCAAGCAACACTTGATAAAGCAGAAAAGACCTTGGTTAAAGTTATGCAAGAAGATGGAACAGAAAGCGAACTCCTATGAACAAGCAGGAAAAATTAGCTTTGGTCGAGTCAGCACTAGAAGAGTTCTATGGCGACCAGCAATTTGCAACAAACTTAAGAGAAGCCGTTCTTTATTCCATACATGCTGGTGGTAAAAGAATTCGCCCCTATCTACTTCTAGAAGTTTTGGAATCTTTGCAAGTGTCTATCGCACCAGCCCATGCTAAGGTTGCTGCAGCGCTTGAGATGATTCACACAGGTAGTTTGATTCATGATGATTTACCTGCTATGGATAATGATGATTTTCGACGGGGACGTTTGACCAATCACAAAGTCTATGGAGAAGCCCTAGCTATTTTAGCAGGAGATGCGCTTTTTCTGGATCCCTATGCCTTGATAGCGCAAGCAGATTTGCCTAACCAAACTAAGGTAGATTTGATAGCAAACTTATCACTTGCTTCCGGAAGTATGGGGATGGTAGCCGGTCAAGTTTTAGATATGGAAGGTGAAGGCAAACACTTAAACTTAGAAGAACTTCAGACCATCCATGCCAATAAAACTGGTAAACTCTTAGCCTTCCCTTTTCAAGCGGCAGGAGTTATTGCAGGATTGGATGAAAATCTTCAAAAACAGTTGAAAACAGTTGGAGAGCTGATTGGACTTGCTTTTCAAGTGAGAGATGATATCCTTGATGTTACTGCTAGTTTTGAGGAAATTGGTAAAACACCACAAAAAGATTTGCAAGCTGAGAAATCAACCTATCCTGCTTTGTTAGGATTGGATGAGGCAAAAGTTTTTTGTAACCGAACTTTGGATCAGGCTAATGAAAAGTTAGACGTGATTAGCCAATTAGTTGACTTTGATAAAGAACCAATTGTAAAAATAGTAGAAAGTTTGAGAATCAATGCCTAAGGAAAGAGTAGATGTACTTGCCTACAAACAAGGTTTATTTGAAACAAGAGAACAGGCTAAGCGGGGCGTAATGGCTGGATTAGTGATTGCAGTCCTTAATGGTGAGCGTTTTGATAAACCAGGAGAAAAAATTCCTGATGATACTGAATTAAAACTCAAGGGTGAGAAACTCAAGTATGTGAGTCGAGGTGGCTTGAAACTTGAGAAAGCTTTAGAAAAATTTGACATATCAGTTGAAGGCAAAACGACCATTGATATCGGCGCTTCTACAGGAGGCTTTACGGATGTCATGCTTCAAAATGGTGCAAAACTGGTTTATGCCGTTGATGTTGGGACCAATCAGCTAGCCTGGAAATTACGCCAAGATTCACGAGTTGTTAGCATGGAGCAATTTAACTTTCGGTATGCTGAAAAAAATGACTTTGAAGAAGAGCCAAGTTTCGCAAGTATCGATGTGAGTTTTATTTCTTTGAGTCTCATTTTACCAGCTCTACATAGAATATTGGCCGATCAAGGGGAAGTTGTTGCACTTATAAAACCACAGTTTGAAGCAGGGCGAGAACAAATTGGAAAAAATGGTATTATCAGAGATGCCAAAGTTCACCAACATGTTTTAGAATCAGTTACTAAAATGGCAGTTGATGAAGGATTCTCAGTCTTAGGATTGGATTTCTCTCCTATTCAAGGTGGACACGGAAATATTGAGTTTCTTGCTTATTTACGTAAAGAAGAACATGCAAGCAACCAAGTAGTTTCTAAAATAGAACAAGTAGTAGAAAAAGCACATAGAGAGTTTAAAGATGAATAAAAAAGAGAGACTTGAAAAGATTAGAAGATTTGTGACTGACTATCAAATCGGTACACAAGAAGAAATCGTTGAACACTTGAGAGAAGCAGGGATCTCTGCCACTCAAGCAACTGTTTCACGTGATATCAAAGAATTAGGGATTGTAAAAATTCCTTTGAAAGACAATACATATGTCTATGAATTACCAAAGTCAGTAGTTAAAAGTTTACAGTTAGCTGAGAACAATATCGAAAGTTTCGAAAGAATGGGTAATCTCATCAACTTAGATGTTATTCCTGGGAATACAATTTTTGTTAAAAGTCAATTGACTCAAACATTTTCGGATATGATTTTTAGCTGTTTAGCAGATGATAACTCAATTTTAATTGTGGCGCGAACTGAAGAAGCAGCTATAGAGATTGTTGAGCAAGTTAAAAAGTGGTAGGACCTTATGTTACTTGAAATTTCAATTAAAAACTTTGCCATCATTGAGGGTATTTCACTTAATTTTGAGAAGGGAATGACAGTTCTGACGGGGGAAACCGGTGCTGGGAAGTCTATCATCATCGATGCTATGAATATGATGCTGGGAGCAAGAGCTACAACGGACGTTATTCGTCATGGTGCTCCTAAGGCTGAAATCGAAGGTCTTTTCTCGGTTGAAAACAGTCATGCTTTGCAAATGATTTTTGATGAGCAAGGAATAGAGTTAGGTGATGAAATCATCATCCGTCGTGAAATTTTACAAAACGGGCGTAGTGTTAGTCGTGTCAATGGACAGATGGTTAATCTATCTGTTCTTCGCTCAATTGGACAGTATCTTGTTGATATCCATGGCCAACATGATCAAGAAGAGTTAATGCGTCCCCAATTGCACATTCAGATGCTTGATGGGTTTGGTGATGCAGATTTTCTGGAACTGAAGCAAGCCTATCAGACAAACTTTGATGCTTATCGTAAAATGCGCAAGCAACTTCTTGAGATTAAGAAAAATCAAGAAGAGCACAAGGCTCGTATTGAAATGTTGGAATTTCAGATGGCTGAAATTGAATCTGCGTCCTTACAGCCAGGTGAAGACCTCAAACTAAACCAAGAACGAGATAAACTTTTAAATCATAAAAATATTGCTGATACGCTGACTAATGCTTATACAATGTTAGATAATGAAGAATTTTCAAGTCTAGCTAACGTGCGTTCAGCTATGAATGATATGGAAAGCATAGAAGAGTATGATGTAGAATATCGTGAAATTTCTACTTCCTTATCTGAATCTTATTATGTTCTAGAAGATGTTACTAAACGTTTAGAGGATATTATTGAAAGTCTTGATTTCGACGGTAATCGTCTGATGCAGATTGAAAGTCGTTTAGATTTCATTCACGCCATTACACGTAAGTACGGTGGGAATGTTGACGATGTCTTGATGTACTTTGCTAAAATCACAGAAGAATACAACCTTCTAACTGGCAATCATTTATCTTCAGATGATATGGAAGCTGAACTCAAACAATTAGAAGTAAGTCTAGTTAACTTAGCAAGTAAGCTTGCATCTGCTCGACATAACTTAGCGCAACAATTAGAAATTGAGATTCAGCAAGAACTGAAAGACCTTTATATGGAGAAAGCTCAGTTTCAGGTTCAGTTTACAAATGCTAAATTTAGTCGTGAGGGTAATGAGAGTGTTGAGTTTTATATTTCAACCAACCCTGGTGAAGACTTTAAACCATTAGTTAAAGTAGCGTCTGGTGGTGAATTGTCTCGTCTCATGTTGGCTATCAAGTCTGCTTTTTCACGCAAGGAAGGCAAGACCAGCATTGTATTTGATGAAGTAGATACAGGAGTTTCAGGACGTGTGGCTCAAGCTATTGCGCAAAAAATTCATAAAATTGGTCAACATGGCCAAGTATTAGCGATTTCCCATCTACCACAAGTCATTGCTATCGCAGATTATCAGTTCTTTATTGAAAAAATTAGTGATGAGCATTCAACTGTGTCGACTGTTCGTCTCTTGACTTTGGAAGAACGCGTAGAAGAAGTTGCCAAGATGTTGGCAGGGGAGAATGTAACAGCTGCAGCTCTTACACAAGCTAGAGAATTATTGCAAAGTAAGGAGAAATAAATGACAGATTATTATGTAATTGGTGATGTTCACGGAAAAGCAGGAATGCTTGAAGACCTTCTTAAAACATGGGATGGCAAAACCCAATTACTTTTTCTTGGTGATTTAATCGATAGAGGAGAAGACAGTCGTCGTGTTCTTGAGATGGTTAAGGACTTGGTAGAAAATCAAGGAGCGATTTGCATTTCAGGAAATCACGAGTATATGTTTTTAACCTGGTTGAATAATCCTGAAGAAAGTTATGATCATTACCGTAGGAATGGTGGAGATACAACCATTAATTCTATTTTAGGTCGTCCGCTAGATGCACCAGTAGATGGTGTAGAAGATGCAAAGCGTGTTGAGACGGAGGCAGCAGACTTGGTTGCTTTTATTCGCCAAATGCCTTTTGTGATTGAAACAGACCACTATATCTTTGTTCATGCTGGAATTGACCTTACATTGGATGACTGGCATGAAACAACAGACTACAAGAAAGTCTGGCTCAGAAAACCATTCCACGAGGCACCGAATCACACAGGAAAAACGATCGTCTTTGGTCATACACCAGTCTACGGTTTATTAGATCAAAAACCAGGTACTCCAGAACTTTGGATTACAGAAGATGGGAAGATTGGAATGGATGGAGGAGCAGTCTATGGCGGTGTCCTTCATGGAATCGTCTTTACCGAACAAGGCATGGCTGACCATTATTTCATTGAAAACGACGGCTTTGTTGCCGAAGATTAGTACTCCTAGCAGGGTATGGTCTTGTCAAAATATTAAAAACAATTTATAATTAATAGATACCCTGAAAGGAAGAGAATCATGAACGTAGAAGAACTAAAAAAACGACAGGAGAAGATACGTAACTTCTCGATTATCGCTCACATTGACCATGGAAAATCAACCTTGGCAGACCGTATTTTGGAGGCGACAGAGACGGTTTCTAGTCGGGAAATGCAAGCCCAACTATTAGATAGTATGGACTTAGAACGGGAGCGTGGAATTACCATAAAGCTGAACGCTATCGAACTTAACTACACAGCTAAAGACGGTGATACCTATATTTTCCACTTGATTGATACACCAGGACACGTTGACTTTACTTATGAGGTGTCACGTTCTCTTGCTGCCTGTGAAGGCGCCATTTTGGTCGTTGATGCTGCCCAAGGGATTGAGGCTCAAACGTTGGCCAATGTTTATCTTGCTTTGGACAATGATTTGGAAATCCTTCCAGTTATTAACAAGATTGACCTGCCAGCAGCAGATCCAGAGCGCGTGCGTACAGAAATTGAAGATGTCATTGGTCTGGATGCGAGTGAGGCTGTATTAGCTTCAGCAAAAGCTGGTATCGGTATCGAAGACATTTTGGAGCAAATTGTCGAAAAAGTTCCAGCACCAACAGGTGATGTATCAGCACCACTGAAGGCTTTGATTTTCGACTCAGTTTATGATGCCTATCGTGGGGTTATCCTCCAAGTTCGTGTCATGGATGGGGTGGTTAAGCCAGGCGATAAGATTCAACTCATGAGCAACGGTAAAACCTTTGATGTTACAGAAGTCGGAATCTTCACACCTAAAGCGGTAGGACGTGATTTTCTAGCAACTGGTGACGTTGGTTATATTGCAGCCTCTATCAAGACTGTTCAAGATACTCGTGTCGGTGATACCGTAACTTTGGCGACAAATCCAGCAACTGAACCACTTTCTGGATACAAACAAATGAATCCGATGGTTTTTGCAGGTCTTTATCCAATCGAGTCAAATAAGTACAATGACCTTCGTGAAGCTCTAGAAAAATTGCAACTCAATGATGCTAGTTTACAGTTTGAGCCTGAAACATCGCAAGCACTCGGTTTTGGTTTCCGTTGTGGATTCCTTGGACTTCTTCATATGGATGTTATCCAAGAGCGTTTGGAGCGTGAATTTAATATTGATTTGATTATGACTGCACCGTCCGTTATCTACAAGGTCAATCAGACTGATGGTGAGTCTATGGATGTATCGAATCCATCAGAGTTTCCAGATCCTACTAAGATTGCGACCATTGAAGAACCTTATGTTAAAGCACAAATCATGGTACCACAGGAATTTGTAGGGGCGGTTATGGAACTTGCTCAGCGCAAACGTGGGGACTTTGTGACGATGGACTATATCGATGACAATCGTGTTAATGTGATCTATCAAATTCCACTTGCTGAAATTGTCTTTGATTTCTTTGACAAGCTCAAATCTTCAACACGTGGCTATGCAAGCTTTGACTATGAATTGTCTGAGTATCGTCCATCTAAGCTGGTGAAAATGGATATCCTTCTCAATGGAGACAAGGTCGATGCCCTCAGCTTTATCGTTCACAAGGACTTTGCTTATGAACGTGGAAAACTCATTGTTGATAAACTTAAGAAAATCATTCCTCGTCAACAGTTTGAAGTTCCAATTCAAGCTGCAATTGGACACAAGATTGTGGCTCGTACTGATATCAAAGCCCTTCGTAAGAATGTGCTTGCCAAGTGCTACGGTGGTGATGTTTCTCGTAAGCGTAAACTGCTTGAAAAACAAAAAGCTGGTAAAAAGCGCATGAAAGCTATCGGTTCTGTAGAAGTACCTCAGGAAGCCTTCCTCAGCGTTTTGAGTATGGATGAAGAATAATTTTGTCTATGACTCAGGTTTCATAGAATACAGTTTTCTTTTGACACCTATCTTTTCTTTCATTAGAATAAAAGTGAAAGGAGAATGATTATGAAAAAAATCATCAGCTTATCTACACTTTTAGTGTGTTGCCTTTGCCTCGCTGCTTGTAATAGTTCAAAAACCAAAAAAGAAGTAGCTTCAGAAACAACAACAGTTCAAGAAATTACCACAACACAAGATACAACAACTGTAGCCGAATCAACGATAAAAGATACACAGGTGATTGGGTCAGATGCCTATGGTTATGTAAAGGTTCCAAAATCATGGATTCATTTTACAGAAGTTGAGGGTGGTGATGATATTCAGTACTGTGATGGAACGGACATCAATATCGTAACCCTAAATACTTTTAAACCAGAGCACCTTGGTGTTAGTGAAAGTGAATATGCTGCTCTTGATGCTGTTCAAGTCTCTACTAGTGTTTATCAAACCAAACAACAAAGTAAGGATTTCTCTAAAGTATGGGGATCTAAATCAAAAATTGGCGGTTATGATGCCTATGTTGTGAACTGTATTGCTAAAAATGGGAAATATCTAGTCATCTGGATCTTTAAGTCAGATGACGGTAAGTTTAGATACGTTTCTTTAGAAGGAACACCTGACGTATTAAAAGACATGCTTCCTTTGATTGAACAAAGTTGGACTGCGAAAAAAGATTAAATAAAAAAACAGGATTTATATCCTGTTTTTTTATTTACCTTTCCTTAAATCTATGTGTAACGGTTTGTTGTTTAAAATCAAACAAAAAAAATAAAAATCAAACAAAATACAACAAAAAATATTGACAACGGTTTCATATAGTGATATACTTGTATCATAAAGGTTAGATATGAAAGGAGAAAGTCATGGGATTAGATCATTTCTTCAGCAAAGACTTAGTCTTTTGTCTAGAAGCAGATAATCAAGAGCAACTATTTGATCAAGTTGCAACCCTATTAGAAGAAAAGAAAGTTGTTACGGATACCTATCGATCGGCATTGATTGAACGTGAAAAAATGTTCCCAACCGGTTTAGATATGGATTTTCTTGGGAAGGACTTGCCGAATGTAGCAATCCCTCACACAGACACGATTCATAATTTAACTGAAAACGTTGTTGTGGTTCGCTTATCGAAACCAGTAACATTCCACAATATGATTGCTCCTGGCAAGGAAGTAGAAGTATCATTACTCTTCTTTATCATCAATAATTCAAGTTCAAGTCAAACAAATATTCTTGCTCAATTGATGGACTTCTTTACAGGTGATGGTCATCTTGAAGCACTCTCTAAGATTACAGAGCCTGAAGCTTTGTTCCAATATATCTCAGAAGCAACTGCTTAACTTTATAAATAACTATAAACTAAAAAATGGAGGAAATCCAAATGATTAAAATTCTTGCTGCATGTGGTGCAGGTGTTAACTCAAGCCACCAAATTAAAAGCGCTCTAGAAGAAGAGCTATCTAACCGTGGATACGACGTACAGTGTGACGCAGTTATGGTTAAAGATGTCAACGAAGACTTGATTAAAGGTTATGATATCTTCACACCAATCGCTGCGACAGATTTAGGTTTTGATCCTGGTATTCCAGTTGTTGAAGCTGGACCTATCTTATTCCGTATTCCAGCGATGAGCGCTCCAGTCTATGACAATATTGAAGCAGCAATCAAAGAACACGGATTAAGTTAATTATAATTTTGTTAATATTCCATAACACATCATAAAGGGAGGAAAAATTATGGATTTCATTATTGAGTTGGCCAATAAAGTATTCAAGCCAATCTTGGATATGGGTGGCCCAATCATCATGCTGATCATTTTGACAGTATTGGCTTTACTATTTGGAGTGAAATTCTCCAAAGCACTTGAAGGTGGTATTAAACTTGCCATCGCCCTTACTGGTATCGGTGCTATCATCGGAATGCTTAACGGAGCTTTCTCAGCTTCTCTTGCAAAATTCGTTGAAAATACTGGTATTCAATTGACCATCACTGACGTTGGTTGGGCACCGCTTGCTACAATCACTTGGGGTTCTGCCTGGACTCTTTACTTCTTGCTCATCATGTTGATCGTCAACGCTGTGATGCTTGCAATGAAGAAAACTGATACACTTGACGTTGATATCTTCGATATCTGGCACTTGTCTATCACAGGTCTTTTGATCAAATGGTACGCTGACAACAATGGAGTTAGCCAAGGAGTTTCACTCTTCATCGCGACTGCAGCTGTTGTTCTTGTTGGCGTTCTTAAAATTATCAACTCTGACTTGATGAAACCAACATTTGATGACCTTCTTAACGCACCAAGTTCATCACCAATGACTTCAACTCACATGAACTACATGATGAACCCAGTTATCATGGTTTTGGATAAGATTTTTGATAAGTTCTTCCCAGGTCTTGATAAATATGACTTTGACGCTGCTAAATTGAATAAGAGAATCGGTTTCTGGGGTTCTAAATTCTTCATCGGTTTCATCCTTGGTATCGTTATCGGTATCATGGGTACTCCACATCCAGTTGCAGGTGTAGAAGGTGCGGAAAAATGGGAACTTGTTATTAAAGGTTGGTTGTCACTTGGTTTGATTGCCGGTGTCTGCTTGGAGCTATTCTCACTCATCGGTTCATGGTTTATCGCAGCCGTAGAACCACTTTCACAAGGTATTACAAACGTTGCTACTAAACGTCTTCAAGGACGTAAATTCAACATCGGTCTTGACTGGCCATTTATCGCTGGTCGTGCTGAAATCTGGGCTTGTGCCAACGTACTTGCACCAATCATGTTGATTGAAGCAGTGCTTCTTTCAAACGTCGGAAATGGTATCTTGCCACTTGCTGGTATCATCGCAATGGGTGTAACTCCAGCTCTCTTGGTAGTTACTCGTGGTAAATTGCTCCGTATGATTATCTTCGGAACACTCTTGTTGCCACTCTTCCTTCTTTCAGGTACACTTATCGCACCATTCGCAACAGAACTTGCTAAAGGTGTAGGTGCCTTCCCAGAAGGTGTGAGCCAAACTCAACTCATTACTCACTCAACTCTTGAAGGACCAATCGAAAAACTTCTTGGTTGGGCAATTGGTAACGCTACAACTGGTGATATCAAAGCTATCCTTGGCGCATTAGTATTCCTTGTATTCTACGTTGGTATCTTTGCATGGTACAGAAAACAAATGATCAAACGTAATGAAGAATACGCAGCAAACGCAAAATAATTTGCTCCTAAAAATGTAAATTGTAAAAACTAGGTTGTCAGTTTCCACTATGGAGCAGTCAGCCTAGTTTTTT
>CABPWC010000051.1 GCA_902461025.1 uncultured Streptococcus sp.
TCAACTGGGCCTGAGTTTCGAAAAGATAGGCGTAGACTCCAGCTTTTTCTTTAATGTCAGAAAGAGTCTCAGCTGCCTGGGCAAAGTGAGGCTTGTCCTGTTCAGGAGTCATGTGCTTATCAAGAATTGGGCAGAGAACATCCTGATAAAAGACATAGCGGTTGGGGTTGATACCATGTATATTACCTGGTAGGTCTGGCAATAGGTTGGCAAGATCAAGTTGCATGAAGTCCTCAACGGATAGACCTGTATTGGTCTTGAAATGGGCAGATAGACGCTCTAAATCATTACGATAGCTGAGTTCCGCCCAGATTTGCAAGCTAGGCAGAATAGAGAACTGGGCTGTTTCTCCACCATTATCTGCCCAGCCAGTCACAATAACTTCCTTAATCTGATTGGCACGGCAAGCTTTATTGGCTTCAATAGCTACTAAGCGGCTAAATTGGTTGTGTGGTGTAAAACCAATCCATTTCCAAGCACCACCTGCAAAGGCGATATCCTGGCTAATCTTGTGGTGATTATTAAAGTTACGGTTGTATTTTTCCTCGCTATCTTGGTAATAATCCCAGTAAACCAAGGTCACACGGTCTTTGAGACGGTCAAGGTAAACACGAGTTTCTTCTGGAATTTCCACCTCACGGTCGTACTGGCCATCTGCTGACATGAGCTTGAAGAACATATCGCTCCACATCTGGCAGTGGAAACCATACTTGTCTGCAATATCCAACACACGCTCCAAGTGTTGGCACATGAGAAGACTACGGTCCACCACACCGTTTATGATAAGGTAACGTCCCAAACCAACCAAGTGAGCTTCGTCCATGCCGATATTGACCTTGCGAGTTTGTAGTTTAGACAAAGTAGCAAACATACCGTCAATCAGATCGTAGACTTTTTCTTCACCGATGAGGAGAATATCCTCTACATCGCGGAGTTCTTGCACTTCTTTGACGCCCCATTTGACAAAGGCTGACAAGTGGGCCAAGGTCTGGATGCATGGGACAAAGGTCATGTCAAACTGCTGGGCGTATGCTTCAATTTCCTGTAACTCTTCAGCTGAATACGCTCCACGGAAATAACCAAAGTAAGGTTGCCCCTCAATCTGATAGGTGTCTTCCATATAGAGCTCAAAGGTTGAATAACCCATGAGAGCCAAGACTTCAATCATCTGTTTGGCAGATGCGACATTGAGTACTGCATTTCGCGAACAGTCCGCCATATAGGCTAAATCTTCATAGGCCGCCTGCTCTTCAATCTCTACCTTGTCCCCTTCTGCTAAAGCTGTTGCTAGCACAGATAAAGCACGGTAGAGTTGATGAGGTTTACGATAGGTCAGTTGATACTGCCCCTTCTCACCCTTGATAGAGATAGAAGCTTGGTCAGACTGAGCGACTGCCACCTCTACATCTGATAGAGAAATGTGACTTTTTAATACTTCGATAGCTTGCGCTTGTTTGGAACTAAGTCCTGTAAAACTTACCATTGGTTTTCCTCCTGTAACCAGTTGACAAGGGCACCGTAGAGATTGGCATCTGCCTGATAGGTGCAAGCTTGGATGACTGGAGCGATTGTATATTCTTCATATTTTTCCACAAAGGTATCTACTGCTTTTTGCACACCTTTGATAAAATCTGGGTTTTGGCTGATAGAGCCACCTAGGCTAATCACATCTGGATCAATGAGATACTGGATATTGAGCAGCCCTTGAGCTAGGTTACGGTTCATGCGTTCAATGGTTTCTTGGCAGAGGGCATTTCCTGCTGCCGCTTCTTGGTAAACCTTGCGTCCGTCCCAATCAGACTGACCAGATTGTTCAATCACATAGCGAACCATATTTCCTGTAGAAGCTAGTAGCGACCAGTTGTTGAGCTTTTCTGCAGGCTCGATGGTTGTCATGTAGCCAAACTCACCGCCCAAACCATGGCGACCACGGTGAAGCTTCCCATTGATAATCATAGCCCCACCGATTCCTGTACCAATCACGACACAGGCTGCATTTTCAATCTCAGGATGAGCTAGCAATTCACTCAGTCCAACACAGTTGGCATCATTTTCTAGATGGATAGGTAACTGGTGATGAGCAAGGGCCTCATACCATGAAAAACCATGGATGTATGGAATCGCACTAATCCCCTCAATCACCCCGGTTTCTTGATTAACGGCTCCTGGCACACTCATAGCAATCCCACGGTAGTCACGTTCTGACAATCGCTGGTCCAACCAAGCTAGCAACTCTTCCAGAGTCTCTGGCGTTGCGGTGCTGGCCTTTTCTAAAATCTTTCCATCAGGAGTGAGACTAGCAAACTTAATCCCAGTCCCTCCGATATCAATCGTTGCAATGGTCATTACTTTCACCTGCAAAAAGGAGCGAGTCCGCAGTTGGTTCTTACTTCTTCGCTCCTCCTTTCTGTTTCTGTTTACTATTTGAAATTAAATTTCTTCTTTTTGAATGAATTCTGTGCGAATTTCCTGTGGTGCCAATAGTCCTGAATGGACTGGATATGGGCGTTCCAACAAGTCAAGAATAGTTTGTTGTTTTTCAGACACACGGATATTTTCTTGACTCATGTTGTAGTAACGAAGGACATAACCTTCTTCATTCTCAGCCACCTTAAAGGCTGTTGGGCAGACTTGTGGCAAGTTCAGTGCCGGATGGTTAAAGAGGCTACCCGTTGCTGCAACGCTACCCTCTTGTTTTGCAACTTGAAGAGCTGTAAATGGCACCTGGAAGGCTTTGGCACGACGGAAAGCTGAGAAGCGTTCCCCTGCTTGGTGACATTCTACTGCAAATTCAACTTCGATATCACGCAAGCACTGAGCTTCCGGCGTTGGGAAGTAGCCCCAGTCACCGAGTTCACCTGAAGCACGGAGAAGGGTTACAGCCATGGTGTCGTCTCCAAGGATTTCGTATTCGTGCAATCCTTTATTGGATACGGTCACTCCTTTTACATCATCATACAAGCTGACAAAGGCTTGTTGGTGTTGTGGATTTTCAGGATTTTCCCAAGAAGCTGCTGGTTTATTTGGTCTTGTCACAACTTCATAGATGCTTTCAGAATCATTGCTTGGACGAGTGTTATGAGTTTTGACCAAGAGACGAATTCGGTGATCCTTTGCAGTATTGGTAAAACGAGTCTTAAAGCGAATCTGTGGATTATCCACAAAGACGGTCATTTCAGTTTCAAGAGAAATGGTTGTCAACTCTTCTGAACGACCTGCATCTCGTTTCATGAACTCGATAATGCCTCTTTGTTCAGCATCCAATTTTTCATCTGCACTGACTGGAATCGTCAAGTCGTGTTTGAGCAATACCTTAGCATAGCGAGCATTGTTTTCTAAGACTTCGTATCCTTTCAATTGAGCATAGATTGGCTCAGTACCTTTTGGTTGGAAGTAAATATACTCGTTCCCGATATCTCCACGGTCTTCAAAGCGGATAAAGTCTTCGTAAGCTTCATTTGTAGTCTTGTCATAGACTGTGATTCCTTCATCTACACTCACAGTTACAAACGGTGTATCAATAACCCCATTTTGATAAACACCATCTCGGTATTCTACTTGGCCTTCAACCAATTGGAAACTAGCCCAAGAAAGTGGAGCAAGATGAACTGGGATTGTCACGCGCACTTGACGAGCGATATAAGGTTGACGGAACTTGTCCTTAGGTAAAGTATAACCAAAACTTGCTCCCAAGTCTTCAATCTTGGCTTCAAGGACATGACCATCCAAATCTTCAACATGGTAGTCTGGCAAGGTCACGGCTGCCATCTTCTTGTAACCTTCAGTCGGATGCAATTCTTTGAAATCACAAGTAGCAACATCTACCACAACACTGACAGTATCAACCTTGTCATGCAGACTCGTGTTGATGACAGTAAAGAGGTAGTCGCTCTCAGCATTTTGAGTAGCTAATTTACCCTTCCATTCGTTAAGAAGATTACTCTTAACAAAATTCCCGACTTGATTAACCTTTGCAAAACGAGTTTCCATTTCACGGTGAACTTCGTCAATACTGCATCCACAGATACTATCGTGCGGCGCATTTTGCAAGAGGGTCTTCCAAGCATAGGTTAATTGATCCTTGTGGTTATGGCCACCAGTGATAATGGTCAAGGGTTCCACCACTTGCTCTAGCAAATTGCTGTTTTCTTGGAAGGCTTGTTTGAGGTAAACCCGTGAAGAAGAGGTATTGGCCAGAGTATACCAACCATCGGTTTCCTGGCTGGTCAACTCACCTGTGACAGTTGATAATTGTTCAGGGAGCGCACTTTCCAATGCTTGCACATATTCGTCAAAGGAGCTATGAATAAAGGTCACATCAGGGAAGAGTTCGTTTGCCACACGAATGGCTTCACTCAGATTTCTCTGAACAGGCTGGTGGTCACATCCGTTCATCATCAACCATTGGTTGGTCGATGCATAATCACGGACGTCTGCTAATTTTTGTTTCCAGAAAGCCAAAGCCTCGTCTTTATCCACTGGAATTTCATTCCCGTTACTGTACCAGTTAGCAAAAAGAATGCCGAGTACACGGCTACCATCCGCACCTTGCCAGTACATCTCTGAAAATTGAGAGGTAAATTGCTCATCTTCGAGGACTTGGTTGTCAAATCCGATTGGCTTCACACCGCGACCAAAGGCTGCTACGTGAA
Source organism: uncultured Streptococcus sp. (assembly GCA_902461025.1). GTDB lineage: Bacteria > Bacillota > Bacilli > Lactobacillales > Streptococcaceae > Streptococcus. Next base: position 4,653 of record CABPWC010000051.1, read on the forward strand.
TCCCTGATTTTTGAAGGATTTGAGGAGCCTGCCCCATATTTCCAAAGGTATCAGGGAAGTAGCCGATTTGAGTTGATTTGCCCCATTTAGCACATTCAGCTTGTCCAATCAAGGTATTACGGACATTAGCTTCACTGGAAATCAAGTAATCATCCTGCAAGATATAGAATGGTCCAATCTTGAGCTTGCCTTCGTCGATATAACGCTGCACCTTGTCACGGTTTTCAGGGCGAATTTCTAAATAGTCATCAAGGACAATGGTTTGACCATCTAGGTGGAAGCTCTTGAACTCAGGATCATTTTCAAAAAGATCAAACAGATTGTCAAAAAGTTCCACCAATTGCATACGGTGACTTTCAAAAGGTAGATACCACTCACGATCCCAGTGGCTGTGAGAGATGATATGTACAACAACATTTTCCATGAGTAAAACCTCATTCTAACTTAAATTTAAAAATATATTTGTGATTCTTTACAAGAATCAGTGAAGCGAAGGCGAGTTCCTTATACTCAATGAAAATCAAAGAGCAAACTAGGAAGCTAGCCGCAGGCTGTACTTGAGTACGGCAAGGCGAAGCTGACGTGGTTTGAATTTGATTTTCGAAGAGTATTAGCGAATATCTAGGTAATCCAAGACCAATTCGCAGAACATCATGTTGGCCCATGAGAACCATTCACGAGAGTAGAGAGTCGGATCGTCTACGTGGAAGCTTTCGTGCATGACACCTGTTCCACCATCGCAGGCAACGAGTTGATCTAGCAAATGTTTTTTCTCCGCCTTATCCGTCGTTGTCAATCCTTGGATAGATAGAGCAATCGGCCAGATATAGCGGTAGAAGGTATGTGAACTTCCGAGTCCACTAGCGTATTCTCCTTGGTAGAAGTAAGGATTTTCCGGGCTCAGAATGGTGCGACGAGTGGCTTGATACACTTCGTCATTGACATCACAGTAACCAAGATATGGAGCAGCCAACAAACTTGGCACGTTCGGATCATCCATGATGCTAGCATTCCCTAAACCATCTACCTCAAAGGCATAAATTTTTTCACCCTTGCTGTTTGTAGTGTAGGCGTAATTTTCGATACCTTCTTGAATCTCAGCTTGGAGACGTTTGGCATCAGCAATAATGCTCTCGTTATCAGCTAGATTCAATTCTGCAAAGATTTCTTGGACATAACCCAAGACAACGACCGCAAACATATTGGATGGAATCAGATAGCTATACTGACAGCAATCATCACTTGGACGAAAGGCTGACCAGGTCATCCCTGTCACGGCAAAGTCAGGACCAAATCCATCATTTACCAAGGTGTCTTCCTTACGATCGGTATCACGGACGAAACGGTATGGTGAGTTATTGTGATCTTGCTCCACCGTCCAAAGATGAAGAATCTCCTTGGTCGCCGTAACAAAAGTTTCATCAAACTGGCTAGTCTCACCAGTTTCCTTCCAAAGAAGGTAAGCCAATTGCAAGGGATAACAAAGCGAATCCACTTCATACTTACGTTCCCAAATCCAGCCATTGAGGTCTGTATGGTCTGTCTCGTGATGACCCTTCCAGTTCTCCTCAATATTGAAAGAGTTGGCATAGGGATCCTTGAGAATCAAAGTCATCTGGCGTTTAACCAAACCAGCAATGGTCTGGCGCAAACGAGGATCTCTTTTTGCCACATGAAGGTATGGTCTAAGCTGAGCAGTCGAGTCCCGAAGCCACATAGCTGGGATATCCCCAGTCAGCACAAAGGTCGAGCCGTCTTCTAAAATTTCAACTGTATTGTCTAAAGTGTCCGTGTAGCAACGTTCAAAGACATCTACCCATTCAGGATGATCCTTGGCACGCTCCGCTACTTGGTCCAACCATTCTCTGACGATTTCTTTAGAATAAACCATAAACTATTTTGCCTCTTTCAAACAGATTTTCATTTTCAGTATATAGCTTTTAGCCCAGAAAATATATACACAAATGATAGTCATTTTTCTACAAAATTGTTATATTTAAAACTCCTTTTCTAAAGGCTAAATTTTCTGATATAATGTAGAAAACGACTAAAGGATATTCTATGAAACCTATACTTGAAACCATTGATACGCGTTTTGGAACAGCCAGTAAACATGCATTTTCACGAGGAAACACCCTACCCTACACTGGAGTGCCTTTTGGGATGAATTACTTTGTTCCACAAACTAGTGATCAGGAAGGATCTTGGTTTTTTGATCCCCATCTTCCCATATTTCAGGGTATTCGATTAACCCATCAGCCTAGCCCTTGGATTGGTGATTATTCTTGGTTACTACTGACTCCAGTTACAGGAAAAATCAGCGGTGACACGCTCTTCCATCGTCAGTCTTCCTATAATCTTGAGCGTGCTATTTTCAATCCTCATTACCTCAGAATTTTTTCTGAACGTTACCAGATTGAAACTCAGTTAAGTCCCACTTGCTATGGAGCTTCTATTCAACTAAGACAGATACAAGGAAAAAAACTTTCCCTCTATCTTCACGCGGCGGATAAACTGACAGTCGAACAAGTCGATAAGCGAACTCTGGCCCTGAGACAAGAAGGAGAAACTGAAACCAATAAAAGTCCTCTCGTCATGTTTACTGCTCTTGCATTCTCTACGGATATTGAATCTATCAATCAAGAGGGACAAGACTGGCGAATTGACTTGGCTGGAGCGAAAGTTCAAGTTCAACTGGCAACTTCCTTTATTTCCAAAGAACAAGCTCTCTTTAATCTTCCTAAACAGAATTTTGAAGAGACAAAAACAAACGCCAAAGAAAGTTGGGAAGACCTTCTGGGCCGTTTTGATATCGTAGAAACCGACTCAGTAGAACGAACATTTTTTGACCACTGCCTCTACAGGCTTTTCCTCTTCCCGCAAACCTTTTATGAGGTAAATGAGCAAGGTGAAAACATCCATATGGACCTGGCTTCAGGAACTAGCAAACCAGGTCTGCTCTTTACCAACAATGGCTTCTGGGACACATTCCGCACTTCATTCCCACTCTTTGCCTTGATTATTCCAGAGCACTATCGTCAGTTTCTTGAAGGTTTCCTCAATAGCTATAGAGATACCGGGTATCTTCCTAAGTGGCTGGCTCCTGACGAAAGAGGAATGATGCCTGGGACTTTGATTGATGGTGTACTAGCAGATAGTGCTTGCAAAGACATGGCACCTGAACTTGAAGAAGAATTTCTCAAAGCCATGATCGAAACTGCGACCAAGGCAGATCCAAAAGCCATAAACGGACGCCATGGCCTTTCTCAATACCAGAAACTCGGCTACTTATCCACAGATTATCATGAAAGTGTCAGTCACACACTAGACTATGCTTACAGTGACTTTTGTATCTCTACTTGTGCAGCAAAATTAGGGCAAGAAGAGCTAGCCCAAACCTATGCCCACTATTCTAAGAATTATCAAAATCTATTTGACCCTGAGACAGGCTATATGAGGGCGCGTGATGTAGATGGAAACTTCCGTCCTGACTTTTCTCCTTATAGTTGGGGCCGTGACTACGCTGAGTGTTCAGCCGTTCAAGCCAGTCTGGGTGTCTTGCATGACATTTCTGGACTTAGCCAACTAATGGGTGGAAAAGAAGCTTTTAGCAACTATCTTTTGAAAGCTTGTCAAAGTCTCCCACTCTTTGAAACGACGGGCTATGGCTATGAAATCCATGAGATGAGTGAGATGGCAACAGCGCCATTTGGTCAACTAGCCATTTCAAACCAACCAAGTTTCCACATCCCTTATCTTTTCCGCTATAGTAATGTTCCCCAATATACCAGTCTTTTGATCAAGACTCTCCGTCAAAAGGCCTTTCGAGCTGGCTGGGATGCTTATCCAGGAGATGAGGATAATGGCAGTCTATCGGCTTGGTATGTGTGGTCTGCTCTCGGACTTTACCCAACTTGCCCAGGAAAAGCAAGTTATGACCTTGGAATTCCGTACTTTGACCACCTTCGTGTCTATCTAGCCCAAGAAGATAAATGGCTTGATATTCGTACTCAACAGAATCATGAACACTTCCACTTTGTCCAAAACTGTCTACTGGACGGGAAAGAAAAACAAAGCATCAGCCATCAGGAACTGCTCAATGCCAAGACTCTTGAATTTAATCTCGGCTGGTTACCAAAGCAGTAATAACTCAACCCCTTTGTCAGGCGCAAAGGGGTTTTCTTATCCATATAAAGTTTCCCACAAGCTGTGAATAACTTTCAACTTTTCTTTGGAAAATAGTTTCAAGTTTTTCCAAAATGTTTTCCAATCCAAGTCTATAGGATTTACAACCGAACACAGTCTGCAAATCTTGTTATACCAAGGTTTACAAAGACTTCATTGTTTTCCATTCTATCAATTTTATCTCCACTTCTCACATCAAAACTAGAAAGAGACAGTTGTTGTTGACACCTTGAGTTATCCACACGTTGTGGATAACCTTTTCTCAACCAACAAGCCCTACTCCCTATCTGTTAGCTAGTTTTTACATTTTTTATAGTAAATTTTAAATTTTGTTAGGCGCTTTCAAAAAAACATGATATACTGAAATTATCAGAAAAGGAGACATTATGAAAAAAGATCAACACCAACTGAATTGGCTGATGGTTTCTCTGATTGCCTTCAACATGGTTTGGGGGCTAGGAAACGTCGTCAATAACTATTCTCAACAGGGAATTTCAGTCGTCGTATCTTGGATTTTAATCCTCGCGCTTTACTTCATCCCATACTCACTCATCGTCGGACAACTCGGTTCTACCTTCAAGGAAAGCGGTAGCGGTGTTAGTGACTGGGTTGAAAAAACATCAACCAAACGTCTAGCTTACTTTGCTGCTTGGACATACTGGGTTGTTCACATTCCTTACCTCGCACAAAAGCCTCAAGGAATCCTAATCCCGCTCGGATGGGCCTTGCAAGGTAACGGACAGTTTCTAAAACAAATTGACATCCACTGGATTGTTATTCTCTGCTTACTAATCTTTGGACTTTTCCTCTACCTTTCTACAAAAGGATTGACAACTCTTAAAGTCATCGGTAGTTTGGCAGGAAGTGCTATGCTGATCATGTCTTTACTCTTTGTGCTTTTGGCTGTCGGTCTGCCTTTCATCAAACCAGATATCCAGTTTGCGACGCCACACATGGATCAACTGAGCACCTACATTCCCAACTTTGATTTTTCTTATTTTACAACCATCTCACTACTGGTCTTTGCAGTCGGTGGTTGTGAAAAAATTTCCCCTTATGTGAATCAAACTCGCAATCCTGCAAAAGAATTTCCAAAAGGTATGATTGTGATGGCAATCATGGTAGGTCTCTCTGCTATCCTCGGGTCAGTTGCCATGGGAATGCTATTTGATGGCAATAATATCCCTGAAGACCTCATGCGTAATGGTGCTTATCAAGCCTTCCAAATGTTAGGAAATTCTTGGGGAGTTGGAAATCTCTTTGTCGTAATCTATGCTCTTACAAACATGGTCGGGCAAATCGCGGCACTTGCCTTCTCTATCGACGCACCATTACAAATCCTACTCAATAACGCTGACGAAAACTACATCCCAAGCTGGCTTCGTAAACGTACTGAAAAAGGTGTCCTCATTAACGGTTACCTCCTTACAGGCGTCCTCGTTAGCCTTATCATCATCCTTCCAATTTTTGGTATCCAAGAAATTGATGGACTTGTAAAATGGATGACCAACCTCAATTCTATCGTAATGCCAATGCGTTATCTCTGGGTATTCCTTGCCTATATGATGCTCAATCGCGCTTGGAAAACATACAAAAATGCCGAATACAAGTTTGTGAACAATCCTAAGCTTGGCTTTATTATCGGTACTTGGTGCTTCCTCTTCACTGCATTTGCTTGTATCCTAGGTATGGTTCCAAAAATTAACTATGCTGAGAATCCAACTGCTTGGCAATTCTCTCTTCTTACAAATATCTTGACCCCAATTATTCTGATTGGTTTAGGTGTTATTCTACCAATACTTGCCAAAAAAGAACAAAAGAAACAAGTCAAATAATCTCTACTATTTGCCAGATAGTTCCACTTTTGTTTTTTTCCTGAAATAAAAATCCCTTTGAACAATAACGCTCAAGGGGATTTCTTTTTGTCTAATAGTCTATTTTTTATTTGGCCTCATACCAAGTCACGCCTTCATTTTCATCAGCAATCAGGGGAACACTGAGTTGAATGGCTTCTTCCATGGTTTGTTTGACGAGTTTTTTAATGGCTGCCAATTCTGACTTAGGCACTTCAAGAACAATTTCATCGTGTACTTGCAACAGCATTTTCGTTTGATAACCACCTGCTACCAAGGCCTTGTCTAGCTGAATCATAGCGATTTTGAGAATATCTGCAGCCGATCCTTGGATAGGTGAGTTGATTGCTGTACGCTCTGCAAAACCACGAATGTTAAAGTTACGCGAATTGATATCTGGCAACTCACGACGACGTTTGAAGAGGGTCTCTACATAGCCCTTATCACGCGCCTCACGAACCACTTCATCCATGTAATTTTTGATACCTGGGAAGCGTTCAAAATAGGTATCAATATAGGCTTTAGCCTCTTTACGGCTGATACCTAGATTATTTGATAACCCAAAGTCTGAAATTCCGTAAACAACTCCAAAATTGACAGCCTTGGCATTGCGACGGTCATTTGGAGTCACATCCTCAGGACGTTCAATTCCAAAGACACGCATGGCTGTTGATGTATGGATATCAGCTCCCTCTTGGAAGGCCTTGATTAAGTGCTCATCTTTAGAGA
>CABPWC010000052.1 GCA_902461025.1 uncultured Streptococcus sp.
AGATTTCAGCACCAAATTGTTTTTCAACATCGCTTGGAGCAATGGTATTTCCAAGTGATTTAGACATCTTTTCACCTTTACCGTCAAGGGCAAAACCTTGTGACAAGATTTGTTTGTATGGTGCCACACCATGGTTAGCTACAGAGGTGATGAGTGATGAGTTGAACCAACCACGGTATTGGTCTGACCCTTCAAGATAAAGATCTGCTGGATATTTGAGTTCTGGACGGTTAACCACGACACCATTCCATGATGAACCTGAGTCGAACCATACATCCATGATGTCTGTTTCTTTCTTGAATTCACCATTTGGTGAACCAGGATGGGTAAATCCTTCAGGCAAGAGGCCTTTAGCGTCACGTTCCCACCAGATGATTGAACCATATTCTTCAAAGAGTTGAGCTACATGCTCGATGGTTTCAGCTGTCATGATTGGTGTTCCGTCTTCTGCATAGAAGATTGGAAGAGGAACTCCCCAAGCACGTTGACGAGAGATGACCCAGTCACCACGGTCACGAATCATGTTGTAAAGACGGACTTTACCCCACTCTGAGTGGAACTTCACTTTTTCAATTTCGTCCAAGATTTCTTGGCGGAATTTAGATACAGAAGCAAACCATTGAGGCACTGCACGCCAGATGATTGGTTTTTTCGTACGCCAGTCAAATGGGTAAGAGTGAGAGATTTCTTCTTGAGCAAGAAGTAAATCACCAAGTTTTTCAATAACTGTTGGCACAACCTTGTCGTAGAATTGACCTTCGAACTCTGCTCCAGCATTGGCCATCATGATCCCGCGTTCGTTAACAGTCACAGCAACTTCAAGCCCATTGGCAACACCGACATTGTAGTCGTCCTCACCAAAACCAGGGGCTGTATGGACGATACCTGTACCAGAATCAGTTGTAACGTGATCACCAAGGATAACGAGTTCATCTACAGCTGTATCCCATGGGTGCTCAGTCACGATATGGTTTAATTCTGAACCACGGTAAGTTGCCAAGACTTGAACATCCGCCCAACCGAATTTCTCAGACAAGCTATTCAATAATTCTGAAGCAACTACAAATTTACGAGTTTCGCCAGCTGGTTGCACCAAGACGTAATCAATATCCGCACCAACAGTCAAACCACGAGAAGCTGTGATGGTAAATGGAGTTGTTGTCCAAACGACGATATAAGTATCAGTGTCTAGAATACCTTTGCCATCTTTGACTTTGTTAGCATAGTAAAGGGACGTTGAAACCAAGTCATGGTACTCAATTTCCGCTTCAGCAAGAGCTGACTCAGATGACCATGACCAGTAAACTGGCTTCGCACCACGGTAGATGTAGCCTTTGTTAGCCATCTCACCGAAGACGCGGATTTGCGCTGCTTCATAGTCTGGCGTCAAGGTTACATAAGGATTTTCCCAGTCACCTGAAACACCCAAACGTTTGAAGTCTTCGCGTTGTTTATCTACTTGAGAAAGAGCGTATTCACGGCAAAGTTTCAAGTACTCAACCAAGTCCATTTCTTTGCGTTTAACACCTTGTTTAGCCAAGACTTGCTCGATTGGCAGACCGTGTGTATCCCAACCTGGGATATATGGTGCGTAAAATCCTGACATAGACTTAGAACGAACAATGATATCTTTCGAAATCTTGTTCATGGCATGTCCTACGTGGATATTTCCGTTAGCGTATGGAGGGCCATCATGAAGCGTGAAATGTGGTTTTCCTTCATTTAGCTCTTGACGACGTTGATAGAGTTTTGCTTCTTCCCACTCTTTTTGCCAAACTGGCTCTTTAGTTGGAAGTCCGGCACGCATTGGAAATTCTGTTTTCCCAAGATTGAGGGTTTCTTTAAGTTTCATGTTTACTCCTTTAATGTAAATTGACAATATAAAAACCACGACTCGCAAAAAGGACGAAAATCGTGGTACCACCTTTGTTCGGAAAAAGAGCTAGTCTCTTTCCCTCTTTTCCCGTAACGTGGGCAACGTCAAATCTTACTATTTTCAGATTTGATACTAAGAGAGGATAAATTTACCAACAGGGATTGTAGGACTTCCACCATCTCCTACTCGCTAGAAATGTGTTTGATAAATTCTTGTTCTCTAATGAGATTCTTATAAAATTAGAACTGACTCTTGTTGAGTGTTAGCATCGTCTTGAGATTCATTCTCATGCGATGGTTCAACAGGAGTTTCAGCAACCGGCTGAAGTTCAACTTCAGTTTCAGTTGACTCTTCAGTAGCTTGTTCAGCCTCTAACAATTCTTTGTTAGCTGCTTCAATACGTGCCTGAAGTTCCGCAACTTCTTCTGGAGAAAATTGACGAGTCATGTCAATTGGCTCTTCATCATGGTATGAAGATACATCTTCACCTAGAACTTCTTGGACGACTTCCTTGAAAGCTTCGTCGCTAGTTTGCAAATATGTTGCAGTCGGACGCAAAATTTCTTCCCAATCTGATGAATCAACAATAGCCAACTGACTTTCGATTGTTGATTTCAAACGTTGGTGGAAGACGCGACTCTTGTTCTTCAACTCTTCAGTTTCCACAGCAACTTTTTTAGCATTATCTGTAGCTTGTCGCAAAATTTCATTGGCTTTATATTTAGCTTCATCAAGTAAACGTTGAGCATCTTGCTCAGCCTGCTTAATGATGTTATTAGAGCGGTCATTCGCAGCTTGTTTTACACGTTCAGCTGTATCTTGAGCAATCAAAACTGACTGACTCAATGAATCTTTGATTTCGTCAAAATAAGATAGACGCTCTTCTAAATTTTTAATGTGCTGTTCTTTTTCATGATTACTACGAACCAAATCTTCATAGTCACGAACAACAATATCTAAAAATTCATCAACTTCTTCACGGTTAAAACCTCTAAACTGAACGCCAAAGGTTTTATCCTTAATTTCTAACGATGTAATTGGCATATTTTTCCTCACTTATTTAATAAAAAATAGAATCATTATTTGCTTCTGGTTCTTGCTCGTTTGTTACTGTTCTTTTAGGAATATCAGTCGTATAATAGCAAAGACGTTCTTCTAGTTTTTTGATATAGAGTTCAGTTTCCTCTTTGTATCGGATTAATTCCTCTAATTCAAAATAAATCTTATCTAGAAATAGGTCAACCTCTTCCTGATCGTAGCCTCTGAATTTTCTTGAGAATTCCTTGTCAGTAATATCTTGTGGTGTAATTGACATATTTTTCTCACTTGCTTAATAGTAGTTGGACTTTTAGTTTTATCTTATCTTTCTTGGTTTGACCATTTTCTTTGAGTAAGATAATTCTTCCAAAGCGTCTGACACTGATTAAATCACCAAATTTTAACTGATAGTCAGACTTTTCAACTATATGATAATTGACCTGAACCAGCTTCTTTTCAACTAGAGCTACAGTTTGTGAGCGTGATAATTTCAAGATACTAGATAAGAAGGTATCCAGACGAAGGCTTGAAACCAAGACTTCTTTTTCCTGATAGTCCTCTTTAGATTCTATCATATCTGAAAAAAATCGCTCTACCAAATTTACTGGCAACTTGGAAATTTTTTGAATTCCATCCTGAAACAGAGTCGTAAATCTCTGATCGACAATTATTTGAGCCCTCTCATCTGTTACCAAGATGTCGCCAAATAACTTACGATCAATACCTAGTCGATTGAGAACTGTTCCCAATATCTTTGAATGGGTCAGTTGCTGAAACTTGCTGGGATACAGAATCTCAAGCAAGGTCATTTCAAAATCTTCCAAACTTGGCGTGAAGTAATCGGGCGCTAAAATAACCCTAGCGTACTCCGAAGAGATATAACTCGTACTAGAGAAGACTTTTATCCCTCTATTATTTCCCAAAGTTTCCAAGATAAATACTTGGTGAGGATTTATAAAAGGAGATAAAATCGGTGCATAGTGCTCCTCGACTTGACTCAACCATTCCAACCCCTTATCGATGAATGGAATATCCTCCGTTGCGAAATGTTGGTAAAGTTCCTTGCTCATAATACGACCAGCAAATTGATGAGATAGCGGCTAATCATGCGTAAGAGAATAAGGGCAATCCAAACAGAGAAATCCAAACCTGCGATTTGAAGAGGTAGACGTTTTAAAGGCTCAAGAATTGGTTTACACAAAGTCTCTAAAAATTTCCCCAACTGTGTGTCATAGGCATTTGGAAACCATGATAATAGAGCAAAAGCTACAAGTATCAGTGAATAGATATCTGTAGCATTTTGGATAAAACGAATTATTAGAAACATTAACGTACTCTATTTCTCTTCATGTCAAAGTCGTATTCTTCGCTTTGAGCTTCTTCAGGTAAACGAATATCTTCAATGTTTACCACAACACCAACAGGTGTCAAAAGATACATTGTGTTCGCTACTTTTCTTAACTCACCAGCAAGGACATGACGTGCTCCATCCAAGTAATCCAAACAACGACGAGCTTGAACTTCTGTCATATATTGGAAGTCAATCAAGATACTTTCATTTCCAGCCAACAAATCAACAATATCTGTTGCATCTTCATAACGGCGTGGGTAACGAACATCGATGGTTACTTTTTCAGTAGAGTGATGGCTTTCAATTGCTAGTTGTTGCTGACGGGCATGAAGTTTTGTAATATTTTTCTCTTTTGCTCCGACTGAAGAAGAATCTTGAGCAGCAGCTTGCTGTGGCAATTCTCTTTTTTGAGGAACCGAAGCTAGTGAACGTTCAGGTTGTGCAGCTACAACTTCTGAAGCAACTTCATCTCCATCTTCTGTAAAGTAATCTATAAATTTATCAAATTTATCTTTTAATGACATGATTATTTCCTATTTAAAAAATGCTGTACCAATTCGAACAAAAGTTGAGCCACACTGAATCGCTTCTTTATAGTCACGGCTCATTCCCATACTTAGTTCTGTCATTGGCATATTGGGGAATTGTTGTTCACGAATGTATTGTTGCAACTCTTGCGTTTCTTTAAAGATTTTTTGCAACTCTTCTGTTTGGGCCTCAAAGGGAGCCATGGTCATGAGACCAACATACTCGATTTGATCCAAGCTAGACAAGTCTGGCAAGACTGTCAATAGTTCTTCTTTTGAAAAACCATGCTTACTTTCCTCGCCAGAAATATTGACCTGCAAAAAACATTTAACGGTTCGATCGGCACGTTTTTGAATCTCTTGAGCTAATTTCAAAGAATCTAAAGCGTGAAAATAATCAACATAAGGAATGACATCCTTGACTTTTCTTCTTTGTAAGCTACCAATCAAGTGCCAAGTAACATCTTTATCACTTAAAGCATGATACTTTTCAAGAAATTTGTCGACACGGTTTTCACCGATGTGTTTGACTCCTTGGTCGATCAAATTTGCTGCAGTTGCAATATCAACATATTTTGTTACGGCAATTACAGAAACCGAACCGTCTTCACGGCCGGTTTCTTGAACTACTTTTGTAACCTGTTGAAATACCTGATTTGTATTTTCTTTTAAATCCATTTCTATTAACGGTTTTTGAAGAATGGTGGTGTTTCCAACTCATCTTCGTCAGAAGCTGGCGCTTCGAAACGCTCAACTGGTGATACGACTGATTCACCTTGACGAACAATTGAATCACGTCTCAAGTCCCAGTCACCAAAAGCTGATGCTTTAGGTACTTCAGTATGACGTTGTGAAGGAGTTGGAAGTTCAGCTGTTTCTGCCAAATCAAAATGACGGTCATAAGTGTGAGTATGACCAGATTTTACTGGTTCACGGAATGACGCTTGTCTTGGTTGTGGCGCTACAACTTTGTCGACTGTATCTTGACGAACTCCAGTAGCAACAACCGTTACACGGATTTCATCTTTCATTGATTCATCAATAGAAGTACCGAGCCAGATGTTTACGCCATGTCCAGCAGCTTGATTGACGATTTCAGAAGCTTCTTCCGCTTCAATCAAAGTCATATCCAAACCACCAGTTACGTTAACGATAACATCTTCTGCTCCATCAATTGTTGTTTCAAGAAGTGGTGAGTAGATAGCTTTACGAGCCGCTTCAATAACGCGCTCTTCTCCACTACCAATACCAATACCCATAAGGGCATTCCCTTTGTTTGCCATTACTGTCTTCACGTCAGCGAAGTCCAAGTTGATTAAACCAGGATTTGTAATCAAATCTGTAATCCCTTGAACACCTTGGCGAAGAACGTTATCTGCTTCAGACAAAGCTTCAAGAAGTGGAGTTTTCTTGTCAACAATTTCTAACAAGTTGTTGTTTGAAATAATCAAAAGAGTATCAACATGCTCGCGAAGTTCGTTAATCCCTTCAACTGCGAATTGACCACGTTTGCTTCCTTCGAAACCGAATGGACGTGTCACAACACCGACAGTCAAAGCACCTAAACCTTTAGCGATACGAGCGATAACTGGTGCAGCACCTGTACCAGAACCACCACCCATACCAGCAGTGATGAAGACCATATCTGCACCACTGATAGCTTCAGTTAGAACTTCTTCGCTCTCTTCAGCAGCCTTACGGCCAATTTCAGGCTGTCCTCCAGCACCAAGCCCACGAGTTAATTTAGGACCAAGTTGGATAACTGTTTCAGCTTTTGTACTGCTCAAGGCTTGTACATCTGTGTTGGCTGCGATGAACTCAACACCTGAAACGCCTTCGTCAACCATGCGGTTAATGGCGTTTCCACCGCCACCACCGACACCAATTACTTTAATTACTGCACCTTGTGCTGCTGCTGTATCAAATGAAAATGTCATATTTTATTCCTCTATCCTATTCATCAAACATGCTTCCGATTAAGCTACGGAATCGTTCAGTCAATTTTGGTTTTTCTTCTGATTGATTTAAAGTTGTTGAATCAGCAGTATAAGTTGGTTCTGCTGTTTCAGCTGAAGTTGTACCAAATACTGAACGTTGAGAAGCCACAGGTTTTTCCTGACTTGAAGTTCTGAAGTCAATTGGTTGTTGACGCAAAACTTGATCTCCTCTGATAGCTCTTTGAGCCAAAACATTAATTTCTGTAAGGCTTCCAGCAAATTCAGACAAACTAATTACATGAGCAAATGCAGGATTGCGGATACCCACTTGGTTTGGAACATAAAGTTTCACACGAACTCCAAGTACTTCCTGGGCAAGCTCGACGACACCCGGCAGAATAGCATTTCCACCAATCAGAGCAATACCACCTGGCAAGTCCAACAAATGTCTTCTTTCCAAATCTTGTTTGATTTGTTCAAAGATATGTTTTAATCTAGCTGAAATAATTTGAGCCAAGTATTCTTCTGTAACTTCAACAGGTTCTACTTCACCAATAACTTCAACTTGGAAAGTTTCTTTGCTTGCAAGTTGCGGATAAGCTTCACCGTAGTTAAGCTTCAAACCTTCTGCAATTTTCTTAGAAGTTTTAAGAACTTTTGAAATGTCTTTAGTGACGTAATCGCCACCTTCTTGGTAAACATTTGTGTATTGAAGCTCTTGATTACGGATAGTTGCAACACTTGTTTGACCACCACCCATATCGATAACAGTCGCTCCAAACTCACGTTCTCCTTCGTTAAGAACAGAGTTTACAATTGCAAGCGGTGAAATAATCACGTTATCGACTTGAACTCCAACACGTTCTACAGTTTTACGAAGGTTGTGAAGAATGGTTCTTGGACCTGTATAGAGAAGTCCACGCATTTCCAAACGAACACCCATCATACCACGAGGGTCACGAATGCCTTGGAAACCGTCTACTACAAATTCTTCTGGCACAAACGTAATCACTTCACGATCAGGTGTCATGCTCTTTGTCAAAGCTGATTTGACAACATTCTCAACATCTTGATCTGTAATTTCTTTTGTATCTGATGTTACAGGAATCATCCCTTGAGTTGGTTCAACTTGCAATAAGTTTGCTGGAAGTCCAACGTTTACTGATTTGATTGAAATTCCTGCTTTTTCTTCTGCTTGAGAAATAGCAGATTTGATAGCCGTTGCTGCGGCCTCGATGTCAACGATAATCCCATCCTTGACACCTTTACTTTTGGCGTTACTAACACCGATTACATTTACTTCACCATCTACAAGCTCAGCAACTAACACTTTAATTGAGCTTGTTCCAATATCTAAGCCTGTAAAGAAACCATTTCTAGTCATTACATTGCGTCCTCTCTATCTTCCAAGTTTCACACTTTGATTTTTTAATAGCTACAAGAAGGCATAGCTATTCACAGAATATTATATCACAAAAATCCGATTCGTGCCTAATTTTTTGTGATTTTATCGAAGGTTTTTCATTAAATTTATTTTAATATTCCATTACAAGTCCCTCTTTTTTATTTTTTCTCTGAAAAACAGTGTAAAAGAGTCAGAAAAGCTGAAAATTAACTGTGAAAATTCCTTTCTTTTTCAAAACTTGTCTATCTGTTTACAATTATTTTCCTAGTTATTTTCAAGACAAGGGTGATATCAACATACACTTGGTTATACGCCCTCTTTTTGCATGATATTCTTTTTCATTTTTGTCTTTTTAAAAAAAAGGAAAAAGAAGCTAGAAACTAGCTTCTTTTTATGAAAATTCTTTCTCTACTACCTCAAGAGCACGCTCAATGACCACATGCATGTCGTAGTATTTATAGTCTGCTAGGCGGCCACAGAAGATGACCTTGTCATTTTTGGCTGCTTCTTCTTGATACTTAGCAAACATAGCGTTGTTCTTTTCATCGTTGATTGGATAATATGGTTCATCCCCACGTTTCCAATCAGCAGGGTACTCACGAGTGATAACCGTCTTCGGTTGAGTACCATACTCGAAGTGCTTGTGCTCGATGATACGAGTATAAGGAATCTCACGCTCTGTATAGTTGACCACTGCATTACCTTGATGGTTTTCCTCATCCAAGACTTCGTGCTCAAAACGGAGACTACGGTATTCCAACTCCCCATGTTTGTAGTCAAAGTACTGGTCAATCATTCCTGTAAAGACAACTTTATCAGCTGATTTTTCCAGCTCTTCACGATTGGCGAAGAAATCAACCCCAAGTTCTACTTCTACATCGCCCAACATGTTTTCGATGATGACGTTGTAGCCACCGATTGGAATCCCTTGGTAACGGTCGTTAAAGTAGTTGTTATCAAAGGTCAAACGCACTGGAAGGCGCTTGATGATAAACGGAGGAAGATCTGTTGCAGAACGTCCCCATTGCTTTTCTGTATAGCCCTTGATCAATTTTTCATAGATATCCGGACCAATCAACTTGATGGCTTGTTCTTCAAGGTTTTTAGGCTCAACATCTTTCATATCAGCCGTTTGCTCTGCAATCTTGTCCTTAACTTCTTGTGGTGTCTTAGTTCCCCACATGGCATAAAAGGTATTCATGTTGAAAGGAAGATTGTAGAGGCTTCCCTTGTAGTTAGCCACTGGTGAGTTGATATAGTTATTGAATTCAGCGAACTGGTTCACATAGTCCCACACTTTTTTGTTAGAAGTATGGAAAATGTGGGCACCATACTTGTGGACATTGATGTCTTCAACATTTTCACAGTAGATATTTCCACCGATGTGATCACGTTTGTCAATCACTTTTACTTTTTTTCCACGTTTTGTAGCTTCATGTGCAAAGATTGCTCCAGACAAACCTGCACCAACGATAAGATAGTCGTACATAGTTAACTCCATTATTTCTTAATGATTTGTTTTAATTCTTTTACATCTACCACTTTCAGAGATAGAATTGCAAAAAGATAAATGATTCCGCCAAGCACTGCAAAAACTAGAACATTTAGGGTTGGCGAAAAATGTATAACTGTTTTTGAACCTAGCAAAATGCCATACATGATAGCTGATGCTAGAATAATTTTTGTCATAGATCCAATAATAGGAACTTCTTTTAGGTATCTGCGGGTAAAGTATAATTGAATTGCCCACACTAGCGCCTCTGTTAAGACAGAAACAATGGCTGCTCCGATATAACCAAGTTTAGGAAGGAATAATAAGTTTAATCCTACACTGATAATTGCAGGAGCCGTTGTCGAAATCATGAATTCTTTATTTCGGTTATGAGGGATCAATATCTGAATTCCCATAATATTGGTCCAACCGATAAAGAACATACGGAAGATCATAATTGCAATTGCATAGCGTGCATCCTGAAAATCTTGACCAAGGAAAAATTGAACAAAATCATCATTGACAATCAAGATTCCTGCCATCATTGGAAAAATGACTAAATTATAAATGAGGAAGGACATTTCATGCATCTTATTGACTGCCTTATGATCACCTGTGGCTAATAAATGCGCAACACGAGGTAGCATAACACTCCCCAAGGAAGTTACCAAGGTCAGAAGGATATTTACCAACTTTAGAGCCTGGTCATAAATCCCTACATCCTTTGTAGAAGCTAAAGCTCCAAGCATGGTACGGTCTAAGGTAACATATAAGGAAATCGCTACTTGAGGAAGGAATAATAGTATAACAGGCTTCAAATGATGCCTAGCATATTCTATGTCAAAATGAGGTCTACCGATAAACTCTCGAGCAGGCAACCACATACTTAGTTGCCCCAAAAGCTCAAATATGGTTAGTAAAAAAACATAGAGATATAGGTCGTTTGCAGATTTGACAAAGAGAAAGATAGAGGCAACCCCAACGATTTTAACCGTGATGTTTCGAACAGTAATCTTTCGAAAATCCTCCAACCCTTGAAAGAGCCAAGAGATGTCTAAGCCTTTAGAAACTAAGCTCAAGCCTAGAATGTAGGCTACCGGATTTTGCATAAAGGGAAGAGCCATACAAAGAAGGCCATACAAGGTTAGAGAAAGAAGAGTTGCACCTAATTGCAGGGAGTAGATTCCCCAAAAGTTTTTTTCGATTTCCTTGCGATGCCCTGAAATGACCTTGGTTCCATAGTTAGCAACTCCCAGAGTCGCTAAGAGGATGAAGTAAGTAACGATGGAATTAAAATAACCATACGTCCCTAAATCATCCGAAGAAAAGACCCGCGTCACATAGGGAGTCGTAATAATCGGGAGTATAATCACCAACAATTGATAAGAAAGATTGTAGGCGTAGTTTTTTAATACTTTCATGTCAATCCGTCCTATTTATAATCAATCCGTGAAATTAGAAATTGTGACCGAACAGACTTACAATGAGCAATTATTCTAAAAGCTTCTATCATATTTCCTCTTTCCTACAATTTTTTTGATATTTGTTGCAAATTAAATTGGTTTTATGCACGATACTATCGTAGCAACAAATACAATTTAGGGCTAAACATAAAAATAAGGTATTTTAGTTTTACTTTCCATGATAGCTTACTATTTTTTAGCAACTCACTCATTTCGACTTTCAACAACTCTTTATCTTTTGAAAAATCTTTTAAGCCTGAGTCAGCTTTTGCACCAATCACTACAAAACCACCTA
>CABPWC010000053.1 GCA_902461025.1 uncultured Streptococcus sp.
TAGCGCATGACTGTTAATCATGATGTCGTAGGTTCGAGTCCTACTGGCGGAGTATTTAAACGTTCTAAGGAACGTTTTTTTTATTTTATAATTTTTTTAGAACTTTTATTTTTGTATCTATCAATGCCTATTTTGTTTATTTTATGTTAGTTTAGCTTTTGATTCTAACTTTATAGGATTTATTTTCATTTTAGTGACCTTTTCTGATAAACTTTTTTTATCAATAAGAAAGGTTTTTTATATGCTTCAAAAATACTACGATCGTTCTTTAGTTTTTCTAAAACAAGTCGAAGAAGAATATTCATTTTTTCTACAAAGTAATGATGAATGGGAATTACTTCATCTAAAATTTTTATTATATTACTTAATTCGTTTTAGGATAAAGAGTGAGAATGATTTTATTCTCTGTCACTTTAGAGCTGCATATCGTCTTTATCTCAATTATTTGCTTGGTCAGAATTTGAATTATTCATTTTAAATAAGTTTTCTTTCATTTTTTACGAACAATAATAATAAATTATTTAATTTTATATAGAATAAGCTAAATAATTGTTATTTTTCAATTTAAAAATAAAAGAAATCCCTAATCTTTTCTAGTGTTTATCCTTGATAAAATAAACTTTTTTTCTTATAATAAATTGTAAGATATAATTGTGGGTGAGATTCCCACCATGTATATGAGAAAGGACGAGCCATTAGGCTCAGACGAAATTTTAATATGACTTCAGTTGTTGTTGTAGGAACCCAATGGGGCGATGAAGGTAAAGGAAAAATTACAGATTTTCTTTCAGCTAATGCGGAAGTGATTGCTCGTTACCAAGGTGGTGACAATGCGGGCCACACTATTGTTATTGATGGGAAAAAGTTCAAATTGCATTTAATTCCATCTGGAATTTTCTTCCCTGAAAAGATTTCCGTAATTGGTAATGGAATGGTAGTTAATCCGAAATCTCTTGTAAAAGAATTATCCTATCTTCACGAGGAAGGCGTTACAACAGATAATCTACGTATTTCTGATCGTGCACATGTTATTTTGCCTTACCACATCGAGTTAGATCGCTTGCAAGAAGAAGCTAAGGGCGATAATAAGATTGGGACTACAATTAAAGGGATTGGCCCTGCTTATATGGATAAGGCGGCTCGTGTCGGTATCCGTATTGCAGACCTTTTAGATAAAGAGATTTTCCGTGAGCGTTTAGAACGTAATCTTGCTGAAAAGAATCGTCAATTTGTAAAATTGTATGATAGCGAACCTATTTCAATTGATGATATTTTTGAAGAATACTATGAGTATGGTCAACAAATCAAGCAATATGTAACAGATACTTCTGTTATCTTGAATGATGCACTTGATAATGGCAAACGTGTTCTCTTTGAAGGTGCACAAGGGGTCATGTTAGATATTGACCAAGGAACTTATCCGTTTGTTACTTCATCAAACCCTGTGGCTGGTGGTGTGACAATTGGTTCTGGAGTAGGTCCAAGCAAGATTGACAAGGTTGTAGGTGTATGTAAAGCTTACACAAGTCGTGTTGGTGATGGCCCTTTCCCAACTGAGCTATTTGATGAAGTTGGTGATCGTATTCGTGAAGTGGGCCATGAGTATGGAACAACCACTGGTCGTCCGCGTCGTGTAGGTTGGTTTGACTCAGTTGTTATGCGCCATAGCCGTCGTGTGTCTGGCATCACAAATCTCTCTTTGAACTCTATCGATGTTTTGAGTGGTTTGGATACTGTTAAAATCTGTGTGGCTTATGATCTTGATGGTCAACGTATTGATTACTACCCAGCTAGTCTCGAACAATTGAAACGTTGCAAGCCAATCTATGAAGAATTGCCAGGTTGGCATGAAGATATTACTGGAGTACGTACTTTGGAAGATCTTCCTGAGAATGCACGTAACTATGTACGTCGTGTTAGCGAATTGGTGGGTGTGCGTATTTCAACATTCTCAGTAGGTCCTGGTCGTGAACAGACAAATATTTTAGAAAGTGTTTGGTCATAGGAGATTTTTTAAGATTTGTTTAAGACAGGTCGGATATACTATAGACAGTTACAAGAAGACCTCCTAACTTGTTGTAACAAATTTCCTAAACTTTTCTTTTTCATAATAATCTCCCTATAAAGTCACCGCATTCGGTGGCTTTTTTTGTCAGCTTTTAAGTCATATTTAGGTGGCTTCTTTACTTTTAAGACAAAGAAAAAAACAGTGGGACAGAAATCTTTAGACCAACTCTCGATTTGGTACACCCAGATCTGTGAGGTTTCAACATTTGGGTAAATTTGTTAAAGTTGTGAATTGAGAAAAGAAGTTTTGGTAAAAAAACTTTTTGAATTCTCAAATACCAACAAATCGTTCAATTTGCCATCACATCAAAGGCGCATAACTAAGAAAAAATGAGGTTGGGATTTCTGATCCCAGCCTCTTCAGTGAACTATTTTCTTGAGAATTTGTAAGTTAGACAAACTTGAATTTTTTCTGAATCAGCTTACTTGATTATCTGATTTATCACTTTGAAATTGCTTCATTTCGTGCATAAAAGCATCTGCTTTTAGTTTGCCTGTGATGATACTGACTCTGACTAGCTTATTTAGTTTTTTTTCATGTCCTTCTAAAAAAATAGGATTTCTAATTTTTATGCTTAACTTTACGCAATTAAAAGGACGCTTTTTAATGGTTATTTGTTCGATATCTTGAAGTCCAAATTGATAATGTAATAGGCTGTGGCCTCTACTGCTATAGGTATAATACTGAACAATATTGTTTTTATAAATTTCTAATTTTACTCCATTTATGAAGAGATAATACCCCATAAACCATATAAGGAGGGGAGCATAAATCAGCGCTACTGCCATAACAATTTTGTCTGCAAAATCAGTATTGTAAGTCATCAGACGCTTTAGAATCCAGAGAATCATAACAGATATAGATATCATGGATGGTCCCCCTACTCTATTAAATGTATCTTTATATGGAAACATCAAGGTAAGTTTTGGTTCATCCTGTAAAAATTCTAATTGCATTAGTTACCCTTTCATCTTGTTTATTATTTAAATCTCAGGATAATCATCTCTTGGAGACTTATAGTTAAAAATCTTCCGACAGATCTGGACATTCTGTATCACTTGTATCCATTACTCTCAGTTCATGATTCCTAGTGTTTCTCTAAATTTTGCTACCATTATACTCTTTTTATAACATTATTTCTACAAACCAGAGATTGAATACTATCTAAAGTTGGTTTCTGCAAATATTATAGAGCTCTTTTTTTGTCTAGGAAAACATGCTATAATGATAGAATTGATAGCTAGGAAGAGAGAAGAGATGAATTACACGCTTGAAGAAAAAGAAGTTTTTATGAGAGAGGCCTTAAAAGAGGCAGAGATTGCTTTAGAGCATGATGAAATCCCGATTGGTTGTGTAATTGTCAAGGACGGAAAAGTCATTGGGAGAGGACACAATGCGCGAGAGGAGTTGCAACGGGCAGTCATGCATGCGGAAATTATGGCCATAGAGAATGCTAATTTGAGTGAAGAGAGTTGGCGTTTGCTCGATTGTACGCTTTTTGTGACCATTGAGCCTTGTGTTATGTGTAGTGGGGCAATTGGTCTCGCACGGATTCCAAACGTGGTCTATGGGGCTAAAAACCAGAAATTTGGCGCCGCTGGGAGCTTGTACGATATTTTAACAGATGAGAGGCTCAATCACCGTGTGGACGTTGAAATAGGTGTTTTAGAGAATGAGTGCGCAGAGATTATGCAAGACTTTTTCCGAAATCGACGTAAAAAATAATTTCTCTTTAAAAATAAAGGGGAATGTGGTATAATAACTAGTGGAGCAACAGTTCTGCGTGAAGCGGGTCAGGGGAGGAATCCAGCAGCCCTAAGCGAGTGTGAATTGTGTGCTCTTTTTTCGTGCTTTTTTCGAATAAATAAGATAAAATAGCCTAGAATAAAAGATTAAAAAGAGGAATAATATGAAAATTCGTGGTTTTGAATTAGTTTCTAGCTTTACAGATGAAACTTTGTTACCTAAACGTGAGACAGCGCATGCAGCTGGCTACGACTTAAAGGTTGCGGTGCGTACGGTTCTTGCTCCAGGAGAGATTGTTCTCGTCCCAACGGGTGTTAAGGCTTATATGCAGCCGACTGAAGTGCTCTATCTTTATGACCGTTCATCAAATCCTCGTAAGAAAGGTCTGGTTTTGATTAACTCTGTGGGTGTTATTGATGGGGACTATTATGGTAATCCTGGGAATGAGGGACATATCTTTGCACAGATGAAGAATATCACAGATCAAGAAGTTGTTCTTGAAGTTGGAGAACGTGTAGTTCAGGCTGTCTTTGCACCATTTTTAATCGCAGATGGAGATGAGGCAGACGGAGTTCGTACTGGTGGGTTTGGATCAACTGGGCACTAAGATGAAGATTATCTTTGTACGTCATGGAGAGCCAGATTATCGTGTGTTAGAGGAGCGTTCCTATACTGGATTCGGGATGGATTTGGCGCCCTTATCTGAGAAGGGATGGCAGCAAGCTCAGGAACTGAGCAAAAATTCTTTGCTACACTCAGCTGATCTACTAGTTTCTTCTGCAGTCACAAGAGCTTTAGAAACTGCTAGCTATGTGGCTTGTGCTACTGGGCTTCCTTTGAGAGTGGAGCCATTATTGCATGAATGGCAGGTCTATGAAAGTGGCATAGATAGATTTGAAGAAGCTAGAAGACTATTTTTAGAACATAATGGGGAGTTGCTCCCAAATTCTCCTATTCAATATGAGACAGCTGTAGAGATGAAGACTCGTTTTCTAGAATGCATGGTTAAGTATCGGGAACATCAAACTG
Organism: uncultured Streptococcus sp.; assembly: GCA_902461025.1. Lineage (GTDB taxonomy): Bacteria > Bacillota > Bacilli > Lactobacillales > Streptococcaceae > Streptococcus. The sequence continues at coordinate 4,844 of CABPWC010000053.1, forward strand.
TGGTAGTTATAGCCCATCAAATGCTCATGCGCCAATTTGTACCAGACGAGAAGATTGATTTTTGCCAAGTGATTGAGTGTGAGATAGAGATATAGAAAGAAGCGCAATGAATGAGCTATAAGGATTTTCAAGCTTTTACCGCAGAGAATTGTCAAGGGTATAAGAAGATTTTTGAGATTAGTATTGGAGGATTTCTTTACCTAGCATTTCTCCCTGATGCCTATCATAAAATTCTCTGTATTTCCTCAGACTACATCTCAATCATTGATAGCGAAAATGGGCAAGTAACACCGATAGACGGAGATTACGATGAGGTAGAGTTAGTAGCCATGTGTGAGGGATATGATTCACCTATCCCTATCTCTGGTCAATACGGTGGAAATCTCCCTCTGGATAATGGCAAAGACATCAGAGTGACAATGGATAAAGACCAATCTGAAGAATATCCAATTTTAACCATTTATTGGGAAAAAGATAAGGAAGATAGAAGTCAAATCTATAAAGGTTATTTACCCTATATTTTTGGATTTAGCCCTGATGGTCAGTATTATATCCATGCTGATGATGGCGGGCTTACTGTTTTGAAAAGAAATAGTCATTAATATAAAAATTAATAAGAGATTTTAAAATGAGAGGATTAGAATTATAGCAAAGAAAAAAGCGACATTTGTGTGTCAAAATTGTGAATATAATTCACCTAAGTATTTAGGACGCTGTCCAAACTGTGGAGCCTGGTCTTCTTTTGTCGAAGAGGTCGAGATTGCAGAGGTCAAGAATGCGCGTGTGTCCTTGACAGGTGAAAAAACCAAGCCTATGAAACTGGCTGAGGTGACTTCAATCAACGTCAATCGAACCAAGACTGAGATGGAGGAATTTAACCGTGTACTTGGAGGCGGAGTGGTACCAGGAAGTCTCGTCCTAATCGGTGGAGATCCTGGGATTGGAAAATCAACCCTTCTCCTACAAGTATCAACCCAGCTGTCTCAAGTAGGAACGGTCCTCTATGTCAGTGGTGAGGAATCTGCCCAGCAGATTAAACTCCGTGCAGAGCGCTTGGGGGATATTGATAGCGAGTTTTATCTCTATGCCGAGACCAATATGCAGAGTGTTCGTGCAGAAGTAGAGAGAATTCAGCCAGATTTTCTCATCATCGACTCCATCCAAACCATTATGTCTCCTGAGATTTCTGGAGTTCAAGGATCGGTTTCTCAAGTACGGGAAGTAACTGCAGAGCTCATGCAGCTGGCTAAGACTAATAATATCGCTATTTTTATCGTCGGCCATGTAACCAAGGAAGGAACCTTGGCTGGTCCGCGTATGTTGGAGCATATGGTGGATACCGTGCTTTACTTTGAAGGGGAGCGTCATCATACCTTCCGTATCTTGAGAGCTGTCAAAAACCGTTTTGGCTCAACCAATGAGATTGGAATCTTTGAGATGCAGTCAGGTGGCTTGGTTGAGGTTCTCAATCCAAGTGAGGTATTTCTGGAAGAACGTTTGGATGGAGCAACTGGTTCGTCAATCGTTGTGACCATGGAAGGGACACGTCCAATTCTTGCTGAAGTGCAGGCCTTGGTGACGCCGACCATGTTTGGGAATGCTAAGCGTACGACGACAGGCCTTGACTTCAATCGTGCTAGCTTGATTATGGCTGTTTTGGAGAAGCGGGCCGGTCTCTTGCTTCAAAATCAGGATGCCTATCTTAAATCAGCTGGTGGTGTCAAATTAGATGAACCTGCTATTGACCTGGCTGTTGCAGTTGCTATTGCTTCTAGCTACAAGGACAAGCCAACCAATCCCCAGGAATGTTTTGTAGGAGAGTTGGGCTTGACGGGAGAGATTCGGCGCGTAAATCGTATCGAACAACGGATCAATGAAGCCGCTAAGCTTGGATTTACAAAAATCTATGTACCAAAAAATTCTTTGACAGGTATTAAGCCACCTAAGGAAATTCAGGTGATTGGGGTGACGACTATTCAGGAAGTCTTGAAAAAAGTATTCTCCTAATAGTTATGGTCAGTTTTAGATGACTAATTATTTTGTTGCTAACATTTATTAAAACAAGGAGGAATTTCTGATGAAATTTTCTATGGATAGTCAAATGCAATTTCCTTTGGTGGAGTTGTCACTCAATCAAGGAGAAACAGTCTTTATTCAGCGTGGTAGCATGGTCTACCACACACCCAATGTAAGCCTCAATACTCAGCTCAATGCTAGCGGTTCTGGTTTAGGACGTTTTGTCAAAGCCGTGGGACGCTCCATGGTTTCTGGCGAAAGCACCTTCATTACTCAAGCTGTTGCAGAGTCTGACAACGGCAACCTTGCTCTAGCACCAGATACTCCTGGCCAAGTGATTGCTCTTGAGCTAGGGGAAAAGCAGTACAGATTGAATGATGGGGCCTTTCTAGCTCTTGATGGTACGGCTTTCTATACAATGGAACGTCAATCTATTGGAAAAGCTCTGTTCGGAGGGCAAGGCGGGCTTTTTGTGATGACTACCCAAGGTCAGGGAACTCTTTTGGCTAATGCTTTTGGTTCTATTAAGAAAATTGAGCTTCAAAACCAAGAAATAACGATTGACAATGCCCATGTGGTGGCTTGGAGCCAGTCTTTGGACTATAATATCCACTTAGAAAATGGCTTCTGGCAGTCTATCGGTACAGGCGAAGGAGTGGTTAACACCTTCCGAGGTACTGGTGAAGTCTATGTACAAAGTCTCAATCTTCAGAGCTTTGCAGGCTCCCTCAACAAATATATTCAAAAAGGTTCATAACTATAAAGACTAGGACAGAAACTCAAGCTAGATGCTGGATGTCTCTGTCCTAGTTTTTTTATGAAAGCTGAAAACTGACAAGGCAAAGAAAAGATGGTAAGATAGGAGATAAATAATTTGGTGTTCAAATTATCTGGTAGACTAGAAAGTGAGTTGACATGTCCTATTTTGAAAATTTTTTAAAAGCCAATCAAGCTTATGTAGAACTACATGGAGATTTGCACTTATCCATTAAACCCAAGACCAAGGTTGCAATCGTAACTTGTATGGACTCGCGTTTACACGTTGCACCAGCTCTAGGGTTAGCCCTTGGAGATGCCCATATTTTACGGAATGCGGGTGGTCGAGTAACAGATGATATGATTCGCTCGCTTGTGATTTCCCAGCAACAAATGGGAACAAGAGAAATTGTGGTGCTCCATCATACAGACTGTGGCGCTCAAACCTTCAAGAACGAGGATTTCCAAGAACATTTGAAATGTGAATTGGGAGTTGATGTATCTGGGCAGGATTTTTTACCGTTTCAAGACATCGATGAGAGTGTCCGAGAGGATATGAAGTTGTTGCGAGAATGTCCATTAATTCCAGATGATGTCATAATTTCAGGAGCTGTTTATGATGTAGATACAGGTAGTATGAGAGAGATATACTAACTTTCTATTGAAAAGCTTCTAGAGTAGCATGAAGTAGGATGATAAGATAGATAAATTTTTGCTTTAATATCACTAATATAAAATAGCATAAGATAAGGGTATAAATGTCTACTCTTGTCTTATTTTTTATTGAAAAATCAAGAAAAAAGCGCTACAATGGTAGATGGAAAATATTGTGAAAAAACATAAGTGATACATAAATACTGGAGGAAATCATGTCTTTTTCTGATTTAAAGCTGTTTGCCCTTTCTTCAAATAGAGAATTGGCAGAGCGTGTGGCGCAAGAAATTGGGATAGAATTGGGAAAATCGACTGTTCGTCAATTTTCAGATGGAGAAATTCAAGTTAACATCGAAGAATCTATCCGTGGGAAACATGTCTTTATCTTACAATCAACTAGCTCACCTGTAAATGACAATCTACTAGAGATTTTGATTATGGTAGACGCTTTGAAACGTGCTAGTGCAGAATCTGTCAACGTTGTGATGCCTTACTATGGTTATGCACGTCAGGATAGAAAAGCTAGAGCGCGTGAACCAATCACTGCAAAACTCGTTGCAAATATGCTTGAAGTAGCTGGAGTAGATCGTTTGTTGACAATTGATTTGCACGCTGCGCAGATTCAAGGATTCTTTGATATTCCTGTTGATCACTTGATGGGTGCTCCTTTGATTGCGGACTATTTTGAGCGTCGTGGTATGGTTGGTTCTGACTATGTTGTTGTCAGTCCAGACCATGGTGGTGTCACTCGTGCTCGTAAATTAGCAGAATTCTTGAAAACTCCGATTGCGATTATTGATAAACGTCGTAGCGTAGACAAGATGAATACTAGTGAAGTGATGAACATCATTGGTAAGGTTGAAGGTAAAACTTGTATCTTGATTGACGATATGATTGATACAGCCGGAACCATTTGTCACGCGGCAGATGCACTTGCTGAAGCTGGAGCTGTTGAAGTTTACGCAAGCTGTACACACCCAGTTCTTTCAGGGCCAGCTATGGAGAACATCCAAAAATCAGCCATTAAAAAATTAGTTGTTTTGGATACTATCTATCTTCCAGAAGAACGTTTGATTGATAAGATTGAACAAATTTCTATCGCTCATCTCCTAGGAGATGCGATTGTACGTATCCATGAAAAACGTCCTCTTTCTCCATTATTTAGTATCGAGAAAAAAATCTAAACTTTCACTTGAATAAACGAATTTCCTAGCCTAATTTTCTCTTGCTAGGAAATTTTTTGTAGCCAAAAACTGCAAGCCTTTTCAAAATATGCTATACTGATGAAAAGGAGGGTTTTATGACTCAAGAATTTATTAATCCAAGTGATGGTGTGGTCCGTCAGTATCTAGCAACCAGTAAAACTCTAGCTGTAGTAGGCTTATCCGATCGTGAGGAAACAACTAGCAATCGAGTGACCAAGGAAATGCAGGCTCGTGGCTATAAAATCATTCCAGTAAACCCTAAGGCTGCAGGTGGGGAAATCTTGGGAGAAAAGGCTTATGCCAGTCTAGCTGAGATTCCTTTCCCTGTAGATATCGTCAATGTCTATCGTCGTAGTGAGTTTCTGCCTGATGTGGCGCGTGATTTTCTCAAGGCAGATGCTAAGATTTTCTGGGCGCAACTAGGACTTGAAAGTTTGGAAGCAGAAGAAATCTTGCGTGCTGGAGGATGCGATGATATCGTGATGAATCGTTGTATTAAGAGAGAACATACACGCTTAATTCTTGAACAATAAAAAGGTAGCTTGCGGGCTACCTTTTTTCTTAGAAAATACCGATGAGTGTTTGCATGCTAAGACTAGTCAGGATGATGGCAATCCAGCAGAGGGCACCAAGAAGAATGGATTTACCGCTGGATTTGATCATGGCGATGAGGTTGGTTTTGAGACCGATAGCGCTCATGGCCATGATGATGAGGAATTTGGAGAGTTGTTTGAGAGGAGAAAAGAAGCTATTGCTGACACCAAAAGAAGTAAGGACGGTGGTTAGCAGAGAAGCTAGGATAAAGTAGAGGATGAAAACGGGGAAGATTTTTTTAAGCTTCACTCCTTGGTTGTTACCTTGTTGACGGCTTTGCCAGTAGGAGAGGAAGAGAGTAATAGGGATAATAGCTAGGGTGCGTGTCAGTTTAACAATAGTGGCAGACTCAAGAGTGTTGGTATGGTAAAGACTATCCCAGGCACTAGCAGTAGCTGTCACAGAGGAAGTATCGTTGACCGCAGTACCCGCAAAGAGAGCAAAACCTTCGTTAGAAAGATGGAGCCAAGAACCTAGAGTTGGGAAGATAAGAGCTGCCAAGACATTGAAGAAGAAGATAACAGAAATGGCTTGGGCCACTTCTTTTTCCTTGGCGTGAATAACAGGAGCAGTCGCTGCAATGGCAGAACCGC
>CABPWC010000054.1 GCA_902461025.1 uncultured Streptococcus sp.
ATCCATTCAACACTCCTTCTAACTGGGAGAAAGTTGAATACCGTGCGGATCAAGAAATTCAAGCAGGAACTGATATCCATGTAACCTTTGCTCCAGTCAAAGCGAAGGCTATGAGATGGCGCATGGAGAGAAAAGCTGATACCAAGGGTGTAGCTATTACAGAGATGGCCTTTATCGCTCCAAGTGAGGAACCTAAGGATAGCACAGCTGCTAAACTTCTTGTGGATGGTAAAGAGCTTGCTGACTTCTCTGAAGAACGTGTGGATTACCAAGTAACCTACAGCGGAAATCGTCCTAAAGTCACAGTAGAAGCTGGCGAACAAGTTGCAACAACTGTTGTTGATAGTGGTGACGACAAACTTCCAGTCTTGATCCATCTTGTTTCAGAAAGTGGTAAACACGTTAAGGAATACCGCATTCAATTGACGAAAGCAGATGCTGAAAGCGCTAAGACAGAACCAGCTGTACACGAAGTTCCAGAGTTCACAGGTGGTGTGAACGGAGAAGAGGCGGCTGTTCATGAAGTTCCAGAATACACAGGCGGTGTGAATGGAGTTGAACCAGCAGTTTATGAAGTTCCAGAATACACTGGAGGCGCGAATGCAGTCGAAGCAGCAGTTCATGAAGTTCCAGAATACACTGGAGGTGTGAATGGAGTTGAACCAGCAGTTTATGAAGTTCCGGAATATACAGGAGGATCGAAGCTAGTTGCACCAGCTGTTCATGAAGTTCCAGAATACACTGGAGGTGTGAATGCAGTTGAAGCAGCTGTCAATGATGTCCCAGAGTATAAAGGTGGGGCTAATGCAGTCTTTGCAGCAGTTAACGATGTACCGGAATACACAGGTGGTGTAAACGGAGTTGAAGCAGCTGTCAATGATGTCCCAGAGTACAAAGATAATCAATCTCTTGTAGCTCTCGCTATGTCACAAGACAAGACTTATCAGGCACCTGCAAGTCGTCAACATATTCTCCCAGAAACAGGTACTAAGGAAAATGCTATACTTGCAACAGCAGGTGTTATGGGAATGCTCCTAGGTTTGTTTGCAATGGGCAAGAGAAAAGACGAAGAATAAAATGATCTGACATTATGTTGATCATAGAGATTGGACTAACAATCCAAACTCAACTAAAAAAGTGGACAAACTAGTTTTCTGATAAACAGAATCTGGTCTTGTTCGCTTTTTTATTTCAAGACTCAATTGCAAAAGAAGATTGAGATGATTTTCTACAAAAACCAAACATCAAACTAGGAGAATTGCCTTATAGTCAATGAAAACCAAAGAGCAAACTAGGAAGCTAGCCGAAGGCTGTACTCGAGTACGGCAAGGCAAAGCTGACGTGATTTGAAGAGTTTTTTGAAGAGTATTAGAAATAAGGTGAGTAAGGCAAGGTCATACTGGCCTGTTTTCAGTGCTTTTTAGAAGTTTAAAAATCTCTCTAAAGTCTACAAGGATAAGCTTTCTTTCTCTCCTCAAAAGAGTTATAATAAAGATGAAAATAGGGATAGAAGAGGAGGAGATAGGATGGCTTACATTGAAATGAAAAATAGCTATAAGAGATATCATACAGGAGACACAGAAATCGTAGCCAATCGTGATGTCAACTTCGAGATTGAAAAGGGAGAACTGGTCATTATCCTTGGTTCATCTGGAGCAGGAAAGTCAACAGTTTTGAATATTCTAGGCGGAATGGATATAAATGATGAAGGGCAAGTTTGGATTGACGGGACCAATATCTCGAATTTCACTTCTCATCAGAGAACCAACTATCGCAGAGATGATGTTGGCTTTGTCTTTCAATTTTATAATTTGGTTTCTAACTTGACTGCTAAGGAAAATGTCGAGCTAGCTTCAGAAATTGTTGCAGATGCCTTGGATCCTGAGCAGGTTTTAAAGGATGTTGGCTTAGGTCACCGTCTTAATAACTTTCCAGCCCAGCTATCTGGTGGCGAGCAACAACGGGTCTCCATTGCTCGAGCGGTGGCTAAAAATCCTAAAATTCTCCTTTGTGATGAGCCGACGGGAGCCTTGGATTACCAGACTGGTAAGCAGGTTCTAAAGATTCTTCAAGATATGTCACGTAAAAAAGGAGCCACCGTTATCATCGTGACTCATAATGCTTCGCTAGCTCCCATAGCTGATCGCGTGATTCAGATGCATGATGCTGGTGTCAAGAGCGTTGTTATCAATCCTCAACCACAGGATATTGATGATTTGGAGTACTGAGATGAAAAGAAAGACATATTGGAAAGACCTACTCCAGTCTTTCACAGGTTCAAAGGGACGGTTTTTATCCATCCTGACTCTGATGATGTTGGGGTCTTTGGCCTTGGTCGGTCTCAAGGTTGCTAGTCCCAATATGGAGCGAACAGCTTGGGATTATATTCAAAAAGCCAATCTGGCAGATATGACCGTCATAGCAGATTATGGTCTAGATCAGGCAGACCAGGAAGAATTGCAAAATCTATCAGGAGCAGATGTCGAGTTTGGTTATATGACAGATTTGACTCTAGCAAACACCCAAGATGCCATACGGATATTTTCTAAGACAGACAAGATTTCAAAATTTGAGGTGACCCAAGGGCGTTTGCCTGAAAAAGAAGATGAATTGGCCATGGCGGACTTTTGGAAAGATCGATATCAGATTGGTCAAGTCATTTATTTGAGTCAAAAAAAGGGCAGTAATTCTCAATTAAAACGTGATAGTTATACTATTACAGGTTTTGTCCACTCTCCAGATATTTTTTCAAAAACGGATATGGGGAGTTCAGCTAGTGGCAATGGGAATCTAGCAGCTTACGGTGTTGTAACTGAAGATAATTTTAAGAGTTCTGTTTATACGATTGCCCGCCTGCGTTTTGCTAGCCTAACAGATGTCAATCCTTTCTCTAGTGATTACGAAAAGAAGCTAGAGGAAGAAGAGGAGACTTTAAAGGAACTAGTTGCTGATAATGGACAAGCGCGGCTAGAGAAAATGAAGAAGGATGCTCAAGAGTCACTTGATGAAGGCAAGAAACAACTGGACGAGGCTGAAAGTAATTTGACAGCTGGTAAGAGTCGCCTGCAAGAAATCGAAACGCGTCTACAAGCTCAAGAAAATCAAGTGAGCCAACTACCAGAACCACAAAAAAGTCAAGCATCTAGTCAGTTAGAAGAAGCAAAAGACCAACTAAAGCAAGAAAAGGAAAAGCTAGCCCAGGCTGAAAGCGACCTAGCCAACGAAAAGTCCAAATGGCAGACCAGTCAGGATGAGGTGAATGCTCTGACAGAGCCAACCTATCATGTTTATAATCGAAAGAGTTCTCCAACAGGCCAAGGTTATCTCATGTATAGTAACTCGGCTATGAGTATTCGTGCCGTTGGCAATATCTTTCCAGTCGTTCTTTATGCCGTTGCAGCCATGGTTACTTTTACCACTATGACCCGTTTTGTAGACGAGGAAAGGACCAATGCAGGTATCTTTAAGGCTTTAGGCTACCATAGCAAGGATATCATTGCTAAGTTTGTGATTTATGGTCAGGTTGCTGGGACTCTAGGTACTTTTTTTGGAATTTTGATTGGTCATTACATCCTAGCACCTACTATTTCACATATCATCACTGAGCGAATGATTGTTGGAGAAAGTCAGCAATATTTCTACTGGACCTATAGTTGCTTGGCTCTAGGGCTAAGCTTAGTAGCTAGTGTCTTACCTGCTTACCTTGTATCTCGTAGAGAGTTGCATGAAGAAGCAGCGCAATTATTACTACCCAAGCCACCAGTCAAGGGTTCTAAAATTCTCTTGGAGCGCATGACCTTTATCTGGTCTCATTTGAGCTTTACCCAAAAGGTAACTTCCCGCAACATTTTTCGTTACAAACAACGCATGCTGATGACCATTTTTGGAGTTGCAGGTTCAGTAGCTCTCCTCTTTGCAGGGCTTGGTATTCAATCCTCTGTGGTTGGAGTGGCTGACAGGCAGTTTAATGATTTGCAACAATATCAGATGATTCTCTCTGTCAATTCTCGAGCTTCATATTCTGATAAGGCAAGACTAGAAGAAAAATTGCAGAGTGATGAAGTTGAAAGCTATCGATTGATATACTCTAAGCAGATTGAGGAAAAGTATACTGGCAAGGCTGGAGTTCAGACAGTGACCATCATGGTAACGGATCAAGATGATCTGGCTCCCTTTGTCATCTTAGAAAAAAATGGGGAAAGACTGAGCTTATCTAACGGAGTTGTTCTGACTGAAAAATTAGCCCAGTTGGCAGGAGTTTCCGTTGGTGATAATTTTACAATAGATGGGCAAACCTTTAAGGTTGGAGCCATTACCGAACACTACGTGGGACATTTTGTTTATATGAATCAGGCTACCTATGAGGAAATTTATGGTCAAGCTCCCAAGATGAATACTTATCTGGTTCAACTCAAGGATAAAAGTGAAGTCAATACTGAAACCGTCGCAGGAGAATTTATGGGCCAGGCAGCTGTCAGTGGCCTCGTTCAAAATGCCTCAACTATTCAACTCTTTGAAAGTTTTGCCAATTCTCTGAATCATACCATGGCAATCTTGGTGCTAGTATCAGTGCTACTCGCCATTGTAATTCTCTATAATTTGACCAATATCAATGTTGCTGAACGGATTCGGGAACTCTCAACCATCAAGGTTCTTGGTTTTCATAACAAAGAAGTGACCCTTTACATCTATCGGGAAACCATCATATTGTCACTAATTGGAATGATTGTAGGATTGGTATCAGGCTTTTATCTCCATCAATTTCTCATTCAGATGATCGCACCCGGTACCTTCCGTTTTCAACCAAAGGTCGGCTGGGAAGTTTATCTCATTCCAGTTCTAGCTGTCAGTGTCATTTTGACCATTCTAGGATTTTTTGTCAATCATTATCTCCGAAAGGTGGATATGTTAGAAGCCCTCAAATCTGTAGAATAGTTGGTAGAGGACAAAAAACAATTAAGAAAGCCCTTTGTGGCTTTTTTATTTTCATAAAAATGGTAAAATAGTAAGAGTAGAAATGGAGTTCTAGATATGAAACGAATTAATCAATTTGAAAATAAGAAAGTATTAGTCCTAGGTTTAGCCAAATCTGGTGAGTCAGCAGCTCGTCTCTTGGACAAGCTTGGAGCCATTGTCACCGTAAATGATGGCAAGCCTTTTGAGGAAAATCCAGCAGCACAGAGCCTTTTGGAAGAAGGCATCAAGGTTGTCACTGGTGGACATCCTTTGGAATTATTGGATGAAGATTTTGCTCTCATGGTAAAAAATCCAGGAATTCCTTATAGCAATCCTATGATTAAAAAAGCTCTAGAAAAAGGCATTCCAGTCTTGACAGAGGTTGAGTTGGCCTACTTGATTTCTGATGCACCGATTATTGGTATTACTGGTTCAAATGGTAAGACTACGACCACAACCATGATTGGAGAAGTTCTGACTGCTGCAGGACAAAATGGACTCTTGTCTGGAAATATCGGTTATCCTGCTAGCCAAGTGGCTCAAACAGCGACTAATAAGGATACCCTTGTCATGGAGTTATCCTCTTTCCAATTGATGGGAATCCAGGAATTCCATCCTGAAATTGCTGTTATTACCAACCTGATGCCAACGCATATTGACTATCACGGTTCTTTTGAAGACTATGTGGCAGCCAAGTGGAATATCCAAAGCAATATGACAGCAGCTGATTACCTAGCATTGAACTTCAACCAGGAATTAGCTAAAGAACTTGCTACAAAGACAAACGCGACTGTAGTACCATTCTCAACACTTGAAAAGGTTGACGGAGCTTATCTTGAAGATGGTCTTCTCTACTTCCGTGGTGAAAAAGTCATGGCAGTTGATGAAATCGGTGTTCCAGGTAGCCACAATGTGGAAAATGCTCTTGCAACCATTGCCGTTGCTAAACTTCGTGGTGTTGACAATGAAACTATTAAGGAAACTTTGTCAGCCTTTGGTGGTGTCAAGCACCGTCTCCAGTATGTAGATGAAATCAAGGGTGTGAAATTCTACAACGATAGTAAGTCAACTAATATCTTAGCAACTCAAAAAGCCTTGTCTGGATTTGACAATAGCAAGGTTGTTTTGATTGCCGGTGGTTTAGACCGTGGTAACGAATTTGACGAATTGGTGCCAGATATTACTGGACTTAAGAAAATGGTCATCCTCGGTCAATCTGCAGAACGTGTCAAACGTGCAGCGGATAAAGCTGGTGTGGCTTATGTGGATGCAACAGATATTGCTGACGCAACTCGCAAGGCTTCTGAACTTGCGGAAGAGGGAGATGTTGTTCTCCTCAGTCCTGCCAATGCGAGCTGGGATATGTATGCTAACTTTGAAGTGCGTGGAGATCTTTTCATCGACACTGTAGCGGAGTTAAAGGGATAATATGAAAAAAATAGTATTTACAGGTGGGGGAACGGTTGGACACGTTACCCTCAACCTATTGTTAATGCCCAAGTTCATCGAAGATGGCTGGGAAGTCCACTATATTGGTGATAAACATGGAATTGAGCATCATGAAATTCTCAAATCAGGTTTAGATGTTACCTTCCATTCGATTGCAACTGGGAAATTGCGTCGTTATTTCTCATGGCAAAATATGGTAGACGTCTTTAAGGTTGCTTTTGGAATTCTTCAATCGCTCTTTATCATGCTTCGAGTTCGTCCACAAGCCCTCTTTTCTAAGGGTGGATTTGTATCTGTTCCGCCTGTTATCGCAGCGCGAGTATGCAGAGTACCAGTCTTCATCCACGAGTCTGATCTCTCTATGGGATTGGCCAATAAAATTGCCTATAAGTTTGCGACCAAGATGTATTCAACTTTTGAACAAGCTTCTAGTCTTACTAAGGTAGAACATGTTGGAGCCGTTACAAAGGTTTCTGGTCCAGTTATTGAAGAGCCTGAAGAAATGGTAGATATCAGAACTTATTTCAATGAGAAGTTACCAACTCTTCTCTTTGTCGGAGGTTCTGCTGGAGCACGTGTCTTTAACCAATTAGTTACAGATCACAAGGAAGAGTTGACTAGTCGCTACAATATCATCAATCTAACAGGTGATGCTAGTTTAAATGAATTAAGTTCAAACCTCTACCGTGTTGACTATGCGACGGAACTCTATCAACCACTCATGAATATGGCTGATGTGGTCATCACTCGTGGTGGTGCCAATACTATCTTTGAACTCCTTGCTATGGCTAAATTGCATATTATTGTGCCACTGGGTCGCGAAGCCAGTCGTGGAGACCAGATTGAAAATGCAGCCTATTTTGTAAAGAAAGGCTATGCGGAGGAATTGCAAGAGAGTGATTTGACTTTGTCAACTTTAGAAGAAAAAGTAAATCAACTCTTGACCAACAAAGAGATTTATCAAAACACGATGAAAAATTCTCAGGAATTAAAATCTGTGGCAGATTTTTATGAGCTACTCAAAAAAGATTTATCATAAGGAAAATTGATGTCAAAGGATAAGAAACAAGAGCCAACTCAAGGCAAGGAATTGTCAGAGTGGCAAAAACGAAATCAAGAATATCTTCAAAAGAAAGCTGAAGAAGAAGCGAAACGTGCTGAAGAAGAGGCTCGTAAAAAAGAAGAACAAGTATCGAAGTCTTCTGAGAGCGATCAAGAATTGTCAGAATGGCAAAAACAAAACCACGAGTATTTGAGTAAAAAAGCAGAAGAAAAATCTACGAGTTCTGAAGAAGTGGATGAAGAATCTGATGAAACGGAAGAGAAGGATTCGAACTCAAGTGATGAGACTCCAAATAAAGGGGAGGATGTTGAGGAAACGAAGACTCCTCAAGAAGACCTGGAGAATCCGGAGCAGGTAGAGGATGAAAAGGCTGACACAGAGCCTAAGAAGGAAAAAAAGGTAAAAGCCAAGAATAAGGCTCCTAAAGCTCCCATTCCTTCCATACATATCTGGAGAGCGGTTACGATACTAGTTCCTAGCTTTATCATCTTACTCTTGTCTATTTATCTTCTAAGTCCTCTGGCCACTATGAAACATATTGAAGTTATAGGGACAGTTCATACAAGTGCTGAGCAAGTCAAAGAAGCTTCAGGCATTCGTGACAGTGATTATACAATTAGCTTGCTCTTGAATAAAGATAAGTATGCTGAAATGGTCAAATCAAATCACTGGATTGAATCTGCTAAGATCACTTATCAATTCCCAGTTCACTTCACTATTGAAGTGAAAGAATTTGAAATTGTAGCCTACTCTGTTTCTGGAGATAGCTATTATCCAATCTTATCTAGTGGAAGCGTTGAATCAACAGCCGTTAATGCTGATACTTTACCTGAGAAATATATATCTGTTTTATTTAACGATGAGGAACAGATCAAAAGTTTGATTTCTCAGTTAAATGATGTTAGCCCAGAAATTAAGCAAGAGATTGAGAAGATTGAACTTGCACCAAGTAAGGTAACAAGTGACCTTCTAAAGATTACCATGTATGATACAGACGAGATTTTGGTGCCATTATCAGAACTAGGGAAGAAATTGCCATACTATAGTAAGATAAAACCACAGTTGACAGTTCCTAGTGGTATTGATATGGAGGTCGGTATCTATAGCTATAGTCTAGTGGATAAGGCTCTGGATGACGAAAGAGTCAAAGCCAAAGAAGAGGAAAAGAAGAAGCAGGAAGAAGAGAAGAAAAAACAAGCTGAGCAAGGAAGTCAGGATCAAACGACACAAACCACTCAAACGACACAGAGTCACTAAGCTTCAAATGACTTAGTTTGATGATTGCTCCTCTTGTTGATGAAGACAGTTACTTGTTTTTACTTGACAAGACCCACTTTAAATAATAGAATAGTAAAAAACCTTTAAAGCAGTCCAGAGAGGCAGCTAAGGTTAGACGGTGAAAGGGTGGAGACTACCCATTTTTCGTGGAACCTTGCTGTAGGCAGGTTCCTTTTTTCATGCTCTCTAGCTCACAAAGGTAAAAGGAGAAAAGTATGCGCGAATCTCGTCCGGTTATTGCTCTTGATTTTCCAAATTTTGAGGCAGTCAAGGAATTTTTAGCCCTATTTCCAGCAGAGGAAAAGCTCTATGTTAAAGTTGGAATGGAGCTCTATTATGCCGAAGGTCCTGAAGTTGTCCGTTATTTGAAAGACTTGGGACACAGTGTCTTTCTGGATCTCAAACTTCATGATATTCCCAATACGGTCAAATCAGCCATGAAGGTCTTGTCTAATTTGGGAGTTGATATGACCAACGTTCATGCGGCAGGTGGCGTAGAGATGATGAAAGCTGCACGTGAAGGTCTTGGGAATCAAGCAAAGCTGATTGCTGTTACCCAGTTGACCTCAACCTCTGAGGAGCAAATGAGAGACTTTCAAAATATCCAAACCAGTCTTCAAGAATCTGTTATTCATTATGCTAAGAAAACTGCTGAAGCCGGTTTAGATGGTGTGGTTTGCTCAGCTCAGGAAGTGAAACTCATCAAAGAAGCGACTAGTCAAGATTTTATCTGCCTGACACCAGGTATTCGACCAGCAGGAGCCGCTGTTGGAGACCAAAAACGAATTATGACACCAGCAGATGCCTATCAAATTGGTAGTGACTATATCGTTGTCGGGCGTCCAATCACTCAGGCCACTGATCCAGTAGCAGCTTATCATGCTATCAAGGATGAATGGACACAAGACTGGAAATAAGAATAAAGTAAAAAAACAAAGGAGAATCCCATGACACTTGCTAAAGACATTGCTAGCCATCTATTGAAAATTCAAGCCGTTTACCTCAAACCAGAAGAGCCCTTCACTTGGGCGTCAGGAATCAAGTCACCAATTTATACGGACAACCGTGTGACGCTTGCCTACCCAGAAACTCGAACTTTGATTGAGAATGGTTTTGTGGAAGCTATCAAGGCAGAATTCCCTGAGGTAGAAGTGATTGCAGGGACAGCGACTGCAGGTATTCCTCATGGTGCCATTATCGCTGATAAGATGAATCTGCCATTTGCCTACATCCGTAGTAAACCAAAGGACCATGGTGCAGGAAACCAAATCGAAGGTCGTGTAGCTCAAGGGCAAAAAATGGTCGTTGTTGAAGATTTGATTTCAACAGGTGGTTCGGTTCTCGAAGCCGTAGCGGCTGCCAAACGTGAGGGTGCTGATGTACTAGGTGTCGTAGCCATTTTTAGCTATCAATTACCAAAAGCAGATAAGAACTTTGCAGATGCGGGTGTTAAACTGGTGACTTTGTCTAACTATAGCGAACTCATCCACCTAGCCCAAGAAGAAGGCTACATCACACCTGAAGGACTTGATCTCCTAAAACGATTTAAAGAAGACCAAGAAAATTGGCAAGAATAAATTTTTAAATAAAATTACTGAACCGATATTTGATATCGGTTTTTTTAGTTGACAAATGTAGATTTTAAGAGTATACTGATAATTGTAATTGACAAATG
>CABPWC010000055.1 GCA_902461025.1 uncultured Streptococcus sp.
GGCTTCCTTCATCCAAAATGTTAGTCTTAATAGACCATTTTTCTTGGATTTCTCCCTCTAGCGTTAAAATAGCAAACTTGATAGATGTCCCACCAAGGTCAATCCCAATAATCTTTTGACTCATATTATTCTCCTTTATGATAATATCAACTTCCATATTATTTTATCAAACTTATTTCAGCAATTCAAGAAAACTTCTAGTTATTTCTGCAAACTCTTTTGGTTTAGCCCTATTCAGAACATGAGGTCCATCAGGAATAATCTGAAACTGAGAATTTAGAATCAGTTGTTGCAGATCTTTCATAGACTTTAGATTAGGCTTATCCTGGCTACCACAGATTAACAAAGTTGGATAAGAACAATTCCTTGCAATCTCTCTTAAATCAAGTGTTTTTAATTCTTCAGATACTCCAACTAAAAGCGATTTGTCTGCCCCCTGCTTCTCATATATCCTCTTAGGAAGCAATTTGAATATCAGCAACTGAATGTAAAAAGGAATGTTACCAGCTAGTTTCAGTGGGCAACCTGACAAAACCAAGACCTGAAGATTTGGTATATCATAACTTGAAAGTTCCAATGCAAGTGCAGCCCCTAGGGACAAACCTACTAGAACAAAAGGTTCTGTCTCCTTTAATAAGTGCTGATAAATGCGCTCCTTAGCTTCTTGATAGCTAGCAACTCCGGAAGGAAATAACTCTAGGGCTTCAGAGGAATAATCTGCAAGAAAATCCTGAACTTCTTTCCAACTATCTGCTGACTGTCCTAAACCATGTAAAAATATTAGTTTCATTTAGTTCTCCCTTACTGACAACTCATATAAGCCCCTTACTGCATTACAAGCATAAATGACCTCTGCTTCTTTCAAATCTTCTACGGTCAAGATCTTTTCTTCTGCCTGCCTACTCTCAAGCAAGTGTTGACGATAAATCCCTGGTAAAATACCAAGAGTGCTAGGTGGAGTATAGAGCTTACCATTCATTTTTAAGACCAGATTCCCAATAGAGGTTTCAAGCAATTTTCCATCAGCAGTGTGATAGATGATTTCCTGCTCTCCCACTGTCAAATGTGGTCGGTATGTCGTCTTAAAGTAGGTAAAGGACTGCTTCAAATCAGCTTCTTGTAGACAAAGCTTGGCCTGACAGAAGCTAGGGCTAAGCGGAGTTAATACTTGTCGTTCATTTTCAATCGCTCCAGATTTGCTGAGACTGATTCGCAAACGGTAGTCTTGATGAAGGTCACAAGCCTGGCACTCCTTCTCTAACTTTTGTCTTAAAACTTCTTGGTCAAATGGAAAGGCAAAATAACGACTAGCCTCTTGCAATCTTTCTAGATGTTGCTTTTCAAAGAACAATTTTTTCTGGCTGATTTTCCCTGTCGTAATCAGCTGAAAACGAGGTTGTTTGCGGTAAAGAACAGCTGCCTTTTGATGGACTTCACGGTATTCTGACTCCCAAGTACTATCCCAAGTGATGCCACCTCCGACACCATAGATGGCTTGCCCTCCATGCAGTTGAATAGTTCGAATAGCCACATTGAAAATCCGTCGTCCATTGGGCAGTAAGAGACCAACAGTTCCACAGTATACTCCACGCGCATGTGGTTCCAAGTTCTTGATAATTTCCATGGTCGCTATCTTGGGAGCTCCTGTGATGGAGCCACATGGAAAGAGCGAACGGAAGATTTCAACTAGGTCAACATCTGGTCGTAACTGACTCTTGATAGTCGAAGTCATCTGCCAAACTGTAGAATACTGCTCAACTTGGCATAAACGCTTAACATGCTCACTACCAACCTCAGAAATACGATTCATGTCATTTCGCAAGAGGTCCACTATCATCATGTTTTCTGAACGATTTTTGGGATCCTGTTCCAACCAAGCCGCCTCTTTCAAGTCGTCATCGTTATTCAAACCACGTTTAGTTGTGCCCTTCATAGGACGAGTCGTCAATTCACGACCATTTTGCTCAAAAAAGAGTTCTGGACTCATGGAAATCACTGCCATATCATCATGCTCTACGTAAGCATTATATCCCGCTTCCTGCTCCACCACCATACGATTGTAGATGGCAAAAGGATTAGCAGATAACTCCTGCTTGAGTTGGACAGTATAATTGACCTGATAGGTATCTCCTTGTCTTAAATGATGGTGAATTTGGGTAATCGCCTTTTCATAGTCCTCAGCAGATGTTACTTCCTGCCAATTTGATGGCAAATCCACCTCCTCATAAGCTAGAGGAATGCTGGATGTTTCAACGCTGTCATGAACGGTGAAATAGAGGAGATACTCTCCTAACAAGGGACCCTCGTGAACCGCTAACTTCTCCTCAAAAGCAGGTGCTGCTTCATAACTAACATAACCAACTACATAATAGCCCTGCTCTTGGTAGCTTTCTACTTGAGCTAGCAAGTCTGCTACTTCTGCTAAATCTCTGGTTTTTAACTCTTTAATAGGCTGGGTAAAGGTGTATCTCTCGCCCAAAGCCCTAAAATCAATCACTGTTTTTCTATGCATATCCTAAGTATACCATAAAAGCCAGACCCCAAACAGGAGATCTGGCTTTTTAACTAATAGGGTTGAGAAAACTTACTCAACATAATCTAACAAATAACCATAACCCTTTTCTTCCATTTGATCCTTTGGAATAAAACGGATAGACAGGCTGTTAATACAATAGCGAAGCCCTCCCTTGTCCTGAGGCCCGTCTGTAAAGACATGTCCTAAGTGGGAATCACCAGTTCGGCTTCTGACTTCTGTTCTGACCATATTGTATGACTTGTCTTCCTTGTAGGTCGCAACATCTGGACTGATAGGCTGAGTAAAGCTAGGCCAACCACAGCCCGATTCAAATTTATCTTTCGAAGAAAAGAGTGGTTCACCTGTCGCCACATCTACATAAATACCTGCTTCAAATTTATCCCAGTAACGATTTGAAAAGGCACGTTCTGTTTGACTGTTTTGAGTCACTGCATACTCATCTGGTGACAGGAGCTTTTTCAATTCATCGTTGCTCGGTTTTGGATACTTACTAGCATCAATGACCGGATAGGCTGCTTGATTAACATTGATATGGCAATATCCATTCGGATTTTTCTGGAGATAATCTTGGTGGTAGTCCTCAGCCACGATAAAATTTGTTAAAGCTTCCTTTTCAACCGCTAGAGGCTGGTCATACTTCTTAGAAACCTGATCAAAGACTTGATTGATGACTTCTAGGTCTTTTTCATCTGTATAGTAGACTCCCGTGCGGTATTGGGTTCCTACGTCATTACCTTGCTTGTTTTTACTAGTTGGATTGATAATACGGAAATAATGAAGCAAGATTTCTTTCAAAGTGATTTGATTGGCATCATAGGTCACATGAACAGTTTCAGCATGCCCAGTTTGACCGATCAATTCATACTGGGTTGTTTCTCCTCTACCATTAGCATAGCCAGATACAGCATCTGTCACACCCGCTACTCTTGAAAAATACTCTTCGACTCCCCAGAAACAGCCTCCCGCTAGATAGATTTCATGTAAGTCAGCATCTTTACTTGGCTCAGTTTTTTTCGTGACTTTTTGCCCTTGACTAACTGCTGCCTTCTCGATTTGAGAAGTGTCGGTGTAGATAGAGTTTCTTTTTTCCAAAAGAAACAAAATTCCGATGATGATGCAAATGATGATTCCTATGAATACAATTGTTTTTAATTTATCATTCATAATAAGCCTCTAATTCATAGCCTTTAAACTCTCTAAAATACTTACCTTATCCATAAAGCCTGGCTGGGTCTTAACTAGTTTTCCTTCTTTATCAATAAAGGCCTGAGTCGGATAAGAACGAACTCCGTAACTTGCTAAAAGTTGTCCCGAAGGGTCTAGCAATACTGGTAAAGCTTTATAATCTAAACCCTGATACCATTTTTTAAAGGCTTCTTCTGACTGCTCCCCTTTTTGATCAGGAGAAACGACTGTCAAAACGACATAGTCATCGCCAGCTTCTTGTGCCAGTTCATCTGTATCAGGCAGACTAGCTAGACAAATAGAGCACCAAGAAGCCCAAAATTTGAGATAGACCTTTTTGCCTTTATAATCTGATAGGCGATAGGTTTTTCCGTCAACTCCCGTGAGTTCAAAGTCTGGAACTACTTCTCCTTGTTTTGCAGTTTGAGAGCTAACTTGTCCTTGCTTGTCTCCACTCTGATTATCAACTTGGTTTGCTGACTGATTTTTACAAGCCGATAGACAAACCAGACTAGCGCAGACCAATACAGATGCTTGCCATTTTTTCATCTTTGTCACCTTTCTCATTCATCATATGAATATAGATATCTACTTTGTAGTTCTATTATATACCTACCTTGCTAAAAATACTTGGAATCTGTTTGGAAAATTCTTAAAACCCTTGGGAACCAAAAAACTCTCACCTGCTTAGCAGATGAGAGTCAATTGATTATTTAAAGATAGAAGTTTTAAAGCTATCTGTTTGTTGAAGAAGTTTCTTAAAGAGTTTTTCTTTCAAAGTGACAGTATTGTCAAATTTAACAGAACCATTCTTCAAGCTTGCCTTATCTTTTTCAACAGCAGCAGCAAATGCTTGTTTCAAGTCCTCATAAGAGTTATACGTTGTACCATCAATTTCAATAGATTGAATTCCATGTTTGGCACTTGTCACAACTTCATTGAAGTAAGCTTTCTTCCAATCTTCAAGATTGTTGAATTTTCCATCAGAAATCTTGTTAATGATGAAGTCATCACCTAGAGTATCTTTACCAGCTTTTTTAGATTCAGCTTTTAGCATGTTAGAAGCATAGTTTAGGAAGCCTTTTTCGTAGCCATAGTAACCCCAGATTCTGAAAGTATTGTGTTTAAATGACATCGCTCCTGGAGCACCTTCACTTGTATTACCACCATAGATACCAGTCATCATTGGAACAGTGACATAAGCAGAATCAAAGTCAGATGGATTATAAACTCTGTTACCTGGACCACGATTGGTCATGAAGTTGTTAGTTACTAGGTCATCTACTGTACGTAATGGAATAGTCTTTTCATCATCACTCAAAGGACGTACCTTATCGAATTGATTCTTGGTATTATTTCCTCGGTATTGTTTGTCTACTTTCTTGAACCAAGCGTTGTTTAAATCTTGATTTGCCTTATCCAGGACAGCTTCTCCTTCAAGATAATCCAGAAGCATGAGGGTGTCATTATAACCCTTCATGTAACGATCAATTTCGTCACGTGATTTAAGGTCATTTGGATTAGTGTTATACCATTGATTTCCATCGTTTGGACGTTCATAAGCCATGTTGAGACCAAGGGCTTTGTATTCACCATTTGGATTTGATACAGACGGAGTTTGTAACATTCCTTGAGCAAATGCTTCAAGATCTGTTCCTTCACGGTGTCTTGAGCCACCTAGATAAACCATTCGGTCATTTACGTGAGTTGTTTCATGAGTAAAGGCAGAAACCCCAAAATCACTAACCA
The DNA here is from genome assembly GCA_902461025.1 of uncultured Streptococcus sp. GTDB lineage: Bacteria > Bacillota > Bacilli > Lactobacillales > Streptococcaceae > Streptococcus. Next base: position 5,471 of record CABPWC010000055.1, read on the forward strand.
TATCCGTCACCATAAAGAAGACAGAATCATCCTTATATGGATTCGCATAAACGCGAGCCACAGCTCCCATACGGCCATCAGTCGCATGGTAACGATCTGTAGGTCCATACAATTCACGGATAGGCGCCACATCTTTACCACTGTTTGTATGGCCATAACGATCAGTACTAATGCCCTTATAATTCTGGTTGTCCAGTACAGGTGTCGGAACCATATTATTGCTCTTCAAGAGCTGATTACGGACTTTATCTAGAGATAGACGTGACCAGAAATCCAGGTAATTCTGTTGACCTTTCGCAACCTTGTCAATTTCAGCTTTGAAGGCATTCCGTTCTGCTTCAGTGTTCTTACCATATTTTTCAAATGAACTATAGGCCATGGTATTGTATGTTGAAATCAAGAACATGTGGGCATCTTTTAAGTTCAAGAGTGGTAAGATCATCTTGCCGTGCATATCGTTATTTAAACCTTCGTAGGCTCTATGTTTCTTATCTGCAAAATCAGGATTTGTTGTTTTTGGTTCCACGATATAGACATTATCTTTGGTTGCTTTGATGAACCAATCATTCAAGTCTGTATCTTTTGTGAAGAGTTCCATGTTATATTTGAGGAAGTCATTTAAATTGCCTGATAGAGTATGTTTAGCAACTACTTCACGGAAGGCATCATGTGTGCGAGTTCCTTTTACATAGTCTTCTTTTGAACCAATTTCAATCAAACGGTCTAATACATTGACGTTCTTACCATAGAAGTCTGGCTTGAACAACATGAGTTGCTTGATATTGAAATCATCAAACTTCACTCCGTAATAACGGTTAAGGTAAGATAGGCCAAGGAGAACCGCTGCCTTGTTATCATCAATTTTCTTGATCAAAGCACGCTTAGCAGCCTCATCTGTGTTTAATTGATGGTCTTGGTTTTCAACCAGTTGTTTGACAAAGTGAGTCAGATTATCCTTAACTTCTTTGAAGGTTTCTTCAAGATAAAGGTTCTTAATAGCATTAACTTTGTTTGGACCAGTTCTACCAAGGTGCGTGTAGATAGGATCTGATTGTAATTCTACAGGACTCAATTTTTCAACAATAGTATTGATGAGATCACTACGGTCTTTGTCAACCATATTCGGAGTATAAACAACTTCACCAAGTTCTGCAATACCGTACTCTTTCACTTGTTTGACTTTAGAGTCTTTCGGCGTAATGCTGAAGATATCTTTTGTCTTATCTGCATAGTGAATCATAATATGATCAGCATCAGCTAATTCCGTCACAAAGGTATTGCCTTTCATAGCAGTTACAGACAATACTTCTTTAGTCAAGAGAGGACTTCCTGCAGCCAATTTATTACCTTGGTCTACAATCCACTCTTTATTATAGAAAGGTTGAAGTTTTGCAATATTACGGTAAGCTAGCTCACGAGTTGCATCATAACTATCAATTGCTTTGTACTGATCGTCTTTGTTTAGACTGTTATTAAGCTTGTCTTCAATAGGTTTGCTGCTAGTAAATTTATCAGCAGTGATTCCCATTGCTTCAATTTTCTGCTCAGCTTCTGCCAGTGAGATACTTGGAATTTTACGTGAATTGTTAAAGGATTTCTTACCTTCACTCACGCCATCAACACTATAATTACGTTTGGTTCTTGAATAGGTGAAGTAATCGTCAGCATCAATATCTGAGTGACCAAATACCATCTCACCTGTTTTGACTTTCATCATAGTGATGTTGTCTTCAATAGTACCCAAGGCCCAGTTGGTACCCAGCAATCCACCAGATTGAACAGCTTCTTTCAGTTCGATAGAACCTTTAGCAACTGAATTTCTAAGGACACCTTCTTTACCGACCGTGTAGTTATTAGCACCATTTTGAGATGAATAGACTAGACCTGCAGCTTTTGCTTTGTTACCAGTGATTTTAGCATCAACGTAGGCTTTCTCAACGATACCCTTCCAGTTTTCACCAAGAACACCAGCTAAATAGCCTCCTCTATTACCAGCAGCGTGAAGTTTACCGATAAAGGCGACATTACTTACTTTTCCACTACCATCAATTTTATTGATAATACCAGCTACATCATTGTTACCGACAACATTTCCAGTTACTTTGACGTTTTCAATAGTTGCATTATTTTTGATGACATTAGAAATTGGAGCTACTCGATCAACTCCAGGCATATCAATATTGACATTTTCTAGTAAGAGATCCTTAACTGAACCACCTTCGATGTTTCCAAATAATGGTTTAGTGATATTATGAATAGCAAATTTATTACCATCAGTACTTCCCAATGAACCTTTAAAGGCATTGGTTACATAAGATTTGCCAGCTGGCGGTACATTATTAGCATTCATATTGCTACCAAGTTTAAATGTACCAGTCGGATTGGCTTGCATAGCTTTTACAAGTTCATTAAAGTCGTAGTAAACATCACCTTCATGAGCTTTAGGTTTAGGTAAATAGTGTATATACTCTTCAGTGAAACGATTTTCTGCAGTACGTTGAATCAAATCTGGTGCTTTAGCAGTTACTTTGTAAAGTTTATTTCCATCTACAGTAACTTCTTCGATTTTATCAACAGCTAGTTTAGTAACCTTATTATCGTGAGTGGTAACTTTTAAGTAGTAAGGCTTAACATTCGATGGTTTTTCAGACAAGAGACTACTATCGGTCTCATTTCCTTGGTCATCCACACTGATTAAGCTTGTTTCCTTAATATTTTTGACTTCGACTTTTTTAAGGTCGATTCTCAGTGGTTCTTCCTTAAGAACTTCTTCTTCGTCACCATTACCACGATCATACACCATAGTCGTTGCAAGCGTATAATCCTTGTAATAATCTAGATCAGCTAAAGCTGTCGCAAGATTAGACTCTGAAAGACTAAAGATCTTAATAACTTGATCGCCTTTTTTCAACACTGCTTGAATAGACTTGATAGTCACTCCATCTGGTTTTTTAAGGCTATAAGTTGCTTTTGCACTTCGATTCAATTCTTCTGTATCAACTTTAGTTAATGTTAGAGTAGGTTTTTCTAATTCCTTAGTACCTTTTTTGATAATGTGGTCTTGTGCCTGTTCAAGAACTTCTTCTGAAACAGTAGGTGCATCTGCAGTTTTCACACCCTTGATAGTCTTGTAGACTTTGGTAATTTTCTTCTTACCATTCTTACCTACCTGAGCAACTGTTTCAGTTCCCTTGAGTAAACTCGAATCTTGTTCCATTATCGTTTTAAAAGGAACTTCTTCAACAGAAACTTCTTCGGTTTGGCCTTCAATTGGTTTGGTTCCGCGACTGATTTTTTCAGCTACAGGAGCTTTAACAACTTCCGTACTAGTGCTGATAGCTTCGCCAACTTTCTCCCCATCTACAGTTTTGTAGACACGATGTATGAGTTGACTACCAACTTCACCCTTTTGAACAACACTTTCTTCGTCTGTATAGCGATTAGAATCCGATAGGTATTCTGTAGAATATGGAATTGTAACAGTTTCTGTTTCAGTCACAGTTGACTCAGTCACATTGTATTCTGGCAAGCTCGGTTGAATGAGAGGTTCACCTTCGTGTCCCTCTTCCTGAGTACCTTTAGCTGTTACTTCATCTGTATAGGCTGGGAGTTCAGGTTGGATTGGAGATTCGCCTACATGACCTTCTTCTTGAGTACCCTTGGCTGTTACTTCTCCTGTATAGGCTGGTAATTCCGGTTGGATTGGAGATTCGCCTACATGACCCTCTTCCTGAGTACCTTTGGCTGTCACTTCTCCTGTATAGGCTGGTAATTCCGATTGGACTGGGGCCTCGCCTACATGACCTTCTTCTTGAGTACCCTTGGCTGTACTATTCTCTGGTTGTGCTGGAGACTCTGGTTTGACAGGGGGTTCACCAATAGGGGCTTCTTCTTGGGTGCTCTCTGTTGTTTCTTCACTTGTATGACCAGGAGGTTCTGGTTGAACAAGTGATTCGCCTTCACGAGCTTCTTGTGTCACTTTATCTGTAATCAAGTTATTATCTTGATTATTTTCAGGCATTGAAACCTTCAAATCAGCTTCTTTGAAGTAACCAATGTAGTCATACCCATCAATTTGAATAACTCCATTCGCTAAATCCTCTTTACTACATGAAGAGAGTGTCTGATTATAAGATTGTAGGACTTTATTTTCAAAAGCCTTAGCAGTATGAGGAATGAAGTAGCTACCTCCAAGTGCACCAATTAGTAGGATTCCAACTACCTTATTGCGATGTTTCTTTGATATTAAGAGGACCGCTAAAGAAGCCGTTGCAAAACCGATCCCCGCTAGCGCTAATTCTTTGTTTCCAGTACTTGGTAACAGCTGGCTTCCAACTTCTTTTTTTCTATAAACAAGATAAACAATATCATCTTGTTCTAAATTCGACGGAAGCTCTCTATGAATAAGGGCTTTTTCAGCTTCTGTCAACTCTTGCTCTGCCAAATAGCGATAGTGTACCTGATTTGGCTCACAAACTTCATTAGCTGCTACTTGATCAAGCAAGAGATTGTTAGCACCAAAAAGCAAGGCCCCGATGACAGCAGAACCGACTCCAACAGAGAACTTTCTAATAGAATATTTTATAACCTTTTCAACTTGTTTCTTTTCCATTTTACGATTTCCTAATAGCATCTTGTGGGTATTGAGCACGCGCCCCTCCAATAAGCTTGGGACGACTAGCGAGGGCAGTTACGTGGGCTTGGCCGATTGATCTCAAAACTGGAC
>CABPWC010000056.1 GCA_902461025.1 uncultured Streptococcus sp.
AATACCTACTCGTATCAAATGTTTAAGAAAAAAGTATAATTTAAAGCAAAGCGACTTGGACTATAAAGAAATTATTTCCTAAGATATTACCAAGTTTGTTGATGATCTGTTTTACCACTGCTTCAGCTCTATTATATTTAGAGATTTAGAAACTGTAGATAGAAGTGAAGTAAGTATTCAATACGAATCAATACATAAGAAAAACGCTGATTTTAAGCGTTTTTTCTTTTGTTAATTTCACTATATTTCAGTTCAATCTATACCTTTTTTCGCCTCTAATTTGGTTGATTTTATCAACTTGTTATTTATTTATTTTATCAATGTACATTTGACGAAAAAAAGAATACAGGACAAACAAATTCCTGTATTCTTAAAATAACTTAGAACAGAAATGACAATGCCGCAATTAATGCTATTATAGTGCAAATTATTTTTCCGATTTTTGCATGTTGTTTGAACAATTTATCAGAGAAAAGACTCAATACAAGAGCAATCCAAAACACGGTAGTTCTTAAAATAAAAATAGTCATGGCTAGTACTCCCTTCGCTATTTTGTAAAGCTAATAATTGATTTGAATAGTGATGATTTAATCTGCAAATATGTCCATTTTTCCTGGTAAAACTTTTGTTCTTTAATCATGAATCGGTATCTCTATCTATCTTTATTATAGTACAAATAACGTTATTAAACCAATAAATGTATTTATTTTTTTACTGCTCCTATTTTTGAGAGCTCTTGAAATATGTTATAATAAAACTAGATTAATTTATAGGAGGCAAACCGTGGGAAATTTCATTGAGCTAGTCTTTCATCGTTTCTTTTTGGGGATGATTGCGACGGCTTATTTTTGGTTATTGACACTAGCAGGAGGAGTGGTCTTTGGTATAGCACCCGCTAGTGCAACTCTCATGAGTTTATATGCAGAACACGGCTATTCTTACCGTGCTTATCGTTTCAAGGAAGCATGGGCTTTATTTAAGAGCAATTTTGTCAAAAGTAATCTCAGTTTCTACACCTTTATAGGGATTGACTTCATCTTGATTTATGGCTTGTATCTGATGATTCAGTTGCCATACCAGACCATTATCCACTTGGCAGCAACCTTTCTAAATATCTTTTTAGTAGCCTTGGTATTTTTGGCCTATACGGTATCTTTAAAGTTACAGGTTTACTTTGAATTGTCCTATAAAAACACCTTAAAGCTTGCCTTTATCGGAATTTTTATGAGTTTGTCAGCAGTGGCCAAGGTTCTCCTTGGTAGCGTCTTGTTAGCCATTATTGGTTTCTATATGCCAGCCCTCATTGCTTTTGTAGGTATTGGAATGTGGCATTTCTTTATTAGTGATTTATTGGAGCCTGTTTATGAGAGTATTCATGAAAAATTGGCAACAAAATAATACCAAACAGTTTCGTCTCCACTCACTTCTTAGGCTTTATAGCCTAGTCATGATTGTTATCATCACTTGTTTTGCTCTCTTGCTCTCCTATGTTTACTGGGATATGCGTGAAAAAGAAGCAAGTCGAGTCAGTCAACGTGTCTTGGCTCGGACGGTCGACGAGGTTGAATACTATTATCGTGAATCCACTCGCCTGGCTCAAGGTTTGGTAGAAAATCAAGCTCGGATTGAAGGAATTTACAAATATTTTAGCCTCAGCACGCCGGATTATTTTTACTGGCAGTTAGAGCGCAAGGCGTCACCCTATATTTCCGTTTCTATTTATGAAAATATCGATGATATCTACGTGCGAAATGATTTCGTGAGTGGTGTTGCGATTGTTCTACAGGATTCAACGGACGTCTTTGTATCCAAGAGAGATAATCGTAGTGGACAGAAGATTCCGGCTGAGAGCTTTAAACCGGACGCCAATAGTTTCGCTGTTCCAGTGTCTGATCCCATATCGGACCAAGCTCTAGGGGTCATTTATATTTCCGTAGAACCAGAATTCCTCTATAAGGCGATTGACAATACCAGGGGAACAATTCCTGTTGCCGTAACGGTCATTGCACCATATGAAACAGATATGTTCTATATTGGAGCGAAGGGAACGAATGAGTCTTGGTTGGTAGGAACAACTGCCCATGGTTATCAAGTTCGAGTAGCTGTACCAAAGGATTATGTTTGGAGTGGGGCTTTAGCGAGTTCGGCACTTATTTTAGGTTTGAGCGCCCTCTTTATCATCATTTTATATATGACCTTAAGAAGGACCTTTTCTGACTATCAAAGTCAGGTTGTGGACTTGGTGGATTCCATTCAAGCCATTACTAAGGGAGAGCAGACCAAGAGAATCGACACAGATAAAAAGGACCAGGAGTTGCTTCTAATTGCTGAGTCGACAAATGATATGTTGGATCGACTGGAAAGTAACATTCATGATATTTATCAGCTGGAACTCAATCAAAAAGATGCCAACATGCGAGCCTTGCAAGCTCAAATTAATCCGCATTTTATGTACAATACTCTAGAATTTTTGCGGATGTACGCAGTAATGGAGAACCAAAATGAACTAGCAGATATCATCTATGAGTTCAGTAGTCTCCTGCGCAATAATATCTCTGACGAGCGAGAAACGACCCTCAAACAAGAAGTAGAGTTTTGTCGGAAGTACAGTTATCTCTGTATGGTTCGCTATCCAAAATCCATTGCCTATGGATTTAAGATTGACCCTGAATTGGAAGAAATGCGTATTCCAAAGTTCACCCTCCAGCCTTTAGTGGAAAATTATTTTGCCCATGGAGTTGACCACAGAAGGACAGATAATGTTATCAGTATCAAGGCTTTGAAAAAAAATGGCTATGTCGAAATTTTAGTAACCGATAATGGCCGTGGGATGTCTGCTGAAAAACTAGCAGAAATTCAAGCTAAACTGGCTCAAAGAACCTTTGAACACACAGCGGATTATATGGAACAGCGACAGTCTATTGGGATCGTCAATGTCCACGAACGCTTTGTGCTCTACTTTGGAGACCGCTATAACATTAGTATAGAATCTGCTGAACAAAAAGGTGTTCAATATCGAATTACCATTCAGGATGAAGAGAAAGGATAAACATGTATAAAGTACTATTAGTTGATGATGAGTACATGATTACAGAAGGACTTAAGCGTTTGATCCCTTTTGAAAAATGGGATATGGAAGTCGTTGCAACGGCCAATCATGCTGATGACGCTTTGGATTATGTCCGAGAGCATCCCGTAGATATCATCATTTCTGATGTCAACATGCCTGGCAAGACAGGACTTGAAATGATTGGGGAGATGAAGGAACTCTTGCCAGAGGCTTACTATATTCTTCTTTCCGGCTATCAAGAATTTGACTATGTCAAGAAAGCCATGAACCTCAATGTTGTAGATTATCTTGTTAAACCAGTTGATAAGGTTGAACTGGAGCATTTACTTGAGAAAATCCTTGGTCAACTTCGTGAGAAAGTGCATGAGCCAGAAATCTTGAGTCAGCAATTAGATGAAGAAGCCTTCAAGACTCATCTCACCCAAAAAGAAAATTGGTGGATTGGTCTTTCCCGAGAAAAACAAGGGGATTTTGTCATTCCTTACTATGTTCTAGGTCAGGACTGGCAGATTGTGCTAGCAACTCAGAAATTCGATGGTTTACTCGTCATGCCTTTTGAGTTACCTTATCAGGCAAACTTTGAAAAATGGAAGTTTGACGTTGAAAAAGCACTCTTCTATGGAACTGTAAATCTCGATCAATCTGAAAGTCTCTTTTCTTATTATGAACCCATCTATCGAGTTATTATCCAAGGAAATCTTCAGCAGATTATCGAAGAGTTGAATTTGCTTGAGAAGATTGTATTGGAAAACACACCGAGGGTATCCATTACCAAGCAACTCTTTACTCAGTTTGTGATGGACGTCTTCCATCTCTTTGAGCATCTGAAAGCAGATGATATGACAGATATTGTCAAAAGAATTCATGCCATTACAAACTTTGAAGATTTAGTGGCTTATATCAAGGAAACCTTGACGTCCTTCTTTGGCCAATACCGTATGAATGAGAATGTCGTCAGTGTACTTGAAGTTATTGGTAGAGACTATAAAAAAGAGCTTTCTCTCAAGGATATCAGCAAGGATCTCTTTATCAATCCTGTGTATTTAGGTCAGTTAATCAAGAAGGAAACCAATTCAACCTTTGCTGAGCTTCTCAATAAGCAACGGATTAAGGCTGCCCAGCAACTTTTACTATCTACAAATGATAGTATTGAGGATATTTGCTATACGGTTGGTTATAGTAATGTAGGCTATTTCTACAAGGTCTTTCGAAAACTATGTGGAAAGTCTCCGAAAGCCTACCGCAAGCAGATTGAAGTCACCCTCTAAGGTTTGTTATCCATTTTAAAATATGCTATAATAAATTCAAAAATTTGAGGAGGTTACTTTTATGAAAAAGAAACCAATCTATCTATGGGTTTTATTAGTCTTATCAGCGATTAATTCAGCCTTGGCAGTAGTTGGAATTTTTACCCCAGTACCTAGTAAGGACGCCCTTCGTGCTAGCCAAGGAAATGTTGGGACACTTAGTGCTCAACAAATAGAAGATGCTGTTAACTATGCCCACCAAGTGTCAGAGTCATCTCACTCTATTTTTAACACGATACTCATTATTCTATCTGCTATCCTAGTTGTAGTAGCCTTTGTTTTCTTAATTCGTAAGAACCTGCAGTTGGCAAACTACACTTATGTTGGATATGCCTTACTAGCTATTGTTGGACTAGTCCATGACAATATGAATTTACAAGATGCTATGCAATTGATTAAAGATGACACCCTACGTTTAGGAATGGGAGTCATGTCAAAAGTAACCACTATTATTTTCATCGTCATCAATGTTATCTTTTTGGGAATCGTCTTCTATAAAATATGGCGTCAGCAAAAAGAATTAACAGAATCTCAAGAAGAAGAACTCGCCTAAGAGTTGACAAAGGATAACTATCAAGATACAATCTTGGTAGTTATTTTTTTGGATTCGAGAAAGAGGGAGGAAAAGATGAAAAAAATTTCCTTAGTTTATATCAGTCTAAGCGGCAACACGGAGAGTTTTGTAACACGTTTGAAAGCTTATTTGTTGGAGCAGTATGCGAACATTGAAGTAGAAAAAATTCATATTAAAGACTTGGTCAAGGAAGGAGAAGACTTCTTTGAGATGACCAACCCGTATGTGGCTTTTCTACCGACTTACCTAGAAGGTGGCAATGGGGTTGACAATGGAGATGTGGAGATTTTGACCACTCCAGTAGGTGACTTTATCGCATATGGTGACAATGCTAGCAAGTGTTTTGGTGTCGTAGGATCAGGTAACCGCAATTTTAACAACCAATACTGCTTGACGGCCAAGCAATACAGTCAACGTTTTGGTTTCCCTGTTTTAGCTGACTTTGAGATGCGTGGCATGTTGGGAGATATCAAGAAGGTTGCAGGGATTATTGCAGAACTTTACGAACTTGAGGTTTCGTAAGAGGCCAGATTTTCTAAGGAAGAGCATTATTCTATGGATAAAGGATTTACTCCAAAAGGGAACAAACGAAATGAATAAACTACAGAGATCATTTTTAAAGTATATAAAACGCAAACCAAGTTTTAAGGATATACTACTTTGTAGTGCCTTGCTACTCTTAGCAATCACTCTGATGCAGTTCTCCGCGAAATTTCTTGATGAAAGTTTGTCAGCTTACGGAACCATGGCATCACTAGGAATCGTTATACTGGTGGAAATCGTAGTTTCCAGAAAAAAATAGAAAAGGCTCGAGAATCTTCATCTCGAGTCTTTTTATGATTGGCGAATTTCGTCAACGATTTCTTTTGAAATGGGAACTCCTAAACGGTAACCTTTGTTGATGTAGTCAATGACATCATTGATATTTTCTATCGTTTGGATTTTTTCTTTGATAGTTGCACGAAAATCTTGATCTTTCAATAGTTGGTCTTGAAGCAGTCTTTGAAGTTTCTCTTTTTCATATTTATTGACAAGAAAGAGAAAAAGAAGACTGACAACAACTAGAATATAAGCATACTGGCTCATAAAAATTCTCCCTAGGTGATAAAGAAGTAAGTGGTTAGAGAAAAACGAATATCCTTCGCCTTTCGAGTAATGATACTGTAAGTGCCTAGCTACTTGTTATTAATTAGTAAGACGTTTAGGCAAATCGCCTCATTTACGACGTCGTGGCCCCTAAATCGATTATATTTAGGGGACATGACTAGTGAAGCAGTTAGCTAGTCTGCATAAAAGCGGCTAGCGTCTAACAATTATGAATTTTAGTTACAGTAACTTGAAGATTACGACGTCTTTCGGTAGAAATCGATAATATTTCTATCGAAAGACTAGTGAGGCGCCTAGCCAAAGTCCGAATAGGATTTGGCGTTAGTTACTTAGATTGCTTTGCAATCAAGTAACTTTGGCGAGTTACATCTTCTCTGGCGCCTCTACACCCAACAGACGAAGCGCTTCTTTGAGGACAACTGCTGTTGCATAGCTGAGAGCTAGGCGACTGTCACGTTCTGGGCTTTCATCTAAGATACGAGTGTGGGCATAGTATTTGTTAAAGGCTTGAGCTAAGCTGATTGCAAATTTAGCGATGATAGACGGCTCATAGTTATCAGCTGCACGTTTAATAATACGTGGGAAGTCTTGGATTAGCTTGATAATTTCCCAGCTTTCGGCATCGTTCAAACTATAGTTGGCACCTGCTTCAGGTTTGAAATCGGCTTTACGCAAGATTGATTGGATACGAGCGTAAGCGTATTGGACATAAGGACCAGTTTCCCCTTCAAAGGATACCATGGCTTCGAGGTCGAAGTCGTAGCCATTTGTACGGTCGGTTTTAAGGTCATAGAATTTAATGGCCCCAACTCCAACAGCATGAGCAACTTGGTCTTTGTTTTCAAGTTCAGGATTTTTTGCTTCGATCTGCGCTTTAGCACGGCTGATGGCTTCTGCGACAGTTGGCTCTAGCAAGATAACATTTCCTTTACGAGTAGAAAGTTTTTTCCCTTCCTTTGTTACTAATCCAAACGGAACATGGACAATGTCTTGGCTCCAATCATAGCCCATCTCTTGCAAGACAGCCTTGAGTTGTTTGAAGTGAGCAGATTGCTCTTGACCAACGACATAAATCGATTTAGCAAATTGATATTCGTTTTTACGGTAGAGGGCCGCAGCTAAGTCACGTGTGATGTAGAGAGTTGCACCATCGGATTTCTTGATAAGAGCTGGGTGCTCAATTCCGTATTTTTCAAGATTAACAACTTGGGCACCTTCTGATTCGACTAATAGTCCTTTTTCAGCAAGGATATCTACGACTGCACCCATTTTGTCATTGTAGAAGGCTTCCCCGTTATAACTGTCGAATTCAACTTGTAACTCATCGTAAAGGCGGTTAAATTCTACCAAACTTTCATCGCGGAACCATTGCCAAAGAGCAAGTGCTTCCTCATCGCCGTTTTCAAGTTTGCGGAACCATTCGCGTGCTTCTTCATCCAAACTTGGATCATTCTCAGCTTCGGCATTGATGTGGACATAGAGCTTGAGGAGTTCATCGATTGGATGAGCTTTGACAGCTTCTTCGTTACCCCATTTCTTGTAGGCAACAATCAACATCCCAAACTGTTTACCCCAGTCTCCCAAATGGTTGACCTTGACAGTTTTATAGCCGATTTTTTGGAAGATATGTGACAAGCTATCTCCGATAACAGTTGAACGAAGGTGACCGATTGAAAATGGTTTAGCGATATTAGGGCTAGACATGTCGATAACGACATTTTCTTGGTTACCAATTGTTTGGTCAGCGTAGTGCTCTTTTTCAGTGATAACATTTTGTAGAACTTGACTAGAAATGGCAGCCTTATCAAGGAAGAAGTTTACGTAAGGACCTGTTGCTACAACCTTTTCAAAAGCTTGGCTGTTGATCTTTTCAGCGATGTCAGCAGCAATCATTTGAGGAGCTTTACGTTCAACCTTTGCCAATGAGAAGGCAGGGAAGGCGATATCTCCCATATCTGAGTTTTTAGGTGTTTCTAGTAAATGTAAAATAGCCTCTTGGTCCAGGCTATCAATGATGCTAGCCAACTCGCTAGCAATCAATTCTTTTGTATTCATTTAAGGCTCCTTTAGGGCTTTTCTACTATTTTATCACAATTTACTACATTTTTTTTGAAAGAAGAGATATTTTTTGAAATATCCAGTTTTTTTGATATAATGTTCTTACTAAAAAAATGTAAAATGTTATAAATATGCAATCGAAAGGATCTTATGAGAAAAAGAGAACGTCATCAGCTCATCAAGCGAATGATTACAGAAGAAAAATTAGGAACTCAAAAGGAAATTCAAGATCGATTAGAAGCTTGTAATGTCTTTGTGACACAAACGACATTATCCCGTGATTTGCGAGAGCTTGGCTTAACCAAAGTTAAGAAAAACGATGTTGTCTACTATGTACTAGCAAATGAGACAGAGAAGATTGATTTGGTCGAATTCCTTTCACACCACTTAGAGGGTGTTGCAAGGGCCGAATTTACCCTGGTCCTCCACACGAAACTTGGAGAAGCATCTGTTTTAGCCAATGTAGTCGATTCAAATAAAGATGGGTGGATCTTAGGTACAGTTGCAGGAGCCAATACCCTTTTGGTTATCTGTAAAGATCAGCATGCTGCTAAAGTCATGGAAGAACGCTTGCTTGAGCTAATGGGAAATAGATAAGGTCTTGAGAGTTTCTCTCAGGACTGTTTTTACAAGGAGAGAGTAAATGACTACTGAAAAATTATCACCTGGTATGCAACAGTATGTGGATATCAAAAAACAATATCCAGATGCTTTTTTGCTTTTTCGCATGGGTGATTTTTATGAGTTGTTTTATGAAGATGCCGTCAATGCTGCACAGATACTAGAAATCTCACTGACCAGTCGCAATAAAAATGCTGAAAATCCGATTCCCATGGCTGGAGTTCCTTATCACTCTGCCCAACAGTACATCGATGTCCTCGTTGAGCGTGGCTACAAGGTTGCCATCGCCGAGCAGATGGAAGATCCTAAGCAAGCTGTTGGTGTCGTTAAGCGTGAGGTCGTCCAGGTCATTACACCAGGAACAGTGGTTGATAGTAGTAAGCCAGATAGTCACAATAACTTTTTAGTGGCTATTGATCGTGAAGGTTCCCAGTATGGACTAGCCTATATGGACCTAGTGACAGGTGATTTCTATGTAACGGGATTATCAGATTTCTCTCTAGTCTGTGGTGAAATCCGTAACCTCAAGGCCAGAGAAGTGGTGATTGGTTACGACTTGTCCGAAGCGGAAGAACAGATTCTAAGTCGTCAAATGAATCTAGTGCTTTCCTATGAACAAGAAACATATGAAAATGTTCATCTGTTGGATTCAAGATTGGCAACTGTTGAAGGAGCAGCTAGTGGGAAACTTCTTCAGTATGTTCATCGGACGCAGATGAGAGAGTTGAATCACTTAAAACCTGTTATTCGTTATGAAATCAAAGATTTCTTGCAGATGGATTTTGCGACCAAGGCTAGTCTTGATTTGGTTGAAAATGCTCGCTCAGGTAAGAAACAAGGGAGTCTTTTCTGGTTGCTAGACGAAACTAAGACTGCGATGGGTATGCGACTCTTGCGTTCTTGGATTCAACGTCCCTTAATTGATAAGGACAGAATTTCAGAACGTCAGGAGGTTGTGCAAGTCTTTCTGGATTATTTCTTTGAGCGCAGTGATTTAACGGAAAGCCTCAAGGGAGTCTACGATATCGAACGTCTGGCTAGTCGAGTATCTTTTGGCAAAAGCAACCCTAAAGACCTCTTGCAATTAGCAACTACCTTGGGAAGTGTTCCACGAATTCGAGCCATTTTAGAAGGAATGGAGCAACCAGCTCTAGCTTATCTAATTGAACAACTAGATGCTATTCCTGAGTTGGAAAGCCTGATAAGTGCTGCCATTGCCCCAGAGGCCCCCCACGTGATTACCGAAGGTGGTATTATCCGAACGGGCTTTGATGAGACCTTGGACAAATACCGTCGTGTGCTGAGAGAAGGGACCAGCTGGATTGCTGAGATTGAGGCCA
>CABPWC010000057.1 GCA_902461025.1 uncultured Streptococcus sp.
ACAGTATAGACGCGATTTTTCCGTAGATTACTTCTCTGGTGGTGACGAATCTCAGACTTGATACCGTAAAAGTGCAAGAAAGATTCATAGAGATAACGAGCCAATTTAGCATTTTCTGTAATGACGGACAAGGTCAAACCAGAGCTCGATAAACCAATACTACCAGACATCTTGATAATAGCTGACAATTCATGACGACTCAGGTGATGCTGACTTAAAATTTCTTCTTTTACTGCTACTGTAAAACTCATTTTCTCACCTGTATGATCCGCATGAGCTCATCTACGATTAAATCACCATCGTGAAAGGCTCCCCCATTTTCCAAGCGTAGAAAGTTGGATGAAATGACACGTGGGACTTGCTTACGCAAACCTTCAAAATCATGCTCAACCTGCACCAAATATTCATCAAAACGGTTGGTATCCATATAGTCCCTCGGAACCTTTTCGATATTAACAAGGACAGTATCGATAAATGGACGGCCCAAATGACTTTGTAAGACTTCTACGTGATCACTATCTGAGAAATGCTCCGTTTCTCCACGTTGAGTCATAATATTGCAGACATAGGCAACCTCTGCCTTAGTCTCTAGAAGAGCCTGTCCAATTTCTTCAATAACAATATTTGGTAAGATGGATGTAAAGAGCGATCCCGGTCCCAAAACAATCATATCACTCTCAAGAATGGTATTGACAACACGACGGCTAGCCTGCGGTTTTTCATCATCTAGAGTGTTTGTCACATAGACATGGTCAATCATACCTGGATGATCTGCAATGTGACTTTCCCCAGCAACTTCTGAACCATCTTTAAAGACAGCATGGAGTGTCAAAGGATGGTCACTTGATGGGAAAATCTTCCCTGTAGTATGGAAGAATTTACTCAGCAATTGCATGGCATTATAGGTCGAACCCTGCATTTCAGATAATCCAGCTATGATAATGTTTCCTAATGGATGACCAGCAAAAGCACCTGCATCCTCTGAAAAACGGTATTGAAAGACCTTTTCATAGAATTTTGGCATATCTGACATGGCTACAAGGACATTACGTAAATCCCCTGGAGGTGTTAACTGTTGAATATTCTTACGCAATTCACCTGAAGAACCACCATCATCCGCAACGGTAACTATGGCTGCAATGTCGACATCCTTTTCCCGTAGACTATTTAAAATAACAGGGATCCCGGTTCCACCACCAATCACCGTAATTTTGGGTTTTCTCATGAACGGTTTACCGTTTCCTTTCTTCGGTCTTTATCACGATGACTTTCATTTACAGACCAACTTTTAGATAGGTCATTCGCTAAACGCTTGGCAAAAGCAACACTTCGGTGTTGGCCACCAGTACAACCAATCGCAATAGTTAAGACTGATTTACCTTCTTTCTTGTAACCTGGTAGAATTGGTTCAACCAAGGCTAACAAATGACGGTAGAAATCTTCAGATTCCTCATGGTTCATGACATAGTCATAAACTGCCTGGTCTTCACCTGTTTGATTACGAAGTTCTGACAGATAGTAAGGGTTTGGCAAGAAACGAACATCAAATACCAAGTCTGCATCAATTGGAATGCCGTATTTAAACCCAAATGACATGACCTCGATACGGAAAGACTGCGTTTGTTCTTGGTCCGAAAATTGCTCTGCAATAGTCTTGCGAAGTTCACGAGGAGTTAACTCTGTTGTGTCAACCACATTTTGGCTCATATTTTTTAATGGGGCTAAGAGTTCGCGTTCCAACTTAATCCCGTCCAAAATACGACCATCTGCTGCAAGAGGGTGACTTCTTCTAGTTTCCTTATAGCGTGCCACCAATTCCTTATCAGCAGCATCCAAAAAGAGAATTTTGAAGTCCAAATCATCTTGGTTTTCTAATTCATCCAAGACAGCCTGAATCTCTGAGAAGAAAGAACGGCTTCGCATATCCACCACTAGGGCTAACTTATGGTCGTCATCCTTGGTCTCTACCAACTGCAAAAACTTTGGTAATAGAGCTGGTGGCATATTATCAATCGTAAAATATCCTAAATCTTCAAAGGATTGAATGGCTACAGTTTTCCCTGCACCACTCATCCCTGTTACAATCACCAGGTGAAGTTGTTTCATTGTCATCATAGTCTCCTTATATCAAAAGAAGTTTGGAAGAACCAAACTTCAACTCGCTTATCCTATCTCAGCGATGACTTCAATTTCGACTTTTACATCGCGAGGAAGACGAGCTACTTCCACAGCTGAACGAGCTGGAAACTCCCTATTAAAGGCTGTTTGGTAAACCTCATTGAAAGGTACAAAGTCGTTCATATCACTCAAGAAACAAGTTGTTTTAACAACATGGTCAAAATCTGTGCCTGCTTCTGCCAAAATAGCTCCAATGTTTTTCAAGACTTGTTCAGTCTGTTCTTGAATCGTTTCTCCTACGATTTCTCCAGTTTCTGGAGATAAAGGAACTTGACCGCTAGCAAACAAAAGGTTCCCAACGATTTTTCCCTGAACGTAAGGCCCGATTGCCTTTGGAGCTTTATCTGTATGAATTGTTTTTGCCATATGTATTCCTCACAATTTTTCTAAAATAGCATCCCAAGCTTGGTCCATTCCTGCTTTTGTTACGGATGAAAAGAGGATAAAATCATCACTTGGATCAAAGTTTAATTTCTTTTTAATGGCTGATTCGTGCTTGTTCCATTTCCCACGCGGAATCTTGTCTGCCTTTGTCGCCACAATGATGACAGGAATCTCATAATACTTTAGAAATTCGTACATCTGTACATCATCTGCTGACGGATCATGACGAAAGTCAACGAGACTAACCACTGCTCGAAGATTTTCTCGAGTGGTTAAGTACTCCTCAATCATGCGTCCCCATTTTTCGCGTTCCTTTTTGGACACACGAGCATAACCGTAACCAGGTACATCTACAAAACGCATCTTATCATCAATGTTAAAAAAGTTCAGCAACTGAGTTTTACCAGGTTTTCCAGAAGTACGAGCCAGATTTTTACGATTGAGCATAGTATTGATAAAACTCGATTTACCAACATTTGAGCGTCCTGCAAGAGCAATTTCAGGAAGTTCATCCTGCGGATAGTGAGACTTATTGGCAGCACTCAGCAAAATCTCAGCATTGTGTGTATTGATTTCCATAGTCACCTCTAGGCTGTCTCTAGAATCGGCTTAGCCGTTCCGTCAACCGCTTCTTTTGTGATACGAACAGTTTTCACATTTTCTTGACTTGGAACCTCAAACATAACGTCTAGCATGGTTTCTTCAATGATTGAGCGAAGACCACGCGCACCAGTTTTACGTTCGATGGCTTTGTTTGCAATTTCTTGGAGAGCCTCATCGTCAAATTCAAGCTCAACATCGTCATATGAAAGCAAGGTCTGGTATTGTTTGACCAAGGCATTTCTTGGTTCTTTCAAAATGCGAACTAAGTCATCTACTGTCAACTGCTCCAAGGCTGCAAAGACAGGCAAACGTCCAATCAACTCAGGAATAATACCGAATTTTTGAATATCTTCTGCGATGATTTCTTGCATGTAAGAGCTGTTTTCGTCAATGGCCTTGTTGTTTTGTCCAAAGCCGATAACTTTTTCACCAAGACGCTGTTTGACAATCTCTTCGATGCCATCGAAGGCACCACCCACGATAAAGAGGATATTCTTAGTGTCCACTTGAATCATTTCTTGTTGTGGATGTTTGCGTCCACCTTGTGGTGGTACACTAGCTACAGTTCCTTCGATAATTTTGAGGAGGGCTTGTTGTACCCCTTCACCAGAAACATCACGTGTGATAGACACGTTCTCGCTCTTCTTGGCAATTTTGTCAATCTCATCTACATAGATTATTCCACGTTCTGCACGTTCGATGTTAAAGTCAGCTGCCTGCAAGAGTTTGAGGAGAATATTTTCCACGTCCTCACCAACATAACCAGCCTCAGTAAGAGCTGTTGCATCTGCAATGGCAAAAGGTACATTCAAACTTCTAGCAAGTGTTTGAGCAAGGAAAGTCTTCCCTGAACCAGTTGGGCCAATCATCAAAATATTTGATTTTTGCAAATCCACATCTTCTGACTCTTCACGAGTGTCATGGAAATTGATGCGTTTGTAGTGGTTATATACAGCTACTGCCAAGGCACGTTTGGCACGATCTTGACCAATCACATAGTGGTTCAAGATGTTTAAGAGTTCGATTGGTTTTGGTACTTCAGATAAGTCTGCTAGGACTTCCTCTGCCAACTCCTCACGAATGATTTCCTGGGCTAACTCCACACACTCATTACAGATAAAAGCGTTGTTCCCAGCGATTATTTTTTTAACTTCTTCTTGGCTTTTGCCACAAAATGAGCAATAAACCATCATATCATTTTTCCTATTTGTAGGCATGATTCCCTTCCGTTCTAATTATTCATTCTCTCTAAAATAAGGTCATATAAAAAGCATGAATGCTATTCACCAAGTTTGTAAAGGCATTAAGCCAAAGTAGAGTAGCAAGTCCAAAGCGCTTTTTACGAAAAGCGTGTGTTCCAGCTACAAAACAGACAGCACACAAAAGAGCTGTAAAAAATCCAAAAATACTACGCTCCATTAGACTTCCTTTCTCTTTCTATATTCGATGGTAAAATCATAGGCATTTTTCTCATCTCTAGTATAAGATTTGCTTGCAACAGTCTCAAAAACAGTCAAGTCAAAATCTTCCGGGAAAAAAGTATCCCCTTCAACTTGAGCATGGATTTGTGTCACAATAATTTCATCGAGATAAGGTTCAAAAAGCTGAAAAATCTGCTTACCCCCAATGATATAGAGATTTTTATCCTGGTTATGGTACCAGTCTAAAACATCCTCAACATTTTGGAAAACCAGAGCACCCTCAATTGACTCTTCAACATTACGCGTCAAAATCAGAGTCTCACGTCCTGGAAGCAAACGTCGTCCCATTCCATCAAAGGTGACACGTCCCATCAAGATGGCATGATTCAAGGTTGTTTCTTTAAAATGTTTTAACTCTGCTGGCAAATGCCATGGTAAGCGATCCTCTTTTCCGATTACACCCTTTTCATCTTGGGCCCAGATGGCTACGATTTTCATTGTCATGCTTTCATCCTTTTTATTGATAGTTCTATTTTATCAAAAATCTTGAAAAAAGACTGTTTTGGAATGTCCTCCGAAATAGAAAAAATCCGTAGAAACTTTCTACGGATTTTTGACAAAATAGAGTATCTTACAAACCAGGTGCTTGTCCTAATTCTGCTGCAAGCATCCAGACAGTTTTTTCAAGGTCTGCCTTAGCACCAACGAAGATATCATTGGTTACATCATCACCTTCCTCATCAGTTACATCCAATGCTTTTTGGAAGAGTGTGATGAGGTAACGATAGATAGATAGAACACGCTCTAAACTTTCTTCTACGTTACGGAATTCTCCAACTTCTTCTTCGATTTCACTGTGTTGAAGGAATTCTGTCAAAGTAGAGTAAGGTTTGCCACCAAGAGTGATCAAGCGTTCGCTGATTTCATCTAGGTAACCATCAAGGCTATCCATGTATTCATCCATCTTAGGATGCCATACCATAAAACCACGTCCACGCATATACCAGTGTACTTGATGTAGAGCAATATGTGCTACGTACAAGTCAGCTACAGCTTGATTCAAAACTTCCTTTGTATTTACTAGCGCTTCTGCCGCTGGTTTAGATAATGTTGCTACGTCTTTTAATGCATCTTTTTTCAATTCTACCATTTTTCTCACCTCATAATATTATTTTTGCAACCATATTTATTGATTACTATCTCAGTATACTACACCTAGTAGACAAAAGCAAGAAAATTAACCCATATTAAAAAAGTTGTAATAGACTGATAATTTAAGAATAGAAAGTCGTATTTTTTTAGTTATTCTCTGCGTCTTTACCAGAGAATTGACTTTGATAAAGGTCATAATAGAAACCTTTGGCAGCTAAGAGACTTTCATGATTTCCTTGTTCAATAATCTGTCCATCTTTCAACACCAAAATCTTATCAGCTTCCTGAATAGTAGAAAGTCTATGGGCGATAACAAAGCTTGTTCTCCCCTTCATCAAACGCTTCATGGCCTTTTGAATTAAGAGTTCTAGACGCGTATCGACCGATGAGGTCGCTTCGTCCAAAATTAAGATTTTTGGATCAGCTAAAAGGGCACGCGCGATAGTCAAAAGTTGTTTCTGACCAAGAGAAATATTACTTGACTCTTGGTTCATCTCCATGTTGTAGCCACCAGGAAGGGTGCGAATAAAGTGGTCAACATTGGCAGCCTTAGCAGCTTCAACGATTTCCTCATCTGTTGCCTCAAGATTTCCAAAGCGAAGATTTTCCTTGATACTGCCTTCATAGAGCCAGGCATCCTGTAAAACCATTCCAAACTGACGACGATAGCCCTGACGAGACAGGTCACGAATATCTTGACCATCCACTAAAATGGCACCGGATGTCACATCGTAAAAACGCATGAGAAGGTTAATCAAAGTTGTTTTACCTGCCCCAGTAGGTCCAACGATAGCTACCATCTCTCCAGGTTCAACATCTAGGTTGAAATTGCGAATCAATGGTTTATTTTCCACGTATTGGAAATCAACGTTTTTGAAACTAACTTGACCTGTCAATGGTGCCAAGTCTTTTACTTCTGTAGTTTGAACTTCTTCCTGTTCATCTAGAACTTCGAAGACACGGTCAAGGGAAGATTTAGCACTTTGCATTTGTCCAGCTAATTGAGTGATGTTTTGGATCGGCTGGCTGACTTGCCAAACATATTGAACGAAGGCCTGCATGTTACCGATTGTCAAGCGACCTGCAATAACCTGCAATCCACCTAATACTGCAACAATCAGATAGGTTAAATCAGATACGATGTGAAGGGCAGGCATCATCAAACCTGAAATAAAGCTAGCCTTGAATCCGACTTGTTTCAATTCATCTGTAATCTTTTCAAATCTCTCTTGAGAGTTTTCCTCACGTCCGAAAAGTTTTAAAACATTAAAACCTGTCAAGTTTTCCTGTACAAAGCCATTCATACGTCCCAAGATAGCAGCCTGCTGTTTAAAATACGGCTGGGAACGATTTAGAATCGTTTTAGCACCAAAATAAGTAATCGGAATCGACAAGATGACAATGATAGCCAACTGAAGGTTTAGATAGAGAACCATGCCCATCACAAAAAGAATGGTAAAGACGGCATTGACAATCTGTAAGAAGGATTGTTGGAGTGCGTTCGAAACAGTTTCAACATCACTTGTAAAACGACCTAACAAATCTCCAAACTGGTGCTTGTCAAAGTAGGACACTGGGATCCGATTGATTTTTTTACTCATTTCATTTCGCAAATCCTGTATCATAGACTGCACAGCATTGGTCATAAAGTAGTTGGAATAGTATGAACCCAATTCATAAAAAAAACCACGTAAGAGATAGATAACCAGAATCACTGCAATATAAGAGGTATTGATACCCGCTCCTGCAACACCATTTGCCATAGCAAGGAGATTACTCGTTAACTCTGTGATTGCAAGCCCCAATACAAATGGCTCGATAACACTCATAATCACGCTGATTATTTTCAAGAAAACTGCAAAGAAAACAGAGAATCGGTAGGCTTTTAAATAGCTCCATAGTCGAGCTAAACTAGATTGATTTTTCATCCCCTACCTCCTATTCTTCTGTCAGAGACGCACTTTTTAGCTGCGACTCAGCAATTTCTCGATAGATGTCATTGGTTTCCATCAATTCTTCATGACGGCCACGACCAACGATTTCCCCCTTATCAAGGACGATAATCTGGTCCGCATCCATGATGGTTCCAACACGTTGCGCAACAATCAGCACCGTTGCGTCTTGCGTCACTTCCTTGAGACGACGGCGCAAGATAGCATCTGTACGGTAGTCCAAGGCCGAGAATGAATCATCAAAGATATAGATGTCTGGCCCCTTGATAACAGCTCGGGCAATCGACAAGCGTTGCTTTTGACCACCTGATAGATTGCTTCCCCCTTCAGCTAGATGAGTTGCAAAACCTTCTTCTCGACTTTCGATAAAGTCTTTGGCTTGGGCTACATCAGCTGCTTGGTGCAAGTCCTCATGACTGGCGTCCTCTTTTCCGTAACGGAGATTATCTGCTATAGTCCCTGTAAAGAGCAAGGCTTTTTGTGGAATAAATCCAATTTTCTGGCGGAGTGATTTGAGACGGTAATCCCGGACATCAACACCATCGACCTTGATTTTCCCCAGTGTAACATCATAAAAACGAGGAATTAACTGAACCAGAGTAGACTTACCTGACCCAGTCGAACCGATAAAAGCAATGGTTTCTCCCGGTTTAGCAGTAAAGGAAATGTTATGCAAAACAGGGCTTTCTGTTTCCCCAGGATAAGCAAAGGTCACATTATCAAATTCTAAGTAACCATGTGTTTCTGTTTCTTGAATTCCGTCCTCATTTGGATCAATGGAAATAGGCATATCCATGATTTCCTTCAAACGCTCACTAGACACAGCCGTACGTGGATACATGGTAAAGAGGTTTGACAAGAATAGGAAGGACAAGAGAGCATGGAAACTATACTCGATAAAGGCCACCAAATCCCCAATCTGCAAACTTCCTTGCTTGAGAGGATCTAGAGCAAACCAAACGATAGCTACAATCATGGCAATAATGATTTGCACAAAAAGCGGCTCTGTCAAACCAGTCAATTTGAACAAACGATTTGAATTATCCGCATAGATCGCATTTTTCTCTTCGAAACGGTTTTCTTGGAAGTCTTCACGAGCAAAGGCACGAATCACTCGCAAGCCCATCAAATTTTCACGGACATATTGGTTTATCTTGTCCAGTGTTTTCTGTTGTTTTTCAGATAAGGGGCGCGTTTTGACCGCCACATAAAGGACTACTACAGCTAGGAAAGGAACGGAAAAAGCGACAATCCAGGCTAGTGAGGGACTAGTTAAGAAAATCATGAGAATACTCGACAGCATCATCATGGGAGTGATAACACCCAACTTAAGCGTCTGCTCTGCAAACTGCATAAGGACAAAGGCATCACTAGTAATACGAGTCACCAATGAAGAAACACCAATTTGTTCATATTCGTGATGAGAATACTCTTGTAATTTAGCATAAACATCATTTCGCATGTCCTTAACCATATTGGTGGTCAGTTTACTAGCAGCGTAGGCTAGAACAATCCGCCCACATGTTCCCAGGACAATAATAACCAACATGATGATAGCCCAAAAATAGAGCTTATCCTTGTCTCCTTGGTTGATTCCCTGGTCAATCATACGAGCCAGTACAGTCGGTAGCCCAAGATTGACAATAACAAAGAAAATAGCTCCGAAGAAGTCTAAAACTAGCCATTTGGGATAACGTTTGAGATAAGACCAAATATACAGCATGATTCTCCTTTCTTTTTCTTATAATACTCTTCGAAAATCAAATTCAAACCACGTCAGCTTCACCTTGCCGTACTCAAGTACAGCCTGCGGCTAGCTT
>CABPWC010000058.1 GCA_902461025.1 uncultured Streptococcus sp.
TTCTTTTTTAGCCTCTGCAAACTGAGCTTGTGCTTTTTCTTTATTGAAGTAGCCGTCTTGAGCATCTTCAAGATTCATATTTGACCATTGTGTGCCATAGTTGACCAATTTTGAAGCAACTGTTTCACCAAAAGTCTTGTCACCTACTTGCACGAAAGTTGGTGGCACAAGCGTGTTACGAAGAGTATTTTTAGCCGCTTCTTCACCGTTTGATTGAGCTGAGTATGCTGTACGGTCAATAGCAAAGTTGATGGCCTGACGGAAGTTTTTATTCAAAACTGCAGCTTGAGTTGCCTGTTTTTGATCGTCGCTTGTTTTCGCAGTGTGGTTATAAGCACCACGGTTAACGTTAAAGTTGTAGTACCAAGATGTCGCATCTTGCAAGCTATAGACGATGTTGTCCTTGTATTTTTCCTTGGTCTTCGCAAAGTTCGAACTGTTTGGATAAACACCTGCAGATGAGTAGGCACCACTTTCGAAGTTACGGATTGTCAAGTCTTGGTCTGAACCGTCAAAGTATGCCAATTTTACCTTTTCAATCGTTACTTTTTCTTGATCATAATAATGTGGATTCTTCACATACTCAATAGATGACTTAGATGTAAAATCTCTTAACAAATATGGTCCGCTATAAAGAATGCTATCAGGTTTCAATGTTCCGAAGTCTTTACCTTTAGAAGCTAGGAATTCTTCATTAACTGGGAAGAGGATGCTATTAGTTGTTTTAGAGTTCCAGAATGGTTCTGGACGTGTCAAAGTATATTGGACAGTGTAATCATCTATAGCTTTAACACCAACATTTGAAAAGTCAGTATTAGCACCTGTTACATAATCATCCAAACCCTTGATAGAGTTCTGAATCAAATCGAGAGCTTGCCCCTTGTTGTCAGCAGCGTATTTGATACCAGTTACAAAGTCTTGTGCTTTAAGGGGAGCGTATTCTTCACCGTCAGCTGTAAACCACTTGGCATCCTGGCGAAGTTTGTAGGTATAAGTTAAACCATCCTTCGAAACACTCCAATCTTCTGCAAGAGCAGGAATGAGATTCCCATAATTGTCATTTTCAAGCAAACCATCTACCAAGTTGGTAATCACACTAGTATTGTCACCAGAATAATCCAAAAGGTAGTTGAAGGTTGTTGGATCTGCACCAAATGTTGACGAGTAGGTTTTAGCATCTGTTGCGGATTTCCCACATGCAGTCAATAAGACCGCAGCAGCAAGTGTCAATCCCGCTCCAATCAATCGTTTTTTGAGTTTCATGATTCAACTTCTCCTTATATGTTAGGTTTTATAACATAAGATGATTTTATCAAATTTTATCCTAAAAGTAAAGTTATTTAATTTTTTGCTACCCGTCACTAAGATGAAAAAAAGAAAGAAACCCAGCATAAAAACTGGATTTCTTTCAGTATTGTACAGATTATTTAACGTGGTTGGCTAACTCTTTCTGATACTTGGCATTAGTTTCAATTTTCTCTTTTTGCCATTTCTTGAGAGCTTCTTCGTATTCTTTAGCGGTTACAATATCATTTTGCAACTCTAAACCTTTGAAGACAAATGGATCACCCTTGATTCCAACCTGAGAGTAGGCTTTTGTAAATGGCACTGTACGACTCACGGTCGGAGAACCACCTGAAGATGCTACAGGGATGAGGAGTGAGCTATCAGATACCCAAGCTTGTGCTTTGGCATATTTTTCATAGCGTTTGTTCAGATCGCTCGTTTCAGATGCTGCATCGTCCAAGAGCTTCTTGTATTCATCAAGTCCAACTTGAGCCATCACTTCTGGATCTTTACCTTTTGTAATACCCAAGTGTTTAAGGGCAGATCCCTTCTTAGCATCTAGGATATTGAGATAGGTAGCTGGGTCTTGATAGTCTGGTCCCCAACCAGTTCCGTTCAAATCGTAGTCTTTTTGAGAAGGAACCTTGGCTTGAGAAGTAATACTCATTTTTTCATTATCAGTCATTTGAAGTACATCGATGACGACATTTTCACTTCCAAGTGCTGCTTCGATAGACTGTTTAAGAGAGTTGGTTTGCTGTACAGCGATGACATCTGTTTGCTCAACTGGAATATCCAAGTGAATAGGGAAGGTTACACCCTTGGCTTGCAATTCTGATTTTGCTTTTTCAAAGGCAGCTTTTGCTTTTGTTGGATTGTAAAGAGTATCCTTACCATCTGTCAACGCTACATCTTTCCACTGGTCTCCGTATGTTACCAATTGCTCTTGAGCCAGTTCACCGAAGGTCTTTTCACCAACCTGAACAAAGTCATAAGGTACAAGACTGGTACGGATAATCTTGTCTGCACCCTCTTCACCATTCATCTGCGCAGAGTATGAATGACGGTCAAGGGCAAAGTTGATTGCCTGGCGGAAGTTTTTATTGAGAAGTGCTTCTTTTGTAGAAGTCTTTTGCGCTTCGTCTGTCTTGGCTGTTTTATTGTAAGACTGACGATTTACGTTGAAGGTAAAGTAATAGCTAGTCGCTTCTTGCGGGCTATAAACAATTTTATCGCCGTATTCTTTCTTAGTTGAATCAAAGCTTGAACTAGTTGGGAAAAGGCGTGCTGTTGTATAGGCCCCTGATGCAAAGCTACGAATCAATGATTCTTGGTCAGATCCATCGTAGAAAGTAAGCTTGACGTGGTCAATCTTAACATTGTCTTTGTCCCAATAATTTGGGTTCTTTTCGTACTCAATGACTGATTTTGAAGTGAAGTTCTTCAAAATATATGGCCCATTATAGAGAATCCCTGAAGGTGCAGCTGCACCATAATCTTTACCTTGTGAATTTAAGAACTCTTCATTGACTGGGAGCATAGTCGCTGTTGTTACCTTGGAATTCCAGAAGCTTTCTGGTTGATTCAAGGTATATTGAACAGTGTAGTCGTCAACTGCTTTGACACCGACAGTCGAGAAGTCATTTGTTTCACCGCTAACGTACTCTGCCAAACCTTTGATAGAGTCTTGGATAAGTGTAAGGCCATCTGACTTACCATCAGCAGCATGCTTCAAACCAGTCACAAAGTCTTGAGCCTTGACCTCGGCGTACTCTTCACCTTCAGAAGTATACCATTTGACACCTTTGCGTAGCTTGTAGGTATAGGTCAAACCATCCTGTGAAACCGACCAATCTTCAGCAAGAGATGGAATCAAGTTCCCGTATTTGTCATTTTCCAAGAGTCCGTCGATCAGGTTAGCGATGACGTCTGATGTCGAACTTTTACTAGTTACGCTATAGTCCAATGTTGTTGGATCAATGGCATATACATATGAAAATGTTGTAGGAGCATCTGCTTTTTTCTCAGTCTTGCTACAAGCTGCTAAAAGAAGAGCTGCACTCATCGTTATCCCTGCTACTGCAAGCAACTTTTTCGATTTCATCGGTATTCTCCTTTAAAATACTATTTTTCACCATTATACCCTATTTTTTTATAAAAGCAAGGGTTTTCATGCAATTTTTTAGAAAATTCAAACTAATATTTTTTTAAGAAATTTCTACACTTATTTTAGAAAAAACTCAAGCATCTTTGATACTTGAGTTTTTTAGGTTTAATTGGCCAATTCGACACAGAATGCATCCCAAGGAGCTAGTGTTAGTTGCTCGAGCTTTTCTTGAACCTCGGTGTTAGCAACTAAGATTGATTTGAGAACCCCATTAAATTGAAATTCTTGTTCTTGATTTGAGAGGTTAGCTACTACTAGGAAACGACGTTCCCCGTCCTTGCGAATATAGGCAAAGACTTTCTCAGCCGTTTCTAATAATTCAAAGTCAGCTTGAACCAGCCAGCTGTTTTCTTTTCGAATCTGAACTAATTTTTGATAAGTATAGAAGATGGAATCTGGGTTTGCTAAAGCCTCTTCTACATTAATCTTCGCATAGTTTGGATTGACTCCTAACCATGGTTTCGCGCTTGAAAAGCCAGCATAGTCTGTAGTATCCCACTGCATTGGGGTACGCGCATTATCGCGTCCAATTACACGAATGCTATCCATGATTGTTTCCATTGAAATACCTTTTTCAAGAGCTTCACGCGCATAGTTGAGGGATTCAATATCCTCTACTTGATCTAGCTTTTCAAACGGAAAATTGGTCATCCCGATTTCTTCACCTTGATAAATATAAGGTGTTCCTCTCATGAGATGAAGCAAGATTGCATACGCTTTAGCAGATTTTTCGCGGTATTCTCGGTCATTTCCCCAGATAGAAACGATTCGTGGAAGGTCATGGTTATTCCAGAAAAGGGAATTCCAACCATCCTCAACTCCTAATTCTGTCTGCCACTTGTTGAAAATCTCTTTTAATTTCCCTACATTTAGCTCTTTTTGGTAGTGCCACTTAGGTTGTCCTTCCTGATACTGAAGACAGATATGTTCAAATTGGAAGACCATAGACAACTCTTTACCTTCTGGATTCGAATATTTCTTGGCCTCTTCTGGATTTGCTCCCCAAGTCTCCCCTACTGTCAAAAGGTCTTTGCCGCCGAAAGTAGCCTGATTCATTTCCTTGAGGTAAGGATGAAGCATGGGACCATTGTTGACAATCTTTTGATCAGGAATTTTCCCAATCATGTCAATAACGTCCATACGAAATCCACCGATCCCTTTATCAATCCAGAAATTCATCATTTCATAGATTTTTTGGCGGAGCTCTTCATTTTCCCAGTTAAGGTCTGGTTGTTTCTTACTGAAAAAGTGCAGGTAATATTGACCAGCCTTTTCGTCATATTGCCAGGCAGAACCACTGAAAATTGATTCCAATTCGTTAGGTTCATCACGCCAGATATAGTAGTCACGTTCGGGACTTTGGGGATTTTCACGCGCTTCAACAAACCAAGCATGCTCATCGGATGTATGATTGACAACCAAATCCATAATGATTCGAATATCTCTTTTTTTAGCTTCAGCAATCAGCTCGTCCATGTCTTCCATGGTTCCAAAGATAGAAGCAATGTCTTGATAATTGGCAATATCATAACCATTGTCATCCATAGGGCTATCGTAAACTGGCGAAAGCCAAATTGCTGTAATCCCAAGCTTAGCTAAATAATCTAACTTGCTAGTAATACCAGGCAAATCACCAATCCCATCTCCATTACTATCCTTGAAGCTTTTAGGGTAGACTTGATAGACAACTGCATTATGCCACCATTTTTCTTGCATATTTTCACCTCTTTTAAATTTACTTTACTCCATCATAGACTTTTTCCCCCGTTTGTGCAAGCGTTTGCTTTATCTTTTTTCTTACTTTTGTGACTCTCTAGTTTCTTATCTTCTATTTTTTTTATATAATAGAAAATAGAGGTAAAAAAATGAAAAAACAAGCTTTTAGTTCTGAAAAATATCTAAATTTACAACGCGACCATATTTTGGAGCGTATTAACCAGTTTGACGGCAAACTCTACTTGGAGTTTGGAGGCAAGATGTTGGAGGACTTCCACGCTGCCCGTGTCCTTCCTGGCTATGAGCCGGATAACAAAATCAAACTCTTGCAAGAGTTGAAAGAACAAGTCGAGGTTGTGATTGCCATTAACGCTAGCAATATCGAGCACTCAAAGGCTCGTGGTGACTTGGGTATTTCTTACGACCAAGAAGTGCTTCGTTTGATTGATAAATTTAACGAATTGGGAATCTTTGTTGGTTCTGTTGTTATCACACAATACGCTGGTCAACCTGCAGCTGATGCCTTCCGTAATCAATTAGAAAAAAATGGGATTGACTCGTATCTCCACTACCCAATCAAGGGATATCCGACAGATATGGATCATATCATCTCTCCTGAAGGTATGGGGAAAAATGACTATATCAAAACTAGTCGCAATTTAATTGTCGTGACTGCTCCTGGACCTGGTTCAGGTAAGTTGGCAACTTGTATGTCTAACATGTACCACGACCAACTGAATGGCATCAAATCTGGTTATGCTAAGTTTGAAACCTTCCCAGTATGGAACCTTCCACTGCATCACCCAGTCAATTTAGCCTATGAAGCTGCTACTGCAGACCTTGACGATGTCAATATGATTGACCCATTCCATCTCCAAACTTATGGAGAAACTACAGTCAACTACAATCGTGATATCGAAATTTTCCCTGTTCTTAAGCGTATGCTCGAACGTATCTTGGGTGAATCTCCTTATGCATCTCCAACTGACATGGGTGTAAATATGGTTGGTTTTGCAATCACTGATAACGATGCTGCAATTGAAGCATCCAAACAAGAGATTATCCGCCGCTACTACCAAACAGTTCTCGACTTTAAAGCCGAAAAAGTTGCTGAGTCTGCTGTCAAGAAAATCGAACTTCTCATGAACGACCTTGGTATCACTCCAGCAGACCGCAAGGTTGCTGTTGCCGCTCGACAAAAAGCTGAAGAAACAGATGGACCCGCTCTAGCACTTGAGTTACCTTCTGGTGAAATTGTCACTGGTAAGAACTCGGAACTCTTTGGTCCAACAGCTGCTGCTGTGATCAATGCAATCAAAAAGTCAGCTAACATCGATGCCGAAACAAAATTAATTGAACCAGAAGTGGTGAAACCAATCCAAGGTTTGAAAATTAATCACTTAGGTAGTCGCAATCCACGTCTTCATTCTAATGAGATTCTCATCGCTCTTGCAATTACAGCTATGCAGAATCCTGATGCAGACCGTGCTATGAAAGAACTCGGAAATCTCAAAGGTAGCGAAGCTCATTCTACGATCATCTTAACGGACGAAGATAAGAATGTTCTCCGTAAATTGGGAATTAACGTAACCTTTGATCCCTACTACCAATACGACCGTTTATATCGTAAGTAGATTGAAAACTAGTAAGAACTTCTTATCAAGTATCACCCCTCTTCGATAGATTTCGAATCTCTCTTAAGGGGTGACTTTATTTTATGATTCTGACGATTTCCGACTATCTTCTTTTCTAATTATTCTAACATTACTTCGGGAGTTTATTAAAAATGAGAGAATTACTCAGTCAAAAAGAGCAAAGGCAATTAAAGATTTTAGAATATTTGTTTGAAAATCCTGACTGGATTTACCTAGATGATTTATCTAAAACCATTGGACACAATGCTCGCATCATTAAAAGTGATATCAAAGAATTACGTGAAATCTTTCCTGATTTTGATATTCGACACTCAACTGCGGGGATAATGATGGTGAATACGAAAAATAATGGCATCGAGCGAATTTACCAATATTTTTTACAGACGTCTGAGTATTTTCAAATTTTAAAAGCATTTTTCCTGTTGGACAGCCCCTTTACCTATGAGCATCTTGCCGAATTTCTGGATATTTCCCTTCCTTCTTTGAGAAAGAAAATTGCGGATATCAATAAGACACTTGATGGAACTTACCGCTTTAAGCTCAAGGTAACCCCAATCTCTATTATTGGAGATGAAAAAGATATTCGATTTTTCTTCTCCCAATTTTTCCACGAAGCTTATAATTTTCTGGACTGGCCCTTTGAGGAGGTTAAGGAAGAAAATATAAATGATTTTGTCTCTTTCTTCATCAATTTGGCGAAATTCCCTGCAAAATATCAAAATCTTTACCAAATCAGAACGCAGGCTACAGTCGATTTGCACCGAATGAAGAGAGGATATTTCGTTCAGTTATCGAAACAAAATATTTCCTGGTTAAATCCTATTTTCGACCAACTACCCGATTTTCAGCATCAGTTACAAGAATTGGCCCAAGGACTTAACATTGATATCAATCCGGAAAATCTCTATCAAATCTTCAGTCCATTTGCTGAACCTAGCCTCTTCTTCACAGTCGAAGACTTTCTAGCTGCTCGTCAATCTGACGAAAAAGTTAATTTGTCCTATCATGCTGCGCGAGACATCCTAGACAACTTAACTCGAAGATTTGGTGTTCAATTTTCAAATACGGATACCTTGATTTGGAACCTGCACAACACTGCCTTGCTTGAGCGAAGAGAAATCAACTCCGAATCGATCATTTCACAAAACAAGGATTATACGCTTGGAAAAATTAAAAAATTCTTCCCTAAATTTTATGAAGCAACTGTCTTTGAAATGATGCGCTATAAGAATATTATGGGACAAAAGGAGAAGATACCTGCTCTTTCTCACCTGATTTACACCCTATTTACTCACGCAGAGGGGCTTACAGATCAATTATTTGAACATAAAAAGAAAGTCAAAGTCTTAGTTCTCAGTGAGTATGACTTTGCTCATCCAGAATTTTTGATATCTCTCTACGAATTCCATACTTCAAATAACATCCAGTATGAGACATGGGATAAGGAAAGCCTAAATATTGAAGAAATCATGGACAGTGACTACGATGCTATCATCACTAACTTTGATATTAAGGGTATCAATAACAAGAGAATTATGAACATTAGCCGACTATCTATCCTGCAAGTTGTCAACGAACTCAATAAGATTTCCATGCAAGATTTATAATTTTAAAAACCTCCTAGAAAACATCTAGGAGGTTTTTATGAATCTCTGTTTTTCTCAAGAATCATGAGCCAATCACATTATTTAAAATTAAGTGTTTGATTCACAAATATGATTTTGTCGTAGCTAGGTCCTGGTTCAGAAGTTCCTGATCCATTCCCAAGAATACTTTTAAAAGTATCCTTTTGTTTGTCTGACTCTGCCTGTTCTTGGGATTTGATAAATTCCTGAACTGCAGCAATCTTTTCACTCTCTTGTTTCTTTGAAGCTCTCATTTGATGAATCACGACAGTTCGAATCAAAAATGAACTGGCAAACAGGAGTCCTATGATAGATGAAATTTTCCCCTTTTTCATTTCCGCTCCAATTTCCTTATACTTCACTATTTACTACTTTTCTATAGTATAACAAGATTTTGCTAGGTTGACAAGAAAAGTTGGAGTTTAGGAGCAGGACTTCCTTATTCTACTGTTACAGACTTGGCAAGATTACGTGGTTTATCCACATCAAGTCCACGGTGGAGGGTTGCAAAGTAAGCGACCAATTGAGTTGGCACGACCATTGAGATTGGTGAGAGGTAAGGGTGTACGGTCGTAAGGACGATGTCATCTGTATCTTTGGCAACATTCTCTTCTGCGATTGTGAGTACCTTAGCGCCACGGGCAGCAACTTCTTGGATATTCCCACGAGTGTGGTTAGCAAGAACTGGGTCTGACAAGAGGGCCAAAACAGGGGTTCCATCCTCAATCAAGGCAATAGTTCCGTGTTTGAGTTCCCCTGCCGCAAAGCCTTCACATTGAATGTAAGAAATCTCTTTGAGTTTGAGACTGGCTTCCATGGCTACATAGTAATCTTGACCACGTCCGATGTAAAAGGCATTGCGTGTTGTTTCAAGAAGCTCACGAACCTTGCTATCAATCAATTCTTTTTCTGAAAGGGTTGATTCGATAGACTGAGCCACGATAGACAACTCATGAACCAAATC
>CABPWC010000059.1 GCA_902461025.1 uncultured Streptococcus sp.
AATATGTTGATTACAAAGATACTGAGCTTCTTAGCCGTTTCGTTTCAGAACGTGGGAAAATCCTTCCTCGTCGTGTAACAGGAACTTCAGCTAAAAACCAACGTAAAGTAACAACAGCTATCAAACGCGCTCGCGTAATGGCTTTGATGCCTTTCGTAAACGAAGATTAAAAAAAGAGGTCCAGTGGACCTCTTTTTCATGAGCTTGAAAACAAGAGAGCGAGCAAAACCCTCACGGGTCTTTTTTTCACGAGCATTGAAATGAGAGAGCGAGTTGGGGTCCGGGTGGACCTCTTTTTCACGAGCTTGCAAACAAGAAAGCGAATTAAAACCCGGTTGGGTCTTCTTTTCACGAGCTTTGAAATGAAAGAGCAAGTTGAGTTCCGAGTTGCCCTCCTTTTCAGACCCAGTTGGGACTTTTTTCACGAGATAGTTTTTTCTGACCTTGGCGTGCTATAATGGTAATAGAAAGAGTAAAGGTGGGTAAGTCAAAGATGAATTGTATGATTAGAAATATGATTAAGTCTGATATTGAATCCTTATCTCATGGATTTATGAATCAAGGTTGGCCTGGTAGAGAGGAAATTTTGGCTAGATATTTTCTGGAACAGGAAAGTGGGGAGAGAGAAGTCTTAGTTGCAGAGATTGATGGTGCTATAGCGGGCTACGTTACCATTTTGCCCTCTGCTAAACATGGTCCTTTTGCAGAAGTCTATCCAGAATTATCAGATTTTAATGTGTTTGAGCCTTTTCGAAATCAAGGGATTGGGAATCAACTGCTAGAAGAAGCAGAAAAACGAGTCAAGTTTGTTTCGAGTAAGGTCACTCTTGGTGTAGGTTTGCACTTAGGCTATGGCCCTGCCCAGAGATTGTATATCAGACGGGGCTACATTCCAGATGGGACAGGTGTCTGGTATCGAAATCAACCCTTGGAAATGAATGCAACTAGCCAAAATAATGATGATTTGGTTTTGTATCTAGTAAAGGAATTCGGATAAGAGACAAGGATTTTATTGGGATGTGGGATTTCTCTACTTTATGGTATAATGGAAAGAGTGAATTGAAGGAGGTATTATAATGGATGCCAAGTTAAGATACAAGGCTAAGAAGATTAAGATTATCTTTTTTGATATAGATGATACTTTACGAAATTCAAAGACTGGCTTTATTCCAAGTACTATTCCAACAGTCTTTAAACAATTACGCGAAAAAGGAATCTTGACAGGAATTGCGACTGGTCGAGGCATTTTTGGTGTCGTCCCAGAGATTAAAGCACTCAAACCTGATTTCTTTGTAACCTTGAATGGTGCTTATATTGAGGACAAAAAGGGCAATGTTATTTATAGTAACAAAATTGCTAAAGATAAGGTTGAAGAGTATATTACTTGGACCAAAGAAGTTGGGATTGATTATGGTTTGGTGGGAAGTCATGCTGCTAAACTATCAAGGCGAACAGAGATGATTAGTCAGGCTATTGATCCGATTTATCCTGATTTAGAGGTGGACCCTGATTTTTACCAAAAAGAAGATATTTATCAGATGTGGACCTTTGAGGATCAGGGAGATGATTTGATCTTGCCTGATACTTTGGCATCGACTTTGCGTATGGTACGCTGGCATGAACATTCATCAGATGTTGTGCCGATTTCCGGTTCAAAAGCAGCTGGAGTTGTTAAGGTAGTTGACCAATTAGGTCTTAAACCTGAAAATGTGATGGTTTTTGGGGACGGACTTAACGATTTAGAACTCTTTGATTATGCAGGCATTAGTGTCGCTATGGGTGTTTCTCATGAAAAAATCAAAGAAAAAGCAGATTATATTACAAAAACATTAGAAGAAGATGGCATCTTTGATGCCTTAGAAGGATTTGGTATGGTAGAAAAAGAATTACATTTTCCACAAGTAGACATTGAAGCAGTAGAAGGTCCAATTGCGACTATTAAGACAAATCATGGGGATATGCGTATTAAACTTTTCCCTGATCACGCACCAAAAACAGTAGCCAACTTTATTGCTCTGTCAAAAGATGGTTACTATGACGGTGTGATTTTCCACCGTATTATTAAAGATTTTATGATTCAAGGTGGAGACCCAACTGGAACTGGTATGGGTGGTGAATCTATCTATGGTGAGTCATTTGAGGATGAGTTTTCAGAAGAACTTTACAATGTCCGTGGAGCCCTTTCTATGGCTAATGCTGGGCCAAATACAAATGGCAGCCAGTTCTTTATCGTGCAGAATCAACACTTGCCATATTCTAAGAAAGAAATTGCTCGTGGTGGTTGGCCAGAGCCAATTGCGGAGATTTATGCAGAACAAGGTGGAACTCCTCACCTAGACCGTCGTCATACTGTATTCGGTCAACTTGCGGATGAAGCTTCTTATGAAGTTCTGGATGCAATTGCAGGTGTCGAAACAGGTGCAATGGACAAGCCAGTTGAAGATGTCGTAATTGAAACTATTGAAATTGAGGACTAAAATGAAAATCGGTGATAAGCTAAATGGCCGTATTACTGGGATTCAGCCCTATGGAGCTTTTGTTGAGTTAGAAACAGGAGTGACAGGCCTAATTCATATTTCGGAGATTCGGACAGGATTTATCGAAAATATTTACGAGGTTTTAAAAATCGGTGATGAAGTCCAGGTACAAGTAGTAGATTTTGACGAATATACAGGGAAGGCTAGCCTTTCCATTCGTACCTTGGAAGAAGAAAAACATCAACTCCCTAGACGGAGACGTTTTTCGAATGATCGCATCAAACATGGATTCGCGCCGCTTGGTCGCATGATGCCTGTTTGGACAAGAGAAGCCTTGGAACATTTAAAGAAAAACAGTAATTGATATCCCTCAAATCATTATGATGTTATTATATTTTGCTATAATAGAAGTATGAACGAAGAACAATTATTAAAATCAGGAGAGCGCATTAATCAACTCTTCTCTACAGATATCAAGATTATTCAAAATAGAGAGGTTTTCAGCTATTCGGTGGATAGTGTTCTCCTGTCGCGTTTCCCTCGTTTCCCTAAAAATGGGTTAATTGTGGATTTTTGTGCGGGCAATGGAGCTGTTGGACTGTTTGCCAGTAGCCGGACCAAGGCTAAAATTCTATCTGTAGAAATTCAGGAACGTCTTGCTGATATGGCCGAACGCTCAGTACGTTTAAATGGGCTGGACGGACAGATGCAGGTTATCTGTGATGATTTGAAGAATATGCCTAGTCACATTCAGGGGAGCAAGGTTGATTTGATTTTATGCAATCCGCCTTATTTTAAAGTGGATCCAAATTCTAATCTGAACGAAAGTGAGCATTATCTTTTAGCTCGGCATGAAATTACAACCAATCTTAAGGAAATCTGTCGTAGTGCCCAGAGTATTCTCAAATCAAATGGGCGTTTGGCCATGGTTCATCGTCCTGATCGATTATTAGATATCTTAGCTACGCTCCAACAGCATAATCTGGCTCCAAAACGTCTGCAATTTGTTTATCCTAAACGGGAGAAGGAAGCTAATATGCTTTTGATTGAGGCTATTAAGGACGGCTCCACTAGTGGTTTTAAGGTTTTACCACCACTCATTGTTCATAATAGTGATGGTACTTATACACCAGAAATTCAAGAGATTTACTATGGATCATAAGGCTTATATGTATGTGGTTGAGTGTTGTGATGGTTCCTACTATACTGGTTACACGACAAATGTTAAGAAACGGATTACTGTTCACAATAGCGGTAAAGGAGCCAAATATACACGAGCTCGATTGCCAGTAAAACTCATATTTGCAGAAGGTTTTGATAGTAAGGAAGAAGCCATGTCTGCTGAAGCTCTTTTCAAGCGCAAGACACGCATGCAAAAAGAACATTATCTCAAAGAGTGTCAAAATAAGAATTTAGTCGATGCTTTTGATATGTAATGAGGAGTCCTTTGGCTCCTCTTATTTTTGTCAAAAATTGAAAAAAATGCTACAATAAAGAGAATAAAGAAACGAGGTATTATCATGTCTAAGATTCTAGTATTTGGTCACCAAAATCCTGACTCAGATGCTATCGGTTCATCTGTAGCCTTTGCTTATCTTGCTAAAGAAGCTTACGGTTTGGATACAGAAGCAGTGGCTCTTGGAACTCCAAATGAAGAAACGGCTTTCGTATTGGACTATTTTGGTGTTGAAGCACCGCGCGTCATTACATCAGCGAAAGCAGAAGGTGCAGAACAAGTTATTTTGACTGACCACAATGAATTCCAACAATCTGTATCAGATATCGCTGAAGTAGAAGTTTACGGTGTGGTGGACCACCACCGTGTGGCTAACTTTGAAACTGCCAGCCCACTTTACATGCGTTTGGAACCAGTTGGATCAGCATCATCTATTGTTTACCGCATGTTCAAAGAGCATGGCGTAGCTGTTCCAAAAGAAATCGCAGGTTTGATGCTATCAGGTTTGATTTCAGATACCCTTCTTTTGAAATCACCAACCACTCACCCATCAGATAAAGTCATTGCTCCTGAATTGGCTGAATTGGCTGGTGTGAACTTGGAAGAATATGGTCTTGCCATGCTCAAGGCTGGTACAAACTTGGCAAGCAAATCTGCTGAAGAATTGATTGATATCGATGCCAAAACATTTGAACTCAACGGTAACAACGTACGTGTTGCCCAAGTGAATACAGTTGATATTGCTGAAGTCTTGGAACGCCAAGTTGAAATCGAAGCAGCCATCCAAGCCGCAAATACAGCAAATGGCTACTCTGACTTTGTCTTGATGATTACAGACATCGTTAACTCAAACTCAGAAATTTTGGCTCTTGGTGCCAACATGGACAAGGTGGAAGCAGCCTTTAACTTCAAACTTGAAAACAACCATGCTTTCCTTCCAGGTGCTGTTTCACGTAAGAAACAAGTGGTACCACAATTGACTGAAAGCTTTAATGGGTAATATTTAAGAAATATTTGGAACTGTTAATTTGACTATTTATAGAAGGTGATAGCATGATGCGATTGATTGAAGGGCTACGCTTTTTGGTTGAGGTTGTGGCAATCCTTGGTCTTTTCTCCGTGTCTGTAATACAAATTTCTTGGCTGGAAAAATTCCTATTTTTTCTTCTAGCAGTTCTATTAATCTTATTTTGGGCGCGATATATGGCACCAAAATCTCCACATGCTTTTAAAAAATGGCGTCGCCTCGTTGCTGAGACATCGATTTTCATTTTAGTTAGTGGTAGTTTTTGGTATTTGTATGGATTGCAAATAGGAATCCTCTACTTAGCTCTGTCTTTTGGAAGTTTAGTGCTACTTTATTATTTTCAGCTAGAGTGATTCTTAGAATATAGTTAATGAATTATTTAAATGGTAATTATTTGACTAACGATTGACACGAGAAAACGATGTTTTCCTTATAGCTAAAGGAGTTTCGGCTCCTTTTTTGCTAGGAGAGAAGTATGTTAGAAAATGGCGATTTGATTTTTGTGAAAGATGATTCGGATATAGGACAGGCCATCCAGGAATCTACTGGTCACTATAGCCATGTGGCCATCTTTTTGGACGGACGGGTCTATCATGCTACGGTGGAAGGTGGCGTCCTTGATCAGTCTCCTGAGGAATTCTTTGAACACGGGAAAGTATATGACCTTTATTGCTATGCGAAGCTTAATCATAAAGAAGTCAAAAAGCTGGCAGAAAGCTTTCTAGGGGCTCCTTACAATGCTTCCTTTTACCCAGATGGAGATGGTTTCTATTGTTCCCAGTTTGTAGCAGAAATCCTCCCTATTTTTGAGCCCATTCCCATGAAGTTTGGGGATGGGGAACAGGAGATTAGTGATTTTTGGAGGGAGTATTACCGGAAACTCGAACTTCCTGTGCCTCTGAACCAGCTGGGGACCAATCCCAGTCAGTTAGCAGTATCTCCTCTTTTAGTTTGTAAAGAAAGGAATCTTTATGATTCAGATTTTTAATCCATCTCGCTTAACGCGACAGCCATTCTTTAAGGATTTGGTTGACTATCTTGATCAGCATGACGATGTTATCCTACGCGAAATCAAGGCTCAGTTTTCAGAGGTTCCAGTTGATAAGTATTTGGAGGAATACATTAAAGCGGGTTTGATTTTGAGAGAAAACAAACGCTATTATCTCAATCTTCCCTTTCTAGAATCTACAGAATCTCTTGCACTAGACCAAGAAGTCTTTGTGAGGGATGATAGTCCTATCTATCAAGAAATCCTGGAGAAAGATTTTAAGACAGAATTGCGCAATCAAACCAATGCAGCTATCTTAAAAGAATATACCGATTTTGCAAGAGAAAAGATGACACTGTCTAATTATTTTTATAAGGTCAAGTTCCAGTATCCACTGACGGAAGAACAGCAGAGACTGTATGAAATTTTAGGGGATGTCAATCCTGAGTATGCTCTCAAGTACATGACTACTTTTTTGCTCAAGTTCCTCAAAAAAGATCAACTGATACAGAAACGACGTGATATCTTTGTTGATAGTCTAGTCTTATTAGGCTACATCGTTCAAAATGAAGATGGGAAATATGAGTTGGCTGTAGAATTTGATAAGGAAAGACTCATCTTTATAAAATAATAGAAGAAGGCTAGGAATTTCCTAGCCTTCTTTAAATATACTATAGATAACGTTCTGCAACAGCAGCATCACCTGGGTAGGTTTCTTTTTTACCCTGAATAATTTGGTAGCAGTCAGCTCCTTTACCAGCGATAATGACAGCATCCAGTTCTTGACTTGTAACAGACATCGCTGTCTTGATGGCTTGCTCACGATCAGCAATCTTTTCAACAGGATGATGGATGTAGCTACTGATTTCATCTGCAATGGCCATCGGATCTTCGTAGTTTGGATCGTCAGCTGTTAGAAATACTTGAATTTCAGGATGTTGATTGAGGAGAAGTCCAAAGTCCTTGCGACGGCTTTCTCCCTTGTTTCCTGTTGAACCGAGTACTAAAGCAATCTTTCCAGTCTGATGTGTTTCAACGACTGAAATCAATTTCTTCAAGCTATCACCATTATGGGCGTAGTCGATGAAAATTTTTGCGCCATTTTTCTGAGTGAGAACTTCCATACGACCAGGTACTCGAGTAGTCGCAATCCCTTTCTTGATGTCATCCAGACTAGCACCTAGACGAAGACAAGCCAGCCCAGCTGCAACGGCGTTTTCTTGGTTGAAATATCCAATCAACTGGATATCATAATCGCCAGCTAATTTACCAGTAGCTGAGAAGCTAAAGGCTTTTGAGTTTTCGATTTGGTTACTTGACTGGCTACCGTAGAAGTCATGTTCTTGATTTTCTACTTGTTCTTTCAAGATTGAAAAATGGTCCATATCGCTATTAATGACAACTGCTCGGCTATTTTTCATCAAGAGACGTTTATGGTAGAAGTAATCTTCAAAGGTTGGATGCTCAATAGGACCAATATGGTCAGGACTGATATTGAGGAAGACACCAACATCAAAAGTGAGGCCGTAAACTCGCTTCACCAAGTAGGCTTGACTAGAAACTTCCATAATAAGGTGGCTTCTTCCATTCTTAACAGCCTGCGCCATCATATCAAAGAGGTCGATGCTTTCAGGTGTTGTCAGAGCAGACTTGAAGAAAGTTTTTCCGTCTAAAGTCGTATTCATAGTTGATAACATAGCTGGGCGATGTTGTTGATTTAAGATGTTGTAGGCGAAGTAAGCTGCCGTAGTTTTTCCTTTAGTACCAGTGAAAGCAAGTAATTTTAATTTTTCCTGAGGGTTGCCATAAAACTCCATGGCAATCAAACTCATAGCTTTCTTGATATCGCTAACAACAATAACAGGGATGCCTACTTCATAGTCTTGTTCAGCTACATACCAACCGAGCCCTTGTGAGATTGCCGAAAGAAGAAATTCCTTCTTAAATGCAGCTCCTTTGACAAAAAAGAGGCTCTTTTCTTGTGCTTTTCGGCTATCATAGCAGATGCTATCAAAAACGACATCACTGTAATAATAATGGTAATGTCCTTGGTCGATAATCTCACGGAAGAGATCGTCTTTCTTTAAAATATCTAATACGGTTTCAATCTTTATCATACTTTCTATTGTAAACTGAAAGTCTGAATTTTACAAGTAACAAGGAAAAGTTTATAATGGAAGATAAGGAACATTTCCTAGTTATTAAAATTGAATGAGGAAGTTATGTCTAACGAAAATAATCATCAGCAGGCCCAGATGTTACGAGGGACTGCCTGGCTAACAGCAAGTAACTTTATCAGTCGCCTCCTCGGGGCTATCTACATTATCCCATGGTATATCTGGATGGGGACTTATGCTGCAACGGCTAACGGTCTCTTTACCATGGGCTATAATATCTACGCCTGGTTCTTGTTGATTTCGACAGCAGGTATTCCAGTTGCAGTTGCTAAGCAAGTCGCTAAATACAATACCATGCAAGAAGAAGAGCATAGTTTTGCCCTGATTCGAAGTTTCTTGGGCTTTATGACTGTGCTGGGACTTGCCTTTGCCTTGATCTTATACCTCTTTGCACCTTGGTTGGCGGACCTTTCCGGAGTCGGTAAGGACTTAATTCCAATTATGCAAAGTTTAGCGTGGGCAGTCTTGATTTTCCCATCTATGAGTGTTATCCGTGGATTTTTCCAAGGGATGAATAATCTCAAGCCTTATGCTATGAGCCAAATCGCTGAGCAGGTTATCCGTGTTATTTGGATGCTCTTAGCGACCTTTATCATTATGAAGCTTGGTTCAAAAGATTATCTATCAGCAGTTACCCAATCTACCTTTGCGGCTTTTGTGGGAATGGTAGCTAGTTTTGCAGTCTTGTTTTATTTCCTTTATAAAGAAGGGTTACTTCAAAAAGTTTTTGAAACCCGAGATAAGATTGATAGTAAGAGTCTGCTGGTTGATACGATTAAGGAAGCTATTCCATTTATTATAACAGGTTCAGCTATTCAACTTTTCCAAATCTTGGACCAAATGACCTTTATCAATAGCATGAAGTGGTTTACCAACTATAGTAATGAAGATTTGGTTGTCATGTTTTCTTATTTCTCTGCCAATCCTAATAAAATCACCATGATTTTGATTTCCGTAGGAGTATCAATCGGTAGCGTTGGTTTGCCCCTCTTGACCGAGAACTATGTCAAGGGTGATTTACCAGCAGCTTCTCGGTTGGTGCAAGATAGTATTACCATGCTCTTCTTATTCCTACTACCTGCAACGGTTGGAGTAGTCATGGTAGGGGAACCCCTCTATACAGTCTTTTACGGTAAACCTGATAGTTTGGCTTTGGGCTTGT
>CABPWC010000060.1 GCA_902461025.1 uncultured Streptococcus sp.
ACACGCTCCAGTAGGTGA
Organism: uncultured Streptococcus sp.; assembly: GCA_902461025.1. GTDB lineage: Bacteria > Bacillota > Bacilli > Lactobacillales > Streptococcaceae > Streptococcus. The sequence goes on from CABPWC010000060.1 coordinate 19, forward strand.
TTTAGCATCAGATGAAATCCGTAGATTGCATTGGTATGTAGTCCATTGTCATTTTTGAAACGATCCAGTTGCTGGTAAAGTGCAAAAAATGCCCGGAAAGCAACTGAAGATCCATCAATCAATAATAATTTTTTCTTGTCCATACACCCATTATAAAGGAAAGCAGGGAAAAATACCATTGCTAAGAGTTAGATTATCGGTCAAGGCTTATTGGGGTGATTCTTCCACTCGCGCACCATTGCTGTCAACTTGGAACCCATCGATAGTCGTATCTACTGCCAATTCTCCAGATGCGTTCACGTAATAATATTTCCCTGAAACCTGGAACCACTGACTAGCTTTCATAGCACCCGAGCTTTCGAGATAATACCAAATGCCCTTATCCTTCAACCATCCTGTCTGCATTTCTCCAGATGATTTCAAGTAGTACCACTTGGAACCGTCTTTTAGCCAACCTGTTCTCATTGAACCATTAGTTTGGAAATAGTACCAACTGCCGTTTATCTTTTTCCATCCAAGTGCGACTTTGCCATTTTCATAGTAGTACCAGATTGTTCCCTGTTTTTCCCATCCATTCTTCGAGGTTACCGTTTTAATTAAGGGGATATAACGTCTGTTCCCACTTCTTGACATATAACTAATCCATCTATAACCATCCTTTTCAAGAGTTTGATCATAATGAACACTCATTCCAGGTTCGTAGTAGTCGATGATAGTAGATGTCAATGATGGCTGATTCATGATAGCTACTTTTTCTGTAAAGTAATGAGTTCCACTAGAAGCTAGTACAGATTGATGATCCCCTACACTAGCATTCCCCACATCTTTAAAATGAATGAAACCAGTCATAGAACTTGCTTTTACTATTCTACGATGATACGTTTCTGTATAGTCGTAATTGTACTCCTCGATTTCAACCATGTCTCCAATCACGTTAGAAACCCAAGCTACGTGGCCATGTGTTCCCCTCGTACTCCAAGCAATAGCTCCAATCGCTGGTCTCTGATCTACACGATATCCTTCTTTTTGAGCACGATATCCCCATTCCTTCGCATGCCCATAAGCAGCTGGTAGTTCAAATCCATTAACACTACTTAAACGAAAGGCAGCGAAAGAGGTACACTGTCTGGAGTATAGACGCCATTTATCGATTTCTTGACTTCCATTTTTATAATAATAAGGATAATCATCTCCACGTGCCAGTGAGCCATTATTTGCCTGATTGGCATGAACAGCTCCTCCACCAAACAAAAAAGCACCTGCTAACAGTAGGGAAGCTGTCCCCACTGTCGTTCTCTTAAGAAAAGTTCCCTTTTTACTATATGTCATTCATTCTCCTTCGAATAGATAAATTTTTGAGGTTGACCTCATTTATATCATTCGAAAGAAAAAGAAAAAAGTGAGAAAACTCCCACTTTCAAGCTTAATCCAAATAGTGAATCAAATTCTTTTCCGTTAAAATATCAGAATAGGTGAAGGATTCAACGTAGACGTTGGCCTGTTTGTCTCCTTCTACATCCCCAAATTCAACGATAAAGAGTGATGGATAAACTTCAATAAGTCTTCCTAAGCGATTCTTTTGGCGTTTACGACCATTTTCCAAAGTCATTTCCACGACTTGTCCTTCATGCGCCTTGATTTCTTCTTTGATTTTTTTCATCTTGGCTACATCTGTAAATGCATCTGTCATCTTTGTTCCTCTCTCTTCGAAATACTTGAAAACTTGTTATACTCTTTTTGAAAAATCAATTCTACCGTTCCACGTGCACCGCTACGGTTCTTCTCAATAATAACTTCTACTTTGTTATTTGGAAGACCTTCCTCTTCTTCGCCACCACGTTCATAATAGTCATCTCGATAGAGAAAGGCTACGATATCCGCATCCTGCTCGATAGATCCAGACTCACGAATATCTGATAACACCGGCCTTTTATCTTGACGTTGCTCAACACTACGTGACAACTGACTTAGCGCGATAACAGGCACCTTCAGTTCCTTAGCTAGGATTTTTAACTGACGTGAAATCTCTGACACCTCTTGTTGACGGTTTTCTCTGCCTGTTCCTGTGATTAGCTGCAGGTAGTCAATCAAGATTAATCCAAGATTGCCTGTTTCCTGAGACAATTTTCTGGCGCGTGACCGAATTTCAGTAATCCGGATTCCGGGTGTATCATCGATATAGATGCTTGCTTTAGCAAGATTCCCTTGAGCAATGGTGTACTTACGCCATTCTTCCTCAGTAAGTTGTCCAGTACGAATAGAGTGAGACTCTACTAGCCCTTCGGCAGCCAACATACGGTCGACCAGACTCTCTGCACCCATCTCGAGAGAGAAAATTGCAACAGTCTTGTCTAGCTTAGTTCCAATGTTTTGAGCAATATTCAATGCAAAGGCAGTCTTACCAACCGCAGGACGAGCAGCAAGAATAATCAACTCCTCCTCGTGCAACCCAGTTGTCATATGATCCAAATCTTGATAACCAGTTGCAATTCCTGTAATATCAGATGTTTGTTGTGAGCGAGTTTCCAAATTTCCAAAGTTTAGGTTTAGGATATCACGAATATTTCTAAACCCACTACGATTGGCATTTTCGCTAACATCAATCAAGCCCTTTTCTGCCTGAGCAATAATTTCATCCACAGGACTAGACGCTTCATAAGCTTGATTGACAGATTCTGTCAACTTAGCAATCAAACGACGAAGCGTGGCTTTCTCTGCTACAATTTTTGCATAGTATTCAGCATTTGCAGAGGTTGGTACAGAGTTGATAATCTCAACAAGGTAGGACAAGCCACCAATATTTTGCAAATCACCTTGATCATCTAATATCGTGCGAACAGTCGTTGCATCAATGGCTTCGCCACGATCTGACAAGTCAACCATGGCCTGAAAAATCAAACGGTGAGCATACTTAAAGAAGTCTCGAGAGTCTATATATTCTCGAACAAACACGAGTTTACTCTCATCGATAAATATAGCTCCCAATACAGATTGTTCTGCCAAGATATCCTGGGGCTGAACTCGTAGTTCCTCTACTTCTGCCATCAGATTTCCCTTCCTTTTACAACATAATTACTCAAATCTAGATTAGCCTTCTTTTACACGAAGATTGATGACGCTAGTTACATCCTGATAAATTTTTACCGGAACATCAATCAAGCCAACTGCTCGAATTGGAGATTGAACTTGAATATGACGTTTATCAATTTTAATTCCAAATTGTTTTTGGAGCTCTTCCGCAATTTTCTTGCTAGTAATTGAACCGAAAGTTCGTCCGTCCGGACCAACTTTTTCAACAAACTCAACGATTGTTTCTTCTGCTTCAAGTTTCGCCTTGATTTCTTGTGCTTCTGCAAGAAGTTGAGCATGTGCTTTTTCTTCAGATTTTTGCTTGCCACGCAACTCACCAATTGCTTGAGAAGTCGCTTCTTTAGCAAGGTTTTTCTTGATCAAAAAGTTTTGCGCATAACCTGTTGGCACTTCCTTGATTTCGCCTTTTTTTCCTTTGCCTTTTACATCTGCTAAAAAGATTACTTTCATTCTTCTGTCTCCTTTTCTCTAATTTCATTAGAAATAACGGTTTTTAGTTTATCACCTGCTTCTTGCAGAGTCATATTTGTCAGTTGGGCAGCTGCCAGGTTGAAGTGGCCTCCACCTCCCAATTCTTCCATAATCCGTTGCACATTAATCTTACTTCGACTTCGTGCAGAGATGGAAATATCCCCTTGGCTGTTTTTTGCAATGACAAAGCTAGCCTCAATACCTGACATGGCTAACATAGTATCAGCTGCTTTACTAATCACTACCGTATCATACTCCTTAGTATCCTTGGCTTGAGCGACAAGAATTGAAGGTTGTACGGCCTGTCCTTGTAAGATTAGCTCATTAACCAATCGATACTCTTCAAAGTCAGTCGCCGCAAGTTCTTGAATTACAATACTATCACTACCACGTGTTCTTAGATAACTTGCCACGTCAAAGGTTCGGCTAGTAACACGAGATGTGAAATTCTTAGTATCCAGCATCATACCGCCCATGAGAACACTAGCTTGAATACGACTTAGGCGTGCTTTCTTAGAGTTTTGGAATTGAATCAACTCTGTTACAAGCTCGCTCGCGCTACTTGCTCCACTCTCGATATAGGTGATAACAGCATTTTCCGGGAAATCCTGATCTCGTCTATGGTGGTCGATAACAATCGTTTGCGTGAATAAGTCATAAAACTCTTTTGACAAGGTTAAAGCGGTCTTAGAGTGGTCCACCATCACTAACAAGGAACGATTAGTGACCATTTCCATAGCTTGAGTTAGAGGGATGAGTTTTGTCACTCCCTCATTCTCTAAAAATTGAATGGCACGATGGATGTCCGGAGACATTTGTTCTGCATCATAGACCACATAACTTTCATCCAAGACGTTACTAGAGAACAATTGCATACCAACAGCAGAGCCTAAAGCATCCATGTCTAAGTTTTTATGACCAACTACGAATACATGGTCGACACTTCTCAACTTTTCAGAGATTGCCGTCATCATCGCTCTAGTACGTGTTCTTGTTCGCTTAATAGAAGCTGCAGAACCACCACCAAAATAAATTGGATTTTTCGTTTCGTCATTCTCTTTTACGACAACTTGGTCCCCACCTCGAACTTCTGCAAGGTTGAGATTGGATAAAGCAACTTTACCAATACCCTCATGATCGCCATCACCGTATGACAAGCCCATACTCATGGTTAAGGCTAAATCTCTCTGCTTAGCTTCTTCACGGAAGGTATCAATTACAGAAAATTTATCCTGCATCAATTGCTCCAATACCGTATAGTCCGTAAACAAGTAGAAACGATCCATGGTCACTCTGCGAGAGAACATCTTATGTTTTCCAGTAAACTCTGCGACATAATTCGCAACAAAACTATTAATATGGCTGATGTCTGATTCAGATGTTTCATTCTCTAAATCATCATAGTTATCTACCGAAATAACACCGATAACAGGGCGACTCGTAACCAACTCTACAGTGGCTTCGTACTCTCCAGAAACATCAAAAAAGTAGAGCACACCAGAATTTCTATCTAGGTGCACAGCGTAACGTTTTTCTCCCACATTAGCATAAATACCAGGCGAAGATATGGATGTTTTTATAATTTCTTGAACTTGAGGAAGGTCAATTTCTCCATCTTCCGTTGTCAACATTAACTCTGCGTAGGGGTTGAACCACTCAATCTCACTACTTTCCATGTTTATCTTGACAACTCCAACAGGCATCTGTTCTAAAAGTGAACTTAAACTATCTTCCGCCTGATGGTTTACGTACTGGATCTGTTCAATTTCTGTTTTCTGATAAGATTTCTTCTGAAAATAAAATAGCAAAAGAAATGCCACCATTAAGAAAAATAAGCATGCTATTGTGACTAGGTTATTTTGAAGAAAAATAACCAATACAGTCATGATTATAAAGTCAATCCCAACAAATAAGTATATAAAAAAGGGATTCATTTCATTTTTTTTCATTACAAACCTCTTGCGCAATATTATACCATATTTGCACTGAAAAAGCGACCTTTAAAGAAGGAATAGCACTTGTGCTCAAATGTAGTAATCATGAATACAAAAGGTGGTTTACACTAGTGTAAACCACCTTTTTAATCTAAGCATATTAAGTATTATGATTCTTTCACTTCAAGAAGACCAATATCTCCATCTTCGCGTCGATAAATGACATTTGTTGTTTCATCTTCAACATCGATATAGATGAAGAAATCATGCCCCAATAAGTCCATCTGAAGAAGTGCTTCTTCAAGGTCCATTGGTTTTAAATCAATTTGTTTTGAACGAACAACTTTAGGTTGAGCCCCATCTGTCTCTTCAACCAAAGCATCTGTAAATAATTGGCTAGTAGAAACTTTATTTCTGTTCTTACGTTCAATTTTAGTTTTGTTTTTACGGATTTGACGTTCAATCTTATCTGTCACCAAATCAATAGATCCATACATATCTTGAGAAACATCTTCTGCACGAAGGGTAATAGATCCAAGCGGAATCGTTACTTCTACCTTAGCAGTCTTTTCACGATATACTTTCAAGTTTACACGTGCATCTAGTTCTTGATCTGCTTGGAAGTATTTTTCGATCTTTTCGAGTTTAGAAACTACATAATCACGAATTGCTTCTGTTACTTCTAGGTTTTCACCACGGATACTATATTTAATCATATAAGTACCTTCTTTCTAAACATATTTGTTTTTCTATATTTATTATAACGCTTTCAAAAAATTATTGCAATCTTTTTCCTCATCTTACGAGGGAAAATGTTCTAACTTCTTCTGCACCTGCATTCTCAAGTAGTTTTTTCACACGATTCAGTGTCACTCCTGTAGTATATATATCATCAATCAATAAAATCTTTTTAGGAACCGTGGCGCCATTCTTAATAAAAAACGGAAGTTCAGTCGCTAAACGTTCTGAACGAGTTTTTGAAGAACTCGCTCTCTCTTCTCTTTTTTCTAAAAGATTCTCATAGGAAAGACCTGTAGCTTCTATTAAACCTGCAACCTGATTAAAACCTCTTGTTGCATATCTCTCAGGACTTAATGGGATTAAAAGAAAATGGTAGTCCCTATAGTTGATTAGAAAATCCCTCAAAATCAACGCAAAAACCTTTCGTAATATATAATCACCATCAAATTTATAACGACTAAAAAAGTCTTTCATTGCTTGATTATAAACAAAAATTGCTTGGTGCTCTACATCAATCCCTTCTTTACACCAAAGTTGACAGTCTTTACACGAAGTTGACAGCCCTTCTTTATGACAGTTTGGGCAATGTTCTTCCCCAATCCTTTCAAAACTTTCGGAACAAGTTACACAGACTGCAATCTCCTCTTTTTTCAACAAGAGGAGATTGCTAAAGGTTAGATTGCTTTTCAAATGTTGTCCACATAGTAAACAAGTCATAATCCAGCCTCCTTGTTCATCAGTTTAATTTCTTTTATAGCATTCTTAATCGAACGATTTAATCCATCATGAAAGAAAATTAAATCTCCAGTTGGTCTATCCATACTTCGACCTACACGCCCTCCAATTTGAATGAGACTTGATTTTGTAAAGAGGCGATGATTAGCCTCAACTACAACTACATCTACACAAGGGAAGGTAACTCCTCGTTCCAATATGGTTGTACTTATCAATATCGTTAATTCCTTATCCCTAAATGCTTGGACTTGTTCTAATCGGTCCTCAGTAACTGAAGATACAAAACCAATCTTCTCATTTGGAAACTGTAGCTGCAAGATTTCCTTTAACTTTTCCCCTTTTTTGATCTCGGATGCAAAAATGAGTAAAGGATAGCCAGTTTTTCTTTGTTTTTCAATATAGCTTTTTAGCCTTGCTGGTAAACGAAGTTTTTCTAAGCAACTGTCCAATTCTGATAACCAGACTGGTTTGGGAATAATCAAAGGATTTCCATGAAACCGCCTTGGCAAGTTCAGCCTTTTCAACTCTCCTAAGCGAACCTTTTTATCCAACTCATCTGTAGAAGTTGCTGTAAGAAAGATGCTGAGACCATTTTCCTTTACACAACTCTTTACAGCATTGTAAAGCATCCTATTGTCAACATAGGGGAATGCATCTACTTCATCTACTATTAATAAATCAAAAGCGTGATAAAACTTTAATAATTGATGCGTTGTTGCAACAACTAGGGGTGTTCGAAAGTATGGTTCAGACTCGCCATGCAGTAACGCAATTTCACAATCAAAATCGTTCTGTAATCGCTTATGTAATTCTAAGCAAACATCTATACGGGGGCTGGCTAGACAAACTGCCCCGCCGTCATTAATAACCTGGGCAACAACTTGATAAATCATCTCTGTCTTTCCTGCCCCAGTCACGGCATGAACTAAGGTCGGTTGCTGACTTTCTACTGATTGAAGCAAACCTTCTGATACTTTCCCTTGAAAAGGAGTTAATTGTCCCTGCCATTTAAGAACATCTTGCTTAGGAAATTCTTCCTGAGGGAAGTAGTATAACGCTTGATCGCTCCTTACTCGCTTCATTAACAAACATTCGCGACAGTAGTATGCATCAATGGGTAATTTCCATTCCTCTTGAATCATACTATCGCATCGTTGACAAACAAGCTTTCCCTTCTCTTTTTTCATACTCTGCAGTTTTACTGCCAGTTGTCGTTCTTCTACACTTAATTCTTGTTCTGTAAAAAGTCGGCCTAGATAATTTGGATTTACTTTCATACTTATATGTTCGGAAAAACTAGCGCTTTATATGATTTTTTAGTACAATTAAACCATGGAATTTAGAACAATTAAAGAGGACGGACAAGTCCAAGAAGAAATCAAAAAATCGCGATTTATTTGTCATGCAAAACGTGTCTATAGTGAAGAAGAGGCTCGTGCTTTCATCACAGCTATTAAGAAAGAACACTATAAAGCGACTCACAATTGCTCTGCTTTTATAATCGGGGAACGTAGCGAAATTAAACGAACTAGTGATGATGGTGAGCCAAGTGGAACTGCTGGTGTGCCTATGCTAGGAGTTCTAGAAAATCACAATTTGACCAATGTTTGCGTGGTTGTTACTCGTTATTTCGGTGGTGTTAAGCTGGGTGCCGGAGGCCTCATTCGCGCTTATGCAGGAAGTGTCGCATTGGCAGTCCAAGAAATTGGCATCATTGAAATCAAAGAGCAAGCAGGCATTCAGATTCACATGACCTATGCTCAATATCAAGAATATGGGAACTTTCTTAAAGAACATCATCTTATAGAACTTGAAAGCAACTTTACAGATCAAGTTGAAACGATGATCTTTGTTGATAAAGAGGATAAAGAAGGTATCAAAGCAGCCCTTATCGAATTTTTCAATGGGAAAGTCACCTTAATAGACCAAGGTTTACGAGAAGTTGAAGTTCCTGTTGACTTAGCTTAAACAGGAAAAAAAATATAGTTTTCGGAAATGAAGCAATGGAGTCGCTGGAAATTTTAGCGAACAAAACCGTCTGAGAATTAACAGTTTTGATTATTGATATAAAAAAATCCTATCACTTTGATAGGATTTCTATATTTTACAAAAGGCAAAGTTAGCGTTATACTAGAAGCATCTTATATAAAGAGGTGCTAACATGGCTATTTATAACAATATCACAGAACTTATCGG
>CABPWC010000061.1 GCA_902461025.1 uncultured Streptococcus sp.
TTTCATCAACGTAATCTCTATTTCCCTTCTGGAATGAACTGATACTTAATTTACAACGATTATAAAGAGCGCCATAAGCTAACTTAGCATCAGATGAGAGGCTCGTGTAAGAACTAGTCAATTTGACATAGCCGTTCTCATTGTATTGAATACGGGTGAAAAATATTTCTGGAATTTGATAAAAAGTTAGAGTAGCTAGTTGATCAATTGTGATATCCGCCATTAGTAGCCTCCTACAACTTGTAACCTCAAGCCACCAGCTTCCGGAAAATAAACAAGATGAGTTTGCTCTAACTCTTCAATAACTGCAATAGCACGCTTTCTAGTCCATCCCATCGTCTTCATCAAATCGAAAATCATTATATCTCTAGACAAACTTGAGACCTTTGTTCGGTTTTGTTTCATAGGCAATCCTTTCTTTACTTGATTAGTCCTTTTTCTTTGCTTAATTTTTAAAGTCTATTAGACATAGCTATTCCTCAAATATATATTGTGCTATAATAATTTTTGGTAGGTGGTCATGGAGGTGACATGCTAGACAAAAATAATAATCAAACTCATTACGGACATGGAGATCAATACATTGATCAAAGTGTTACAAACAATATATTTGTAACATACGGCGACTCTCAACCCAGTAGCTCATCAGATAATCCTGGCATATGGATCATCATTTTTTTAGTAGTTACACTATCTTTAGGAAATCTGTTTCTTGGTCTTATTCAAGGACATAAACAAGTAATTATTATGACTCAAATCATTCTACTTATTGTTGTCAATTGCTACGTTTATTTCAAATCAAAAGACATGAAGCTACTAATCACTGAAATGATTCCTTCTGTCCTAAGTATTCTAACGACAGTATTCTCGGTTAATAATCAAATCCCAGCTAACTTTCAATCAATACTGGATAAGATGAGTACCTCCCCTGATTTATCTTCTTGGGAAAATATAGTAAAAAGTTTTTTCAGCAGCTTTATACCAAAAGCTCTTGAACTCATCTCTCAACACTCTAGTAGTACTATCATTCTTACAGTTTTCTATATCTTTCTAGTCTTCTCGACCATTCTTAGTCCGTTGTTGATTGGATTTAATGCATTCTTTAAGAAATCTGTTAAGAACTATCCCGCTTATGGGTTCCCTATCGCTTATTGGATTTTTTTCTTTGTTTTAAAAATGATTCAATAACTGTACAACAATAAATTAAGGCGGTCATAGTGAAACTAATTAGTAATAAGGACAATAAAGTTTGACCTCCACCTACCAACCTAATCATAAACAAGGCATAGCCTAAAAAAGTATACATGGTCACTTTAGTAAAGATTCTTACTAATAGTTTCATTAGTTACCCCCTTTACCTGGTTAGATACCAGGTTTTTTGATATCAACAAATTATAGAATCAAGGTATATAATTTATTTCCCTAAATATATCCCTTCAATTCTGGATTATCTGACATTTTTCTCCTTTCTTTAATTTTTCAACGAAAAAAGAGAGCGATTTTCTCGCTCTCTTAAGGTATATGATATTTAATTTTTCACTTTCCCAAAACTCTAGACACTTACGGAAGACTTTTTTTATTTGACGTAGACGACACCAAGTTTCCCGAAAGCTACGTCTCCACGGATAATCAAGGTTTTGCTGGTTGGGGCTACAGGAGCATCTGCCTTGGCTGCACCACAGAAAGTTTCCACCTTAAGATCTACTCTCCAGTGTTGGGGAACATAGACAACTGCATTCCCAAATCCGACTTCTATCTTCAAGGTTGCGCTATCACCTAACATCTCTGCATTGTCATAATAAATCTTGGCATTCCCAAATCCGACTTCAAACTCGTCTTCTACCAAATCTTGGTTCTGCTTGTAAAAGGTTCCGCTACCAAAGGCAACTTCCTTTTCTGTAAGAATGGTCTTTTCACCGTCATACCACCATTTTTTCCCATTCCAAGTTCTATTAGTATGAGTCAGCATACTAACTCCGAGAACGATTAGAACTCCTGCCCAGAACAGTGATTGATTGGGGATCGGTAGAATGTCATAAAAATGATTGGCAATCAATAGGGCCACTAGGGCTGTAAAAGAGGCTGAAGTGAGGTGGCGACGAAGGATTGCCTCAACTGATTGATAGGCAAAAAATCCAATACCAATCAAGGGCCAAATCTGCCCTCCAAATGAAGGGATTCCAAAATTCCCCTGTAACAACACTAAAGCTGCCAATGCTAGCAACACAATACCAAATGCTTTCTTTTTCATCTTCTTACCTCATGTTTCTTAGATTTTCTTTTAGGAGGGATTGATAGTGCCGTGACACGTGAACCTCCTTGTGGGTCTGATAAAAGGAAATAGTGCCTGTCCCTGAGAAGGACTTGTCCACCGAGTAGACCTGCCGAAGATTGGCAATGGTCGACTTGGATACCCGACTGAAATAGCGAGGCAGGATGGACTCTAACTCATAAAGCTTGAGCCGAACCTCGTAGGCATCTTTCTGGGTGTGGGCGTAAATCTTGCTACCTTCTGTCTCAAAAAAGAGAATTTCTGACAAGTCTAAGTAGTACTCACCCGTCCCCTTATAAAAGATCAACCTAGGAGCCTTGGTTTCTTGCAAGAGTCTTTGCAAATCAGCTATTTCATCTGTCAGGGCTGCAGCCTTGATGACAATCTCTGTCTCAGTTAATTCACTATCAATCTCGATTCGTAACTTCATCCTATCTCCTTTCTGCATCTACTATACCAAAGGCCAGAAGACTTTACAAGGGCAAAAAAGCAAGTGGTCACTTTTGACCCGTAAGTGGTTACGAGGCCAAGCTCACTTGCTCTGCTTTTTACAAAATAAAGAAGAGAATTCCCCAAAGGAGGCCACAGACGTAGCCAACTAAAACATCCTTGGGATAATGTACACCCCCTAAAACTCGCACCAGACCGAGAAGGGCTGATAAGACCAATAAAATCAAGCCCACAGGCAGATTTGCATGTAAGCAAGCCATGGAAATGATGGTTGCTGAAAAAACATGGCGACTAGGCATAGAATTGCCAGAACTGTCCTTGTCTAGTAGCGGGACAATTTCCCAAGTTTCGTAAGGTCGTGCTCGATTGATCCACTTGCGAATAAGCGTCAATAGGACAAAGCCAGAAGCCGGCACTATGATATAGGTGGCAAATTCTTTCCCCAATCCCTTGCTCATAAAGCTTGTCCCCAACAAGGTCAAGTATGCCAAGGGCATCAGAACTGTCATCATGCGATTAAAGACTCGCATCAATTGCAATAGTTGTGGATGTCGAAGAAGACTTGATTTCCTCTTGTCATACCACTCTTGATAGTTTTTCATATATTTTCTCGTTATTTTTAGATTTTACACAAGAAGCCTACTAGCATCTCCTACTCTAGTATAGTGTAGAAAAAGAAGGCCGTCAAGCCTTCTTTGGTTTTATTCTTCTACTTCATCTTCTGTAAATTGACTATTGTAGAGGTCGGCATAGAAACCACCTTGAGCCATGAGCTCATCGTGATTGCCTTGCTCAATGATATTTCCATCTTTCATGACCAGGATTAAGTCCGCATTACGGATAGTCGACAAGCGATGGGCGATGACAAAGGATGTGCGTCCTTCCATCAAACGGTCCATGGCTTTCTGAATCAATTCCTCTGTACGTGTGTCGACTGAGGATGTCGCTTCATCAAGAATCAAGAGCGGTGCATCCTTGAGCAGGGCACGAGCGATAGTTAAGAGCTGTTTCTGCCCGACTGACAAAGTCACTGTATCATCCAAAACAGTATCGTAGCCATCTGGTAAAGTCATGATAAAGTGGTGAATTCCTACTGCTTTTGCTGCTTCAATCATTCGTTCATCACTAATCCCTGTTTGGTTGTAGATGAGATTATCACGAATGGTTCCTTCAAAGAGCCAAGTATCCTGTAAGACCATTGAGAAGGCATCGTGTACTTCTGAACGTTTCATAGACTTGGTATCCACACCATCAATGCGAATGCTTCCCTTATCAATCTCATAAAACTTCATCAAGAGATTAACAATAGTCGTCTTACCCGCTCCAGTCGGCCCAACAATGGCAACCTTTTGCCCTGCATGAGCTGTCGCAGAAAAATCATGAATGATGGTTCGCTCAGGTGTGTAGCCAAAGGCAACTCTGTCAAAGACCACTTCACCCTTCATACCAGACAATTGTTTTTCCTTATGAGATTCGTCTTCCATCTCAGCTTCGCCTAGAAACTCAAAGACACGAGTCATGGCTGCACTAGCCTGTTGTAAGCTCGTAACCCCTTGAGCAATCTGTGACAAGGGTTGTGAGAAGGTACGAACATAAACCATGAAGGCTACAATAATCCCGATACTGATATGGCCTTCAAGAGCTAAGGCGGCACCGACGATAATGACTAGAACATAGCTAAAGTTTCCAACAAAGATCATGGCTGGCATCATGATTCCAGAAATAAACTGAGATTTCCAGATACTATCATGTAGATTCTGATTCAAGCCTGCGAATGTTTCTTTTGTTGGTTCCACAGCATTATAGCTGCTCACCACATTGTGGCCAGTGTACATTTCTTCCACATAGCCATTTACAGCCGCTAGGTTGTTTTGTTGAGCTTTAAAGTAACCTTGAGATTTAGCCATAATCACTGAAACCGCCGCAAATCCAACAAAGGTTGAAACAACGGTTACCATGGCCAAAATCCAGTTCATCCCAAACATGGTAATCAAAACAGCAATCAGTAAAAAGCTAGCTGAAAGAACTGTCCCAAGACTTTGGTTGAGAGATTGAGCTGCTGTATCCACATCATTGGTTACACGAGAAAGGGTGTCCCCTTGAGAATGACGGTCGAAATAAGCAAGAGGCAAACGATTGATTTTCTCAGCAATAGCTGTCCGCAAACGTTTTGAGAAATGTTGGATACTAGTTGAAAAAATGTAGGCTTGTGTATAGTTAAGGATAATACCAATCACATAGAGGATAACCAAAAAGCTAGCAATACTTGACACAGCCTCTAGGTCAATTCCAGTCATCAACCCATCTGAGATTAAGTTGGTGATTTCTTTGATTTTAGTTGGTCCATACACCGTGATAATACTTGAACATACAGCAGCCACAACTGCGACTAGTAGAGGAAGTTGGAGACCTGCTAGAAAAGGTCTACACTGTTTCCATAAGGACGTTTTCTTATTTTCCATGTTCCAATTCCTCCTTCGATAGTTGTGAATAGGCAATTTCTTGGTAAACTTCATTGCTTGCAAGAAGTTCCTTGTGGGTGCCTTGTCCCACGACTTTACCCTGATCCAAGACTAAGATTAGGTCTGCATCCATGATGGTTGAGATGCGTTGGGCAACGATCAACTTGGTCATGGATTGTGTTTTTTCAGCTAATTCTTGGCGCAAGATACGGTCTGTCTTGTAGTCCAAGGCTGAGAACGAATCATCAAAAATGAGAATCTCTGGCTTACGAGCCAAGGCGCGTGCAATGGCCAAACGTTGTCTTTGACCTCCTGAGAAGTTAGTACCACCTTGAGCCACTTCTGAGTCAAGACCCGCTTCCTTATCCTCGATAAAGTTTTTAGATTGAGCCAACTCTAGAGCTTCCCACATATCTGTCTCGCTTAGAGGACTTTCTTGGCTCTTACCAAAGTCGAGATTGCCCTTAACATCTCCAGAGAAGAGGACTGCTTTTTGATGAATATAACCGACTTTATTTCGCAAGTCTTCCAAGTCATAATCTTGCACATTGACACCGTCGACTAGGATTTCCCCATCTGAAACATCATAAAAACGAGGCAAGAGGTTCACAAGCGTTGATTTACCAGAACCAGTTGAGCCGATAAAGGCAATGGTTTGCCCTGCTTCTGCCTTGAAGCTGACATGTTCCACAACTGCTTCTGAGTTTCTAGAGTAGCGGAAAGTCACGTCGCAGTATTCCACTTGACCTTTCACAGAAGAATTTGCCGTCTGTGGGTCACTAGGATTCTCAATAGAGGAATGAAGATCCAGTACTTGATTGATACGCCCTGCAGAAACCAAGGTACGAGGAAGGACGATAAAGAGAGCTCCCATGAGCAAGAAGCCCATCACGACCTGCATGGCATATGACATGAAGACCACCATATCACTAAAGAGAGGTAGACGTTCAGTCAGACTAGCATCGTTGATAATATAAGCACCAATCCAGTAAATCGCTAAACTCAAGCCACTCGAAATCGCCATCATAATGGGATTCATAATGGCCATCAAACGGTTGACAAAGAGATTAAGACGAGTTACTTCGTCGTTAGCTGCTTCAAATTTCTTATCTTGGTAATCCTCTGCATTGTAGGCACGAACCACTCGAATCCCTGTCAAACTTTCACGAGTGATGCTATTGAGTTTATCTGTCAATTTTTGAATGACAGATTGTTTTGGAAAGGCTAGAGTCATGAGAACGGTTGTCATTAAAACATTGACAACGACGGCTACTACTACTGCCCAGAGCCAGTATTCTGACTTGCCAAGGATTTTCCCAATAGCCCAGATAGCCATGATAGGCCCACGAGTGACCACCTGAAGTCCCATGGTAAAGAGCATCTGAATCTGCGTGATATCATTAGTCGTCCTAGTCAAAAGACTGGGAATAGAGAAACGTTTAATCTCTGTCTGAGAGTAATCCAAGACACGATTAAAAATATCGCTTCGCAGGTGAGTTGTGTAAGATGCTGCGACTCGAGAAGCGAAGAATCCAACTATTACGGATGATAGAAAAGCCAAAAGCGACAAACCCATCATCTTAATAGCTGGTGACCAAAGCTCTCCCAACTCCGTTCCTGGTGTTCCTATTAATGCAGTAATTTCTGAAATGTAAGTCGGCACTTCTAACTCGAGATAGACCGAGAAACAGGTAAAAAGAATTGTCAAGAGAATCATGCCCCACTCTTTTCCTGTGATACGCTTAGCGAGTTTCTTCATCTGCTCCTCCTATTTTTTCTATATTGGCTTGTAGTTGACCCATGACTTCCTCAAAAATAGCTAGTTTTTCCTCGGATACGCCATCGAGTAAACTCCTATCAATTCGATCAAAGAAAGATTTGATTTGCTGCATTTGAGAACGTGATTTTTCGGTCAAATGAACAAATTTCGCCCGTTTATCACTTGGGCTCGCCTCCAATTCCACCAAACCATTTTGCACCATGCGCTTGACTAAATTACTAGCAACTGACTTGGTAATATTGAGCTCTTGTTCAATATCCTTGATGAGCGTCAGTTCTTGTTCATGTTCACGGTGATCTAAAAAACGAAGGACCTGCCCTTGCGGTCCACCCATAAATTCAATACCACAACGTTTGGCTTCCTTTTGCACCATGAGGTGTATCTGGTGCCCAAAACGTTTAAAGACCAACATCGGTTTATCCATGCTTTCTCCCTTCTAATGTAAAATAGTTCTCTTGGGAACAATTAAGTTTTCATGAGAACTATTTTATCATTTTTAGAAAAGATGTCAAAAAAAAAGTTTCCTTGAGAACTATTTAAGTAAAAATTGACATAAGCTCTTATTTTATCTATAATAAACACTATAATAAACACTATCTCACACGTATTATAATACACCCTAATTAGAAATGAGAACATCACAAATGAAACAAAAAGAAGAGAAAATCTTAGGAATCTTGGCTATTATCTTTGGAGCCCTGGCACTTCTTGGTTCTTGGCTACCAATCATTAGCATACTAGCGTTTTTCTTCGCTATTGTTGCTATAGCCTTAGGAGTTTTTGGTATCGGCCTTAATCTCAAAAATCGTAAAATATTGGCTATCATCGGAACGACCCTAGGTGTTTTATCCATCTTTCTTGTTTTAATGACGCAAGTATTACCTTCTGGTGTCTTTACTGATTTAGCTAAAAACTTTCGTCACCCATACAGAAGTCTAGCCTCTATAACAGAAGATGAGGAATTTGGAAATTTGCCAGATTATAGATCAGATGAGGATAATGATCAAGAGGATACGGAAGATACCGATTCCTTCGCTTGGACCCAGGAACAATTTGACGCTTTGATAGAAGGCGACACCACAAATAGAGGAAAAGGTGGCACCAACTACAAAGATATTATCAGCAAGCATGGACTACCGGATTCTGAAATCGAGTCAACCTCAGGTGGCTACGAGATTAAAAAAATCACCTATCTTTCCCTTGGTTCAAACACCAAGACAGTGGTACTCACTTTCGCAAAGCAGGAAAACGGCCAGTTTCTTCTCATCCGTAAATTTGCCCTAGGATTGGATAGTAAAGATCAAACTGACGATGGAGTAAAAGTCTAAAATAACTAAAAAACGAACAGCTATTAAAGCTGTTCGTTTTTTTATTAGAATCCATCAACGTTGGTGTAGATTTTTTGTACGTCTTCGTCGTCTTCAAGAACGCTGTAGAGTTTTTCAAATGTTTCAAGGTCTTCACCTGACAACTCAACTTCTGACTGAGGAATCATCTCAAGTTCTGTTACTTGGAATTCTTCGATACCAGATTCACGCAAAGCCACAATAGCTTTGTGAAGGTCAGTTGGAGCTGTGTAAACAGTGATTGTTCCTTCTTCTGCTTCTACATCGTCTACATCGACATCTGCTTCAAGCAAGAGTTCAAAGATAGCATCAGCGTCGTCACCAGCAAATACGATGACACCTTTGTTGTCAAAGAGGTAAGATACTGAACCTGAAGCTCCCATATTTCCACCGTTTTTACCAAAGGCAGCACGGACATTGGCAGCTGTACGGTTAACGTTTGAAGTCAAGGTATCCACGATGAGCATTGAACCATTTGGCCCAAACCCTTCGTAACGCCCTTCTGTAAAGGTTTCGTCTGTATTCCCTTTTGCTTTATCGATTGCCTTATCAATAACGTGTTTTGGCACTTGCGCTTGTTTAGCACGGTCGATAACGAATTTCAAAGCTGAGTTTGATTCTGGATCTGGATCACCTTTTTTAGCTGCTACATAGATTTCTA
>CABPWC010000062.1 GCA_902461025.1 uncultured Streptococcus sp.
TGAAGAACAATTAAAAGCGCTTCGTGAAGAAACGCTAGCTAGCTTGAAGCAGATTACTGCTGAAAATGAAAAAGAGATGCAGGAATTGCGTGTCTCAGTCCTTGGGAAAAAAGGGTCACTGACTGAAATCCTTAAAGGGATGAAAGACGTTTCTGCAGAAATGCGTCCTGTTATCGGGAAACACGTAAATGAGGCTCGTGACGTCCTAACAGCTGCCTTTGAAGAAACAGCTAAGCTTTTGGAAGAAAAGAAAGTCGCAGCTCAACTAGCAAGTGAGAGTATTGATGTGACTCTCCCAGGTCGTCCAGTTGCGACAGGTCACCGTCACGTCCTTACACAAACCAGTGAAGAAATCGAAGATATCTTCATCGGTATGGGTTATCAAGTTGTGGATGGATTTGAAGTTGAGCAAGACTACTATAACTTTGAACGTATGAACCTTCCAAAAGATCACCCAGCCCGTGATATGCAAGATACTTTCTATATCACTGAAGAAATCTTGCTTCGTACGCACACGTCTCCAGTTCAGGCGCGTGCTATGGATGCCCATGATTTTTCTAAAGGTCCTTTGAAGATGATCTCTCCAGGACGTGTATTCCGTCGTGATACGGACGATGCAACCCACAGTCACCAATTCCACCAAATCGAAGGTTTGGTTGTAGGGAAAAATATCTCTATGGCTGACCTTCAAGGAACGCTTCAGTTGATTGTGCAAAAGATGTTCGGTGAAGAGCGTCAAATCCGTCTTCGTCCATCTTATTTCCCATTCACAGAGCCATCTGTTGAGGTGGATGTTTCTTGCTTCAAGTGTGGTGGAGAAGGCTGTAACGTATGTAAGAAAACTGGTTGGATCGAGATTATGGGTGCAGGTATGGTTCACCCACGTGTCCTTGAGATGAGTGGTATCGATGCAACTGTATACTCTGGTTTTGCCTTTGGTCTTGGACAAGAACGTGTAGCTATGCTTCGTTACGGAATCAACGATATCCGTGGATTCTACCAAGGAGATGTCCGCTTCTCAGAACAGTTTAAATAATGATTAGAAAAGTGGAAATAGCAGATGTTGAGGTGTTGGCAAAAATTGCCAAACAAACCTTTCGTGAAACATTTGCTCATGATAATACGGAAGAGCAGTTACAGGAATACTTTGAAGAGGCTTATAATCTGAGAGTTTTGTCAACTGAGTTGGAAGATCCTGACTCCGAAACCTATTTCATTATGCATGAAGAGGAGATAGCCGGTTTTCTCAAAGTTAACTGGGGAAGTGCTCAAACTGAGAGAGAACTAGAGGACGCTTTTGAAATTCAACGCCTCTATGTGCTACAAACATACCAAGGATTTGGACTTGGTAAGCAACTATTTGAATTCGCTTTGGAACTTGCCGAAAACAATGGTTTTTCCTGGGCTTGGCTAGGTGTTTGGGAGCATAATACAAAAGCTCAAGCATTTTATAATCGATATGGTTTTGAAAAATTTAGCCAACATCGTTTTATGGTTGGGCAAAAGATAGATACGGATTGGTTACTGAAAAAGAAATTAAGGTAAGAAGATGATTCTTCTAATGAAATGATAGGAAAGGAAAAAAACTAGAGTGGCAACTGTCATTCTGGAGAATTAAATTATGCTTGTATCTTATAAATGGTTAAAAGAATTGGTGGACATTGATGTTCCATCACAAGAGTTGGCTGAAAAAATGTCAACCACAGGGATCGAAGTAGAAGGTGTGGAATCACCTGCTGCTGGTCTCTCAAAAATTGTCGTCGGTGAGGTCTTGTCTTGCGAAGATGTGCCAGAAACTCACCTCCATGTTTGTCAGGTTAACGTTGGCGAAGAAGAAGCCCGTCAAATCGTCTGTGGTGCCCCAAATGTGCGTGCTGGTATCAAGGTTATGGTGGCTCTTCCAGGAGCTCGCATCGCTGACAACTACAAAATCAAAAAAGGGAAAATCCGTGGTTTAGAGTCACTCGGGATGATCTGTTCACTTGGTGAATTGGGCATTTCTGACTCCGTTGTACCAAAAGAATTTGCTGATGGCATCCAAATCTTGCCAGATGATGCTGTTCCAGGTGAGGAAGTATTCTCATATCTCGACTTGGATGATGAAATCATCGAACTTTCCATCACTCCAAACCGTGCAGATGCCCTTTCTATGCGTGGGGTTGCGTACGAAGTAGCAGCCATCTATGACAAGGCAGTCACCTTTAAAGAATTTACTTTAACAGAAACTACTGAAGCTGCAGCAGATGCTCTTTCTGTCAACATTGACACAGATAAGGCACCATACTATGCAGCTCGTATCTTGGACAATGTGACCATCGCACCAAGTCCACAATGGTTGCAAAACCTCCTCATGAACGAAGGTATCCGTCCGATTAACAATGTCGTGGACGTGACCAACTATATCTTGCTCTACTTTGGTCAGCCTATGCATGCCTTCGACTTTGATACCTTTGAAGGATCTGATATCCGTGTGCGTGAAGCGCGTGCTGGTGAAAAATTGGTGACCTTGGATGGGGAAGAACGTGACTTGGAAGCAACTGACTTAGTCATCACTGTTGCTGACAAACCAGTAGCCCTTGCAGGTGTTATGGGTGGTCAGGCTACAGAAATCTCTGAAAAATCTACTCGTGTTGTTCTTGAAGCAGCTGTCTTCAATGGCAAATCAATCCGTAAGACTAGCGGTCGCCTCAACCTTCGTTCAGAGTCTTCTTCTCGCTTTGAAAAAGGTATCAATGTGGCAACCGTTAATGAAGCCCTTGATGCGGCAGCGAGCATGATTGCTGAATTGGCCGGTGCGACTGTTCGTAAAGGTATCGTTTCTGCAGGACAGTTGGATACTTCTGATGTAGAAGTTTCTTCAACCCTTGCAGACGTTAACCGTGTCCTTGGTACGGAGCTTTCATACGCTGATGTAGAAGCTGTCTTCCGTCGTCTTGGATTTGGTCTTTCTGGAAATGCTGAAAGCTTTACTGTCAGCGTGCCACGTCGCCGTTGGGATATCACTATCGAGGCGGATCTCTTTGAAGAAATCGCTCGTATCTATGGTTATGACCGCTTGCCAACTAGTCTTCCAAAAGATGATGGGACAGCCGGTGAATTGACTGCGACTCAAAAATTACGTCGTAAAGTTCGTACCATTGCTGAAGGTGCTGGATTGACAGAAATCATCACCTATGCTCTGACAACTCCTGAAAAAGCGGTTGAATTCACGACTAAACCAAGCAACTTAACTGAGCTCATGTGGCCAATGACCGTGGATCGTTCAGTCCTCCGTCAAAATATGGTTTCAGGTATTTTGGATACAGTTGCCTACAACGTAGCTCGTAAGAACAAAGACTTGGCTCTCTACGAGATCGGAAAAGTCTTCGAGCAAACGGGTAATCCAAAGGAGGACTTGCCAAACGAAATCAACAGCTTTGCTTTTGCATTGACTGGTTTAGTTGCTGAAAAAGACTTCCAAACACCAGCAGTCCCTGTTGATTTCTTCTATGCCAAGGGAATTTTGGAAGCCCTCTTTGCTGGCTTGGGTCTTGAAGCGACCTATACAGCAACGCAAGAAATCAAGAGCCTCCACCCAGGACGTACAGCCTTGATCTCACTCGGTGACCAAGTTCTTGGTTTCCTCGGTCAAGTGCATCCGGTTACTGCTAAGGCTTACGATATTCCAGAGACTTATGTAGCTGAGCTTAACCTTTCAGCTATCGAAGCAGCCCTTCAACCAGCTGCTCCATTCGTGGAAATCACTAAGTTCCCAGCAGTGATCCGTGATATTGCCCTTCTCCTCAAAGCAGAAGTCACTCACCAAGATGTGGTTGATGCCATCAAAGCTGCTGGAGTGAAACGGTTGACAGACATCAAACTCTTTGACGTCTTCTCAGGTGAAAAACTAGGAGTTGGAATGAAGTCTATGGCCTATAGCTTGACTTTCCAAAATCCAGAAGATAGCTTGACAGACGAAGAAGTCGCACGCTACATGGAAAAAATCCAAGCTTCACTTGAAGAAAAAGTCAATGCAGAAGTGCGTTAATAGTAAAAAATCCATCCTAAGGATGGATTTTTTATCTTTGTAAATGCCTAATATTGGAAAGAAAAATAAGGTTGAATCTGATTCGTTTTGAGATAAAAAATTCCTAGTAAATTCTACTAATAAAAATGTACATAAATCCTTGTAATGACTAAAAAAAGGAGTATAATGAGGGTAAGATTAGTAGGAGGTGGATTATGTTAGAAGTCCGCAATCTTGAAAAAAGTTTTGGTCCTAAACAAGTTCTATTTGGTGTAGATTTCCAAGCACGACCAGGGCGAATTTTAGGTCTAGTTGGAAAAAATGGAGCAGGAAAGACCACTATTTTCCATAGTATTTTGAAATTTATAGAGTATCAAGGTGAGATACAGTTTGATGGCCAGGCAATTCGTCAGGAAACCTATGCTCGGATTGGCTATCTACCAGAAGAACGTAGTCTCATGCCTAAGTTGACAGTTCTTGAACAAGTGCGTTATTTGGCAACCCTAAAAGGCATGGATGCAAAAGAAGTCAAAGACAAACTTCCTCAATGGATGGAGAAGCTGGAAGTAAAGGGAAAATTGACAGACAAGATTAAGAGCCTCTCAAAAGGGAATCAACAAAAAATCCAGCTGATTATTACTTTAATGCATGAACCAGATTTGATTATCCTTGATGAACCCTTCAGTGGTTTGGATCCAGTCAATACCGAATTGCTCAAGCAGGTTATCCTGAAAGAAAAAGAACGTGGTGCAACCATTATTTTTTCAGATCATGTCATGACTAATGTCGAAGAGCTATGTGATGATATCCTTATGATTCGTGATGGGCGTGTCGTCTTGCATGGACCAGTCCAAGATGTTCGAAATCAATATGGTAAAACGCGACTCTTTGTTGCAAGTGAAAAGAGTCAGGAAGAGCTGGAAAGTCTTCCTCATGTCACGCATGTGAGCTTGACCAAACAGGGGACTTGGAAGCTCATTCTAGATGATGAAAATGCTGGTCAGGAGCTCTTTACTATCCTGACTCAAGGACACTATATTGCGACCTTTGACCAGCAAGCTCCGACAATTGATGAAATCTTTAAACTAGAATCAGGGGTGGAAGTATGAGAAATATGTTGGTTGTAATCAAAGAAACTTATCTACGTCATGTCAAATCCTGGAGTTTCTTCTTTATGGTAGTCTCACCCTTTCTCTTTATCGGCTTGTCTGGTGGAATTGGCTATCTCCAAGGTTCCTCTCTGGCTCAGAATAATAAGGTGGCAGTAGTTAGTTCAGTGCCTGCTGTAACAGAGGGTCTTAAATCGACCAATGGCATTAATTTTGACTACAAGGATGAAGCAAGTGCCCAAGAAGCTGTCAAGGATGAAAAAATCAAGGGCTATCTAACGATTGACCAAGAAGGTAGTGTCCTCAAGGCAGTCTATCACGGCGAAACTTCCCTTGAAAGTGGTATAAAGTTAGCTGTGACCACTAAGTTGAATGAACTCCAATACCAACTCAATCGTTCGGAGGCACATTTATCTCAGGAACAGGAACAGCACTTGGCACAAACGATTCAATTCTCAGAGCAGATTGATGAATCTAAAGAAAGTAAAAAGATGGTCCAAACCTTTGCGGCGGCAGGACTAGGCTTCTTCCTCTATATGATCTTGATTACTTATGCCAGTGTCACTGCTCAAGAGGTAGCCAGTGAAAAAGGGACAAAAATTATGGAAGTGGTCTTCTCAAGTATTCGTGCTAGTCACTACTTTTACGCACGCATGATTGCCTTACTTCTTGTCATTTTGACTCATATTGGTATTTATGTTGTAGGCGGACTTGGAGCTATCTTATTCTTTAAGGATATGCCTTTTTTGGCTAATTCAGGTATTCTAAGCCACTTGGGAGAAGCCTTTTCGGTCAATACCTTGTTGTTTGTCTTGGTCAGTCTCTTTATGTATGTGGTCTTGGCAGCCTTTCTGGGCTCTATGGTTTCTCGCCCTGAAGATGCAGGAAAGGCCTTATCTCCGTTGATGATTTTGATAATAGCTGGTTTTGTTGGCGTTACTGCCCTAGGCGCTGCAGGAGATAATTTGATTTTGAAAATCGGTTCTTATATTCCTTTCATCTCGACCTTCTTTATGCCTTTCAGAGCTATTAATGGTTATGCAAATAGCATCGAGGCTTGGATTTCTCTTGCGATAACAGTTGTATTTGCCGTAACTGCAACCGCCTTTATCGGACGTATGTATGCGAGCCTAGTCCTTCAAACAGATGATTTAGGTATCTGGAAAACCTTTAAACGAGCTTTAAGCTATAAATAAAATAACGGACCTGTGAGATACACTCACAGGTCTTTTTATTCGCTGAAATATTTCACATTATTTCTTCTAAACCTTTGACTAATAAAGAAAATTATCGTACAATAAAGAGTACATGATAAAATGAGACCAGAGTTTATATGCTCTGGCGTTAGTAGTAAAAAATGAGGAGAAACGCTTTGGAATTAGAAGTATTTGCTGGGCAAGAAAAAAGTGAACTATCTATGATTGAGGTGGCTCGTGCCATCTTGGAACAACGTGGTCGCGATCACGAGATGCATTTTAGCGATTTGGTCAATGAAATCCAAAACTATCTTGGTACCTCTAATAGCGATATTCGCGAAGCACTACCTTTGTTCTATACAGAGTTGAATTTTGATGGTAGCTTCATCTCTCTTGGAGATAACAAATGGGGCCTTCGTTCATGGTATGGAGTAGATGAAATTGACGAAGAAATCATTGCTCTTGAAGAAAGTGACGATGAAGAAGTAGCACCTAAGGCTAAGAAAAAACGTGTTAATGCCTTTATGGATGGAGATACGGATGCCATTGACTACGGTGCAGATGATCCAGAGGATGAAGATGCCTACGAAGAAGATCCAGCTCTTTCTTATGATGATGAAAATCCAGACGATGAGAAGAACGAAGTAGAAGCCTACGACGCCGAAATCAACGAAATCGCACCAGATGATCTTGGGGAAGATGTTGATCTTGTTGAAGAAGATGACGAAGATTCTGAGGAAGAAGAAGAATAATACCAAACAACAAGGAAATCTCCTTGTTGTTTTCTTTTCTGCAGTAGAACTATAAATCTAGTAAAGAATGACATTTGACAAATGTACCAAATTGAGGTAAGATATTGTTCGGGCACCTCTTTTAGAGGTCGGAGCTCCCTAGTTATTAGGGAGCTATTTTTGTTTTTCCGGGAACTTTTATCTTGGATTGTAGTATTTGATGAAGATCTTGTTTCCAATCTCCCCTTCTAGGAAACAGGGTTTTGAGCATTTTAGAAAGAGGAATCTATGTCTACGAAATATATTTTTGTAACTGGTGGTGTGGTGTCGTCTATTGGGAAAGGGATCGTTGCGGCGAGCCTAGGGCGTCTTCTGAAAAATCGTGGTTTGAAGGTAACCATCCAAAAATTTGACCCTTATATCAATATTGACCCAGGAACCATGAGCCCTTACCAGCACGGGGAAGTCTTTGTAACAGATGATGGGGCTGAGACAGATTTGGACTTGGGTCACTATGAACGTTTTATTGATATCAATCTCAACAAATACTCAAATGTGACAACTGGTAAAATCTACAGTGAAGTTCTTCGCAAGGAACGTCGTGGAGAGTACCTCGGTGCAACTGTCCAAGTTATTCCTCATATTACAGATGCCTTGAAAGAAAAAATCAAGCGTGCTGCTCTAACGACGGACTCTGATGTTATTATTACAGAGGTTGGGGGAACAGTCGGCGATATTGAATCCCTTCCATTCTTAGAGGCGCTCCGTCAGATGAAGTCTGATGTCGGAGCAGAAAATGTCATGTATATCCATACAACCTTGCTTCCTTACCTCAAGGCAGCTGGTGAAATGAAGACAAAACCAACTCAACACTCTGTCAAAGAATTGCGTGGTTTGGGAATTCAACCAAATATGTTGGTCATCCGTACAGAAAAGCCGGCTGGACAAGGAATTAAAAATAAGTTAGCCCAGTTCTGTGATGTGGCACCAGAAGCAGTGATTGAGTCATTGGATGTGGATCATCTTTACCAAATCCCACTTAATCTGCAGGCACAAGGCATGGATCAAATCGTCTGTGACCATTTGAAAATTGATGCACCTGCAGCAGATATGACAGAGTGGTCAGCTATGGTTGACAAGGTCATGAACCTCAAAAAACAAATCAAGATTGCTCTTGTTGGTAAGTATGTCGAGTTACAAGACGCCTATATCTCAGTTGTCGAAGCTTTGAAGCACTCTGGGTATGCTAATGATGCAGAAGTGAAAATCAATTGGATCAATGCGAACGATGTGACAGCTGACAATGTAGCGGAACTCCTCTCTGACGCTGATGGTATTATCGTACCAGGTGGTTTCGGTCAACGTGGGACAGAAGGTAAGATTGAAGCCATTCGCTATGCTCGTGAAAATGATGTACCAATGCTGGGAGTCTGCTTGGGAATGCAGTTAACCTGTATCGAGTTTGCCCGTCATGTTTTAGGACTTGAAGGAGCTAATTCCCCAGAGCTTGATTCTGATACCAAATATCCTATCATTGACATTATGAGAGATCAGATTGATGTTGAGGATATGGGTGGAACCCTTCGTTTAGGGCTTTATCCGTCTAAGCTAAAACGTGGCTCTAAGGCGGCTGCAGCTTATCATAATAAAGAAGTGGTGCAACGTCGTCACCGTCACCGTTATGAGTTTAATAATGCCTTTCGTGAGCAGTTTGAAGGTGCAGGCTTTGTCTTTTCAGGAGTGTCACCAGACAACCGCTTGGTCGAAATTGTTGAGATTCCAGAAAACAAATTCTTTGTGGCTTGTCAGTACCATCCAGAGCTTTCAAGTCGTC
>CABPWC010000063.1 GCA_902461025.1 uncultured Streptococcus sp.
CTGAAAGGGTTGATTCGATAGACTGAGCCACGATAGACAACTCATGAACCAAATCAAAGGCTTGCGCTTTTTCGTTGCCATTTGCTTCACCGACTGCTTTTGCCAGGAAGGCAAGAACTGCGATTTGTGCCGTATAGGCCTTGGTTGATGCTACAGCAATTTCAGGACCTGCATGAAGCAACATAGTATGGTTAGCTTCACGAGAAAGAGTTGATCCTGGTACGTTTGTCACTGTCAAGCTTGGGATACCCATTTCATTAGCCTTAACCAAAACCTGACGGCTATCAGCTGTTTCACCAGACTGACTGATAAAGATGAAAAGCGGCTTCTGGCTGAGAAGTGGCATCCCATAGCCCCACTCAGAGGAGATTCCAAGTTCAACTGGTGTATCTGTCAATTCTTCCAACATCTTCTTAGAAGCAAATCCTGCATGGTAAGAAGTTCCAGCTGCAAGAATGTAGATGCGGTCTGCGTCTTGAACAGCCTTGATAATAGCTGGATCTACGACAACTTGACCAGCCTCATCTGTGTAGGCTTGAATCAGCTTACGCATCACCGTTGGTTGCTCGTCGATTTCCTTGAGCATGT
This sequence comes from uncultured Streptococcus sp., assembly GCA_902461025.1. Classification (GTDB taxonomy): domain Bacteria; phylum Bacillota; class Bacilli; order Lactobacillales; family Streptococcaceae; genus Streptococcus. Next base: position 589 of record CABPWC010000063.1, read on the forward strand.
AGTAAGGATAAGTTCCCTTACCGATATCAGACAAGTCAAGCTCGGCAGTATAGCTAGCACGCTCACGGCTGTTACCATCATAGTCTTGCACTTCAACACTATCAGCTTTCACAATCACCAATTCTTGATCATGGATTTCCATGTATTGGTTGGTTTCACGAATCATAGCCATGGCGTCTGAGCAGACCATGTTATAGCCTTCTCCAAGGCCAATCAAGAGAGGTGATTTATTCTTGGCCACATAGATGACATCTGGATTTTCAGAGTCGATCAAGGCAAAGGCATAAGAACCACGGATGATATGAAGAGCTTTTTTGAAGGCTTCAAGTACTGACAAGCCGTCTTCTTCTGCAAATTTTCCAATCAAGTGAACGGCGATTTCTGTATCCGTTTGTCCCTTGAAGTTGTGTCCTGAAAGGTATTCTTCCTTAATTTCAAGATAATTTTCGATCACCCCATTGTGGACCAAGACAAAACGTCCTGTCTCAGAGAGATGTGGGTGAGCATTATCTTCTGTTGGTTTCCCATGAGTGGCCCAACGAGTATGTCCGATACCAGTTGTTCCCTCAACTCCAGCTGTCTTGGCAGACAATTCTGCGATACGACCAACTGCTTTCACCAAATGGCTTTCAGCACCACCTAGAACAAAAATTCCCGCAGAATCATAACCACGGTATTCGAGCTTTTCAAGCCCTTGAATCAAAATATCAGTTGCATTTGTGTTTCCAACAACACCAACAATTCCACACATAGTATATACGACACAGGCAAGCTGTGCTTTCTCCTTATCGAAATTGGTATAGTCTGATTTTCTGTTTTTAGAATCAGTGAAAACAGTATATACTTGTTTCTTTTACTTGTCAAGAATAAAAATTGGTATAGTTCAATCGCTTTTAAACCACAAACAAAAAACCATTCAAGAAATAGCTCTTGAATGGTTGGACACAGCATTATTGTTGCAATAAAATATATCTACAACTAGAATCTTTACTGAGGATTTTGCCTGAGTCCCAGATAGGCATAGGTTCGAGTCCGTGGACAATCTTTTTCCATCCTCACCCTAAAATAAAATCGATGTTCCCTGCCATCCTTGGCATTTTCCTTATTCAAGACAAAGTAGTCCTTTTGATTGATAGCCATGGTTCGCAGAATGTCGTCAATCAGAAAAGTCAGGGGTACATTCATGGCAGAGTATTTTTGAAAATCTTCCTCAAAACGAATATAGTCGTCCGAAAAATAATCCATCTGCAATTTGTTTTCATAGAGCTCTTTTCTAGTCATAGACTTCCTCCTGACAAAGTTGGATTGTGAGAATGTCATCTACCCTTATTAATCGATAGCCTTCATCAGTTCTAAGAGAGATTTCTTCGGGAGATAATTCTCTTACTTCACCCAATATGGTGCTTTTATGATTTTTCTCCTTGACTACAAAAGAGCCTTTTAGTCGCCCAACGTAGAGCTGGGAAAGTAGCAACAACTTCTCGACTGAATTCAAATCTGTCGACAAGTCAACACGATTTTTTTCTTCACTGAGTGAGCTGGTATGCTCCGATAGGAAAAAGCCCATCCACTTCTGCATGCCTGGATCTTGATAGTCCCTCGCGGATTGGAAGGGCAAATAAGAGCGATCAATCATTTTAGTCCATCTAATCCTCCAGCAGAGTGCCCTCCGATCAGCTTACTTCTGGCAATACTTCTCGACGCCTCCTCTAAAGCAGTCGCCTTCAAGAGAGAAGTAAAGCCGAATTGTTCTCGAATGGAATCAATGGCAGTCTGGAGCCTTTCTTCTTTTTCTAGCTTGTCAACCTCATCAAAAAGGGAAATCAACGCAAAGGATTCGTCCACAAATCCTGAATAACTAACGGCAACACTCCTGACAGCCCCAGAAGTATATTTGCTATGGAATAATTTCAGTACATAACTAACCAAAAGACTGGTATTATTGGTCGGCTCAACCTTCATCTGGGTATGGATGGAGCGTTTTTGTTCCTGCTTTGAAAATCCAAGATGGATAGACACCACTGTTGTCTTCTTTCTGGCACGTCGAAGTCTGATAGCCACCTGCTCAGCCATCTCTCGAAGGATAATTTCGATGTCTCGCTGCTTGACATAATCTCTCGGTAAAATTTGCGAATTCCCCAAGCCGTGAGATTTGGCTTTATAGGGCTTGTGAACATTACTCTCGTCTATTCCATTGGCATGGAACCACAAGCGAAGTCCAGCTTGGCCGAGTTCCTTCTTCAGGTCATCAGGATTGCTATTGGCTAATTCCTTAATCGAATAGATTTCCAAGCTATTCAAGCGCTTCTCCATCTGATGCCCAATCCCCCAGAAGTCGATCATCTTAGAAATGTTCCAGACCTTCTCTTCCACATCCTGATAAGACCAATTGGCTCGCATGGTCGGTGTGTGTTTGGCTTCATTATCCAAGGCCAACTTAGCAAGCAAAGGATTGGCATTGGACATACCGACTGTCGAGTAAATTCCAGTTTGCCGCCAGATATCACGCTGGATACGAGCCGAAAGCATGTCCAGCTTGTCTTTACGAGAAATCTGCTGGTCCGGAACAAAATAATTGAGCGAACTGGTTAGGTCAATAAATCCTTCATCAATTGAATAAGGATAAATATCATCTGGACTGCCATAGTTCTGAAAAATTCGCTGGATTTCCATATTGACTGCGATATACTTATCCATCCGAGGAGGGACAATGACGGTCACCCGAGCCCAGTCTTCGATAAATTTCACATAGTCTGGGTCTGTCCGTAAGCCTTGTTTTTTTGCATTGTAGTAGGAAAATTTGCGCGTCTTGATATCGAAGGGGAGGTCATAGGCACGGCCTACATTTGCTTTCCCAAAGACCTTTTTGAACATAGGCGAGGAGGCAAGAATAAGCCCAACAGAATTATCCGCCCGACTCATGACACAAAGGGAGGTTTTAAGGGGATGGAGTCCTCTTTCCACACACTCAACACTGGCATAAAAGGACTTCATATCGACAAAGGCAATATCACTTTGGGGCTCTCTGGAATAATCAAAGTAGCCCATAGACTATCCCTCCATGGGTACAAAGTTACCTACGATAATGCCCACAATCCGCGGATCTTCTTCGTAAGAAATGAGGATATCCTTGTATTTAGGATTGATAGAGACCAGACGCAAGCCATCCTCTTCTCGATAGACTCGTTTGATATAGGTCTGGTTATTGCAAACCACTGCATAAACTGCTCCGTCGTAATCAAATCCGGTCTCTCGAATCAGAGCCACGGAACCATTTTGATATTTGGGCTCCATAGAATCCCCTGATACCCAGGAAGCAAAATCATGAGCCAGTTCTTCATTGAAATAAACCGTATCAAAGTTACGATCATCATAAACCGAAGCACCGATACCAGCCGACATGCGTTCATAAACATGATACTCGAAAAGTTTTTCTGGCATACCCGTCACCTTCTTGGCTTGTTCTTCTTGAGCCAGATCGCGAGCATAGACCACCACCTTCTCTTTCCCTTGATTGGAAAGGCTATTATAGAGACGGACAATTTCGATTTGGGTGAAATAACCTTTTGGCACTTTTAAAATCTCTTCTAGCTGTCTAACCTTTTCTTCGGAAGGTTCCTTGACTCCACGCTCCCAAGCCGAATAAGCCTGAAAACTAATCCCAAGCTTCTCTGCAATCTCTTTCTGTGTTAGCTTTAACTCTTTTCTCCGAGTCTTAAGTTTTTCTGGTTGGTACATGTTTTACCTCCTAGCGTGATGTTTTCATTGAAGGTTGACTCTATTTAAAAAATTCAACTATTTTGGTTTAGTTTTATTATATAAAAAAAGTAGACGGATGTCTACTGGGAATGTTGAGTTTTGGCAAACGACTGGTAATGATGATGCTATAGATTCCTTATCTCAAATACCGCCGTATGAATCCACTCGTTATGCATTTGAAAGTCATTCTTTATGATTTTACTAAAGGTAAAACCATTTTTTAAAAGCACTCTCTGAGAGGCCAGATTGTCCGTTGCCGTCCCTGCGATAATCTTATGTAAACCATAAGTAGTAAAGGCCTTTTCTAAAACGAGTTTAACCGCTTCACTTGCATAACCTAAATTGGTAACATTTTCTCCAATCCTATATCCAAGTTCTGCTGTTTTTCTATCCTTCCCTAAAACACTTAAATTGATTCTTCCAACCATAACACCTTGTGCATCTCTAATAAGATGCATGTAGACATCATGATTCTCTTGTTCCCTTAACAATTCCCTTGTAATTTCTTTAAAACTTTCTGAATCAAAATAGTGAGCTGGTCTAGGAGGTAAACTTCGCTCAAAATACTCTCTATTTTCTTTTTCAAAAGAATAAACATCTATGCTATTTTCTTCAGACATCAACTCTAAACTTATCATTGTAAACCATCTCCTATTATTCTCTAAACTCAAATTCACTCATGTTCACACAAAGTGACATTTACAAAATTTAAATAGATATCTTAATTTTTTCATATCGTATCTACATTATAACATAACATACTATGAAGAAAAATAATATCCATCAAGGACCTCATAAATTCCAACATCTTACTAAACAGGCTGGAACGCTTATGGAAGTTATTTTTAAACCCTACCTGCTTCATCTTCATAACATGATTATGATTTACAAATAAAGAAGAAAACCATCTCAAATTTGATGAGATGGTTGGAATATTTAATCTACTTTATAAAAAACTTGTTCCGAACTCGTTGGAGCAGCTTGACCAGCAATCAGCCTATTTTTACTTGGATCAGAATCAACCCACTTCATAGTAGTCCCCGCAGGATAAATAATCATACCAAATCCTGTATTACCAGTTCTAACACTAAAGTTAATACCTCCATCATTACCTATACTCGATTTTTCAATGTTTCCACTGTTTACTAATCCATTTTTATCGAATGTAAATTCTTGGCCCAAACCATTTCTCCATGTTCCAACTAGAGTAGAGAAATCACCATTTAGAATGGCTTGCGCATCTATTTTTTGTGATTTAGAGTGCGCTTGCTCTTCTTGTGTCGAAAGTTTTTCCTCTGTAGTCGTCACACTATCTTGAGAAGTTGTTAAAGCAGTGGTTGTCGTTATACTTGTTGTACTAGTCGTTGTCGTACTAGTAGTAGAAACCTGTTCTGTTGTAGTATTCACTGCTTCTGCATCTTGCTTCTTATGATTAAAGAAGAAGATAAAACTAGTCAGCACTATAGGAATTAAGGAACATGACAAAAGCAACAGCCAGTTGATGCCTTTTTCTTTCGATCGTAGAACAATCATTTCATCAGCATCCTGATAAATCTCAACTAATTGATTTAATTTAGGTTGAAAATTCAGCTCGCGAATTGGAATAAGTAGTTCATCCCCTGTATTCAGCTGTATTCTAGCAAGCCCATCTTCAATACTAATGATCTTATGCTTAGGTTTATAAGTAAAAGCAGCATTTTTAGCTTCAAGTTTTACAACTAAATCCTCATAGATATGAACAATATCCCCGATTTTGGGCTCGAATTCACAATCCTCAACAGCAGACTTTTGAAAACTTCCATTATTATAACCGATATAAACAGTATCTTCAGTTCTTTTAATTATCTTCCTTATTTTCATTTCTGACACCTTTATATTATTTTTCCTTAATTGTATCATATGAAGCTTAAAAACCAAACTCGGCTACTTCTAGACTGGTTGACCTCCCAACGCATATGTGCTAGAATTATTAATATATAAATACAATGAGAGGCTATGCACTATATGTTCCCATTTATGCCTACAGCAAGAGCAAAAACCGTCTTTGATATTCCCTATCAAAGATTATATCAAATTGGTTTTAAAGGATTAATTTTCGATATAGATCAAACTCTTGTGATGCATGGCGCTCCTGCAACAGAACAGGTTATTGAACTTTTTCAAAAACTGAAAGACCTTGGTTTCCATCTCTTTCTTTTGTCAAATAACGACGAAGAAAGAATATCCAAATTCAATCAACATCTTGCCGTCCCTTATATTCCTATATCAGAAAAACCCAATCCAAAAAACTTCATAAAAGCTCTTGAAATTATGAATCTAGAGTCTTTCGAAACAGTGATGATTGGAGATCAACTTTTTACAGATGTGTTAGGTGCTAGCCGAGCTAATATACCTACTATCTTAGTTGATTTTTTATATGATCCTAAAGAGGGAGGAATTGGTAAAAAACGATGGGTGGAAAAACTCATACTATCGACTTACCCCCTTTTAAGACAAAAAAATACAAATCTAGATTTACTCAAGAAGGAGAATCCGCATGGTTTTTTGGAATAAAGATCTTTTGTTTTGTGAGATTAGTCCCACTACATATAAAATTTCTCTCAAAAAAGAAAATCTTAAAAGACACATTCAAAACTTCAAGCAAGGTAAAAAATTTTCAAAAGTACGTCAAGAAAAACTTCTACCTAACTTAGTTTCATCATACTCTACTCAATTAATAAAACATGGTCCAGGTATTGATATCAACCTTCAAAAAGGGAAAGCAACTAACATTCAAATTGCTGCCCAAACTTTAAATCATATTATGATTTATCCTGGAGAAGAATTTTCTTTTTGGAGCTTAGTTGGAAATATAACAAAGAGAAAAGGATACCAAGAAGGACGAGTAATTGTCAACGAGAAAGTACAATCTGGTATTGGAGGAGGTCTATGCAATTTAGCTAACCTACTTCATCTTTTAATTGTTCATAGCCCTATGGAAATTACGGAATTCCATGCTCATTCGGATGCACTGGATCCAGACAAGGACACACGAAAACCGTTTTCTAACGGAACATCTGTTCAATATAATCATCAGGACTATCGTTTCAAAAATAACACTGAACAAGTCATTCAGCTACGAATATGGGTGGAAAATGAAATTCTGTTTGGAGAATTACGTAGCGAATCACAATTCCCCTTCACTTATCAAATTGTTGAAGAAAATCACCACTTCAAAAAAGAAGGGGACCATTACTATCGTAACTCTTTGATTTATCGTGAAAAACTGGACCGTATCACTGAACAAACTTTGGAAAAAGAGCTTGTTCTGAAAAATCATTCAAAAGTAATGTATGATCCTGATCTTATCCCTAAAGAAATGATTAAACAATAATCTGAATCCTTTTATTGTCCAATCTATAGTATTCAGATTAAAAGTTAAAAAGGAACTTTTATGAACTCACCTAAATTAATTGTTATGCTGACGCATAATGATCACACTATTGAAAATGCACGTGACATCTTCGAAGCATGTAAGAATTCTAAGGCTCAATGTTGGGGTTTTAAAGAAAGACCTCTCCCAATTTCAGAAATGAAGGCTCTATTTTCAGAAATGAAGGCTTGTGGTAAAACTACTTTTCTTGAAGTTGTTGAGTATGATGAAGAAAGTGGACTTCGCGGTGCACAAATTGCAAAAGAATGTGGGTGTGATGTGTTGATGGGAACAGTTTTCTTTGATTCTATCAACCAGTTTTGCAAAGATAATCAAATCAAATATATGCCATTTGTTGGCCAAATTACTGGACGTCCATCTGTTCTTGAAGGTTCCATAGAAAATATGATTGCACAAGCGAGAGAATACCTTGAAAAAGGTGCCTACGGTATCGATTTGCTAGGTTATCGATACACTGGTGATCCAGTAGCATTGAGTAAAGCTTTTGTCCAAGAAATTCAAGCACCAGTTTGTTTAGCTGGAAGTATTGATTGCTATGATCGTTTGGATGAAGTAATGGAAATGAATCCATGGGCCTTTACAGTTGGCAGTGCGTTTTTTGAAGAAAAATTTGGATCTGATATTCATGAGCAGATTAATAATGTTTGTGATTATATAGGTAGATAATTTAAAATAGATTTTCAGAGTGAATTTACCCTCCAGAAATTAGATTTTTATATCTGATTTTTGGAAGGTAATTTTTATTTTACTCCGATAATTCAATTATTAGAATTCTAAACTAGCAATCATCAAAAAAACACCCCATGGTGTGAACCATGAAGTGTTGTAAATGCTGTATTGTAGCTGGTTCTTAACGTTTAGAGAACTGGCTAGCTTTACGAGCTTTCTTAAGTTCTGCTTGGAAACACTTCTATTTGAATAAGTTTCAAAATGCACTTAATAGAAATTTATATATCTAAAATAGTGAAATTTCTTAACGCAAAACTTTCAACCCTATCTTCCTCCTTCTTATCCTAATAAAGTTTGTAATATTGGAATAACAACGATAAATAGAACCGTACTTAGAGTCACCA
>CABPWC010000064.1 GCA_902461025.1 uncultured Streptococcus sp.
TTGAGACAATAGCTAAATTGACTGACAAAGAAGTCGTTACTGGAGAACAAAGTATTCAACGGGATGATTTGACAGAGGCTGAAAAAAATCTCATCAGTTTAATTGCTTTAGAAGACTCTTCCAAGGATGTTTCTTTTACAAGTTCCGCCTTTAGTCTTAAAGAAGGAAGACACCTACAAAAAGGAGATAACCAGAAAATATTAGTCCACGAAGATATAGCCAAGAAAAACAATCTAAAGCTAGGAGATAAGATTAACTTAAATTCTGGACCAGTAGAAGATAGTAGTGGACAAAATCAAGACTATGAAATCGTAGGTATTTTCTCAGGTAAGAAGCAAGAGAAATTCACTGGTCTTAGCTCAGATTTTAGTGAAAACACGGTCTATACAGACTTCGAAAGTAGCCAAACTCTTCTTGGAAATAAGGAAGCTCAAGTTACTGCCGCTCGTTTCTATCTAGAAAATCCAAAAGATATGGATAGTATCATTCAAGAGGTTGAAAAGTTATCTCTTGAAAATCAAGGGTTCCAAGTGGAAAAGGAAAATAAGGTCTTTGAACAAATCAAGGATTCCGTTTCGACCTTCCAAACCTTCCTACAGATTTTCCTCTATGGTATTATGATTGCTGGTGTAGGAGCCCTGATCTTGGTCTTGTCACTTTGGTTACGAGAGCGAGTTTACGAGGTTGGTATTTTATTGGCACTAGGTAAAGGGAAAATAGCAATCTTTAGCCAATTCTGCCTGGAAGTCATCCTAGTTTCATTGGCATCTATTCTGCCTGCATTTGTGGTTGGAAATGCCATTACTTCCTATCTCTTGAAGACTGTACTAGCAAGTGGCGACCAAGTTGCACTACAAGATACTCTATCAAAAGCAACGAATCTTTCAACAAGTCTTCTATCATTTGGAGAATCTTATATTTTCCTACTTATAATTAGCTGCTTGTCAGTTGCACTTTGTTTTATCTTTTTATTTAGAAAATCACCGAAAGAAATTTTATCATCCATCAGTTAATAAAGGAGAAATCATGACTTTACTACAATTACAAGATCTTACTTATCGTTATAAAAACACTGCAGAAGCAGTATTATATAAAATCAATTACGATTTTGAACCTGGTAAGTTTTATAGTATTATCGGAGAATCAGGAGCTGGGAAGTCCACACTCTTATCTCTATTAGCAGGACTTGATAGCCCAGTCGAAGGTGCTATCCTATTCGAAGGCAAGGATATTCGTGAACAAGGTTATTCTTATCATCGCATGCACCATATCTCGCTAGTTTTCCAAAACTATAACTTGATTGATTATCTTTCTCCATTGGAAAATATCCGCTTGGTTAATAAAAAAGCTAGCAAGGACACCCTTCTTGAACTTGGTTTAGATGAAAGTCAAATCAAGCGGAATGTTCTCCAATTATCAGGTGGACAGCAACAACGTGTTGCCATTGCTCGTAGCCTTGTATCGGAAGCACCAGTGATTTTAGCAGATGAACCAACAGGAAACTTGGATCCTAAGACTGCTGGGGATATCATCGATTTGCTCAAATCTCTCGCTGAGAAAACAGGCAAGTGTGTGATCGTTGTAACCCACAGTAAGGAAGTGGCACAAGCATCAGATATTACACTTGAATTGAAGGATAAGAAACTGACTGAAATAAGAACAAACAGTAACTAAAACTTTTAAACATATTAAAAACGGAAGTAAATCTAGAAAGGAATCTTATGTTACACAACGCATTTGCCTATGTCACAAGAAAATTTTTTAAGTCGCTTGTGATCTTTCTTATCATTCTCTTGATGGCTAGTTTGAGTTTGGTCGGCTTGTCTATCAAGGGTGCGACAGCCAAGGCTTCTCAAGAAACCTTTAAAAATATCACCAATAGTTTCTCCATGCAAATCAACCGTAGGGTCAATCAAGGTACTCCACGTGGTGCTGGGAATATCAAGGGTGAAGATATCAAAAAGATTACCGAGAATAAAGCTATTGAATCCTACATCAAACGGATTAATGCTATCGGTGATTTGACAGGCTATGAACTGATTGAAACGCCTGAAACCAAGAAAAATCTAACTGCAGATCGAGCTCAACGTTTTGGAAGTAGCTTGATGATAACAGGTGTCAATGACTCTTCTAAAGAAGACAAGTTTGTGTCAGGCTCTTACAAACTGGTCGAAGGAGAACATTTAACAAACGATGACAAATACCAGATTCTCATGCACAAAGACTTGGCTGCTAAACATGGCTGGAAGGTAGGGGACAAGGTCAAACTGAACTCCAATATCTACGATGCAGATAATGAAAAAGGAGCCAAGGAAACAGTAGAAGTAACGATCAAAGGACTTTTTGATGGACACAACAAATCTGCTGTAACCTACTCACAAGAACTTTATGAGAATACAGCTATCACAGATATTCACACAGCAGCCCAACTCTATGGTTATACAGAAGATACAGCTATTTATGGAGATGCTACCTTCTTTGTAGCTGGAGATAAGAATCTAGATACTGTCATGCAAGAATTAGGGTCTATCAACGGCATCAACTGGAAAATGTATAGCTTGATTAAGAGTTCATCTAACTATCCTGCTCTCGAACAATCTATCTCAGGCATGTACAAGATGGCTAATCTTCTCTTCTGGGGTAGCTTGAGCTTCTCTGTTCTTCTACTTGCTCTCTTACTGACACTGTGGATTAACGCCCGTCGTAAAGAGGTTGGAATCCTCCTTTCAATTGGTCTAAAGCAAGCAAGTATTCTAGGACAATTTATCACAGAAGCAGTTATGATTGCAATTCCAGCACTAATTTCAGCTTATTTCCTAGCCAACTATACTGCTCGTACTATTGGAAATACAGTTCTTGCAAATGTCACATCAGATGTGGCTAAGCAAGCTAGTAAGGCAGCCCAAGCCTCTAATCTTGGTGGTGGTGCAGAAGTTGACGGCTTTAGCAAGACTCTTTCAAGTTTGGATATTTCCATTCAATCTTCTGACTTTGCTATCATCTTTGTACTTGGTTTAGTTCTTGTAGTATTAGTTATGGCACTTGCTTCAAGCAGTCTCCTCTTTAAACAACCAAAAGAACTCTTGTTGGATAGTGAATAAAAAACCTGCTACCTATTCTCACTCAAATGAGATATAATATAGGTAGCATTTTTGATAGAAAAGGATTTATATGAAAATTCTAATTGTAGAAGATGAAGACATGATCCGCGAGGGAATTAGTGACTATTTGACGGATTGTGGCTATGAAACCATTCAGGCAGCAGATGGTCTTGAGGCCTTAGAACAATTTTCGAATCACCAAGTTGCCTTGGTTCTCTTAGATATTCAAATGCCGAAACTCAATGGTTTAGAGGTTTTGTCAGAAATCCGTAAAAGCAGTCAAGTTCCGGTCTTGATGTTGACAGCCTTTCAGGATGAGGAGTATAAGATGAGTGCCTTTGCTGCATTAGCAGATGGTTATTTGGAAAAGCCTTTTTCTCTATCTTTGTTAAAGGTACGAGTGGATGCCATCTTCAAACGTCATTATGACACTGGTCGTATGTTTACCTATAGGGACACCGAGGTAGACTTTGACAGTTACAGCGCTAAAGTAGCTGGTCAAGAAGTTGCAGTGAATGCAAAAGAACTGGAAATTTTAGACTATCTGGTCAAAAATGAAGGTCGAGCCTTAACACGGTCGCAGATTATCGATGCTGTATGGAAGATGACAGATGAGGTTCCTTTTGACAGAGTGATCGATGTCTATATCAAGGAACTACGGAAAAAATTGGATTTAGACTGTATTCTTACCGTGCGCAATGTTGGTTATAAATTGGAGAGAAAATGAGACGTTCAGGTTTATTTAAAAAAATTTTTATCTATACCTTCTCGGTATTTTCTACCTTGGTCATTTGTTTGCATTTGGCCATCTATTTCCTCTTTCCTCCGACCTATCTCAGTCACCGTCAGGAAAGCATCGGGCAAAAGGCTACAGAAATTGCCCAGTCCCTCCAAGGAAAGGACAGTCAGGCTATTCAGGAAGTCCTTGAACTTTATTCTAAAAGCAGTGATATTAAGGGAGCTGTTAAGGGAGAGATGACTCAGGATAAGTTGGAAGTCAATGATAATCTTCCTATTGATAAACAACGACAGACGGCTTCCTTGGTTATTGAGGAAAGAGAAGTTCAAACTAAGGATGGTCAGACGATGACCTTGCAGTTTTTAGCATCTATGGATTTGCAGAAAGAAGCAGAAGACATCAGTCTTCAATTTCTGCCTTATACTTTATTAGCGTCTTTCATCATTTCGCTCCTCATCGCCTTTATCTATGCTAGAACCATTGTTGCTCCTATTTTGGAAATCAAACGAGTGACTCGACGGATGATGGATTTGGATGCAGAAGTGAGGTTGCGCGTGGATTCTAAGGATGAAATTGGCGATCTTAAAGAACAAATCAACAGTCTTTATCAGCATCTCTTGACGGTCATTGAAGATTTGCATGAGAAAAACGAGGCCATCCTCCAGCTGGAAAAGATGAAGGTTGAGTTTTTACGAGGTGCTTCCCACGAACTGAAAACACCTCTAGCTAGTCTAAAGATTCTTCTGGAGAATATGAAAGCCAATATTGGACGCTATAAAGATCGTGACCATTATCTGGGAGTTTCTCTGGGTATTGTGGATGATTTGACTCACCACGTTCAGCAAATCTTATCCCTTTCTTCAGTGCAGGAGTTGCGAGATAAGAAGGAAGTAATCAACCTTCTTGAAATGACAGATTTTCTCTTAAAGGATTATGATTTATTAGCCAAAGAGAGGGAAATTTCAGTTGTGAATCAACTGACTGACCAACAAACATATCTAAATCCTTCGGTACTAAAGCTGATTCTTTCCAATCTTATCAGTAATGCTGTGAAACACTCTGTTCAAGGTGGTTATTTAAAAATTGGGACAGAAGATGGCTGGGTTTTCATTGAGAACGCCTGTACACCTGAGGAGCAAGATAAGTTTGAACAATCCTTTACGGTTTCTAGTCGACAAAGTAAGGGAGCTGGCTTGGGACTTTTCGTAGTTAAAAGTTTATTGGAAAACGAAGAAATTGACTATCGATTTGAACGCTATGAAGACCACTTAGCTTTTTATATGAACCTACCTAAAGACCTGTAAGATTAGGACTTTGAGGAGAGTTCCATATTTTTAGATAGAAGAAATTCAATCTAAACTACAGGAAAAACTAGATTTTTTTGTCAAAAAGTGATAAAATGAACAATGTAAATGGGATATCCCATAAAAATATACAGGAGGCCTGATAAAATGGCAATCGTTTCAGCAGAAAAATTTGTCCAAGCAGCTCGTGACAACGGTTATGCAGTTGGTGGATTTAACACAAACAACCTTGAGTGGACTCAAGCTATCTTGCGCGCAGCAGAAGCTAAAAAAGCTCCAGTTTTGATCCAAACTTCAATGGGTGCTGCTAAATACATGGGTGGTTACAAAGTTGCTCGCAACTTGATCGCTAACCTTGTAGAATCAATGGGTATCACTGTACCAGTAGCTATCCACCTTGACCACGGTCACTACGAAGATGCACTTGAGTGTATTCAAGTTGGTTATACTTCAGTTATGTTTGATGGTTCACACCTTCCAGTTGAAGAAAACCTTGAAAAAGCTCGTAAAGTTGTAGAATTTGCTCACGCAAATGGTGTATCAGTAGAAGCTGAAGTTGGAACTATCGGTGGTGAAGAAGACGGTATCATCGGTGACGGTGAATTGGCACCAATCGAAGACGCTAAAGCAATGGTTGCTACAGGAATCGACTTCTTGGCTGCAGGTATCGGTAACATCCACGGTCCTTACCCTGCAAACTGGAAAGGTCTTCACCTTGACCACTTGCAAAAATTGACTGAAGCTGTACCAGGATTCCCAATCGTATTGCACGGTGGATCAGGTATTCCTGACGACCAAATCCAAGCAGCTATCAAACTTGGTGTTGCTAAAGTTAACGTTAACACCGAATGCCAAATCGCATTCGCTAACGCAACTCGTAAATTTGCTCGTGACTACGAAGCAAACGAAGCAGAATACGACAAGAAGAAACTCTTCGACCCACGTAAATTCTTGGCTGACGGTGTAAAAGCTATCCAAGCATCAGTTGAAGAACGTATCGACGTATTCGGTTCAGAAGGTAAAGCTTAATCTAGCTGAACAATACAAAATGAAACCCGCCTGTGAAGGTGGGTTTTTTGTTTCTGGATATATACAGATTATACTGGAAAATTCTTAAACTTAAGTTGCTAAAAGAGTCTAATTTTTGTACAATAATGCTATGAAAATACTGAAAAAATCAGCCCTTGTCCTTCTTAGTTTCCTTATCTTGTTTTTAGTAGGGACATTTATCTTTCATCGTATCAGTTTGGAAAATGAAGAATCTTCATTGACACCTATAGGGCAAACAGTTCTCGTCAATGGACATCAAATGAATGTTTACGTTGAAGGGGATGGTCCAGAGACAATAGTAGTTCTATCAGGTGCTGGAATTGCTTCACCTATATTAGACTTTAAAAATCTAACAGATTCCCTATCAAAAAAATATAAAATTGTCGTAGTCGAGAGAGCTGGCTATGGTTATAGCGAGGATAGTAATCAATCCAGAGACGTGATGGAAGTTTTGTCTGAGACACGTCAAGCTCTATCACAGGCAAATATATCAGGACCTTTTATCATTCTGTCTCATTCAATGGCTAGTCTTGAAAGTCTGGCTTGGCAGGAGAAGTATCCTGATGAAGTGAAAGCCTTGGTTGGTCTGGATTGGGCATTACCAGCAAGTTATGAGGATTTAAAGGATAATCAGGCCTTGCTTACTGTGGCTTATTGGAGCAGTAAGATTGGCTTATTACGCTATTTCCCAGAGTCCTTTTATATAAAAAATCCAACTCTGACTGAAACTGAACGACAACAATATAAATTACTAGCATATAAGCAGTTGATGTCACAAGCCATGCTTCATGAATCACGTTTGGTAAAGGAAAATGCCAAGAAAGTTCCATCTAGCATTAATCCGAAAATTCCAACCTTATTACTGGTTTCTAACGGTGATGGTACTAGCTTTAGCCAATCAGAATGGCAGCATTATGCAGAGAGATTTGCTAGTGGTCAGTCTAATGTTCAAGTCATCTATATGGATGCACCACATGACCTCTATCATTATCAAAATAATGAACTTGTTTCTCGAATTGAAGAATTTTTAACAGAGTAACTGTGATTTAGAAAGTTATTTTGAACTGATGCCAATAATTGAGAGGTTATTGTAAATAGAATAGAAGGGAAAATAGCCATGATATTCGATCAGTCCTTGCAAGCCTACGTTCACGAAGTAGATAATGTTCTTGTAGCTTGGGAAGAAAAACCAAGTGGAAACTTTGAGATGGAAGCTCAGTTGCTTGCAGCCAATTACCATAAAAATCTTTACCGTATTCTTGCATTTATACTGCCTCATTTACAAGAATTTTATGGGTATTTCACAGATGAAGAAGCTACTGAAAAATTGGGTAAACCCATCATCGAGCCAGAAAGACAAACCGTTACTTTCTGCGATCAAACTTTTGATGATATTCATATCTTTTCTTTTGACTATCAGGGGCAGGCATTTGAGAGTCTGGAGAATTTTGCCATTGATGGTTAAGTCTGTTTTCAGTTTTAAAAAGAAGGAGAGAGACTGATGAGTACTGCTGATTTTGTCTTTATTGAGAGTAAAGGCCCCATATTCCTAGATTTACAAGCCTTTTGTACTGCTTTGAGAGGAAAATTCCCAGGTATTTTGATCAGAGAAAGGACGAATCCTGAAAAAGCTTACTCGCTTTCTTGGGATTATCAAAGTCCTCAGCTTACTTTGGAAAGTTCACTGAGTAGCAAGAAAAATGTTTTTGTGATTGATTACTTTGATTCAACGAACAGGTTACAAGATTATGCCTCCTATATCATCTGGCTTCGGAAATGGTTTCCACCTGAAGAGAATGTTTCCTTTTGTGATGAAGGATATGAGTATATGTTTGAACTTCCTAGTGATTTATCCCAAAAGGAGTTTGAAAACTACTTACAAACAAGGTTTGATGAGTGAAGAAAAAGTTCGAAAACGAATAATGATATGGAACAGTTGAAAAGGAGAATCAGATGCTTACTAAAGATGATATGTTAGTTGCTTTGCATGATGCAATTACTGAAGACCAAGAATTTGAGTTGGCAGACGAGATTGTAGATGCCATGGAGGCTTCCCCTCAACCCTTTGATTTGGTTGCTCCCATATTAGAACTCATTGCTAACCACCCAGAAGTTGATTTTGGTTCTCCAGGTGAATTGGTACACTTTGTGGAGAAGTTTTATCATCAAGGCTATGAGGATTTATTGTTGGAGTCAGTTCTAAAAAGTCCAACTGTGCATAACATCTGGATGCTTCATCGATGCTATAATGACAATGATCCAAATCTAGTCCGGCAGATTCAGACTTTGGTTGGAGAACTGAAGAAGGATAAGACTCTTGATTCACAAGTAAGAAGCATGATTGAAGACTTAACTTGGTAGAGGTAGGTGATGCAGCATCACCTTTTTATCTTTTCTTAGGGATAAAAATTTTCGATATAAATTAACACTTGTTTTCCTTAGACATTTGCACTATAATAGGGTGTTATTAGGGCTTTCTTTCCTTATGTTGAAAAAAAGGCAGATTTTAGGAGATAGATATGGCAATGATAGAAGTGCAACATCTTCGGAAAAATTTTGTGAAGACAGTTAAGGAGCCGGGGTTAAAGGGAGCCTTGCGCTCCTTTATTCATCCTGAAAAGCAGACCTTTGAAGCGGTCAAGGATTTAA
>CABPWC010000065.1 GCA_902461025.1 uncultured Streptococcus sp.
GTCGCTTACCTGATTTCACCAAATAAGATTCACTACGCCTATATTGCAGATTGGAAACAAAGATATCCTCATGCGCAAGCATTGTCTAGTCCAGGAGTAGAAGAGAGAGCGAAATGTCAGAAAGTCAAGGTTGTTTTTGATGCTCCCTTAACAGATAAGGCTCCTGACTTATGGTCTGATGAGATTGATCAACTCATTTTTAGGGGAAGTTCAGTCATTGAAGAGGTGGTGTTTTTTCATAAATCAACTAAAACACTGATTGTGACAGACCTCATTGAGAATTTTGAACCGGAAAAGATAGCTAGTCCAATCCGCAGAAGATTCTATCGTTTAGCTCGTGTAACATTACCTGATGGACAAACTCCTATCGATTATCGGATGACTTTCATAGGAAGACAAAGGGAAGCAAAGACTTCCTTTTCCCGTATGTTAAACTGGAAACCTGATAAGATCATACTTGCACATGGTTTATGCTTTTTTAAAAATGGTACGGATGAGTTAAGACGTGCTTTTCGATGGATACGGTAAAGGAGAGAAAGCTATGCAACACTCATCTTGGCACGCCTTGATTAAGGAGCAATTACCGGAAGGTTATTTTGGGAAAATCAATCACTTTATGGAACAGGTTTATGCACAAGAAACTGTCTATCCGGCCAAGGAAAAAGTTTTTCAGGCTCTTTTGACAACTCCTCTAGAAGAGGTTAAAGTGGTGATTCTTGGTCAGGATCCTTATCATGGTCCTGGTCAGGCTCAAGGTTTGAGTTTTTCTGTTCCAGATAATATCCCAGCACCTCCTTCTTTGCAAAATATTTTAAAAGAACTTGCTTCTGACATTGGAGTTAAAGCATCCCATGATTTGACAGCTTGGGCTGAGCAGGGAGTTTTACTTCTCAATGCTTGTCTTACTGTTCCTGCTGGGAAGGCCAATGGTCATGCTGGGCAGATATGGGAGCCTTTTACAGATGCTGTAATTAAGGTTGTCAATAATCTTGATAGACCAGTGGTTTTTGTCCTCTGGGGTGCTTATGCACGTAAGAAGAAGATATTGGTAACTAATCCTCAACATCTGATTATTGAATCAGCTCACCCGAGTCCCCTTTCCGTTTACAGAGGATTTTGGGGTTCCAAGCCTTTTTCCAAGGCCAATACATTCTTAACAGAGACAGGACAAGAGCCGATTGATTGGCTTAGATAAGGAGAAAATATGCCCCAGTTAGCGACGATTTGCTACATTGATAATGGAAAAGAACTGCTCATGCTTCATCGCAATAAAAAGCCTAATGATGTCCATGAAGGAAAGTGGATCGGTGTAGGTGGAAAGTTAGAGCGTGGAGAAACTCCACAAGAATGTGCGGCCCGCGAGATTTTAGAAGAAACAGGATTGAAGGCTAAGCCAGTTCTTAAAGGTGTAATCACCTTTCCTGAATTTACACCAGATTTAGACTGGTACACCTATGTGTTTAAAGTAACTGAGTTCGAAGGTGAGTTGATTGACTGTAATGAAGGGACTTTAGAATGGGTTCCTTATGATGAGGTTTTGAGCAAACCAACCTGGGAAGGAGACCACACCTTCGTAGAGTGGCTTTTAGAAGATAAACCCTTCTTTTCAGCTAAGTTTGTTTATGAAGGTGATAAGTTATTGGATACCCAAGTGGATTTCTACGAATAAAGGAGAAAGCAGATGTTACTAATTAAAAATGGTCGAGTAATGGATCCTAAGTCTGGTTTGGATCAAGTGTGTGATGTCTTGGTTGAAGACGGTAAAATTGTCAAAATTGCACCACAAATTAGTGAAAAAGAAGCAGAGGTCATTGATGCAACTGGTCTTGTAGTTGCACCCGGCTTGGTGGATATCCATGTTCATTTCCGTGAACCTGGTCAAACTCATAAAGAAGACATTCATACAGGTGCACTAGCAGCAGCAGCTGGTGGATTTACAACTGTAGTTATGATGGCTAATACCAATCCAACCATCTCAGATGTTGAGACTTTGCAGGAAGTTCTTCAATCTGCGGCAAAGGAAAAAATTAATGTTAAGTCTGTAGCAACGATTACCAAGAACTTTAATGGCCAAGAATTGACTGACTTTAAGGCGCTTTTAGAAGCTGGAGCCGTTGGTTTTTCAGATGATGGTATTCCTCTTGAAAGCAGTAAAGTGGTCAAGGAAGCTATGGAAGAGGCTAAAAAACTCAATACCTTTATCAGCTTACACGAGGAAGACCCTGGCTTGAATGGTACACTAGGTTTTAATGAAAATATTGCTAAAGAACACTTCCATATTTGTGGCGCTACAGGAGTTGCAGAGTATGCAATGATTGCACGTGATGTCATGATCGCCTATGCAACAAAAGCTCATGTTCATATTCAGCATTTATCTAAAGAAGAAAGTGTCAAAGTTGTCGAGTTTGCTCAAAAGTTAGGAGCGAATGTAACAGCAGAAGTAGCTCCGCAGCATTTCTCTAAGACTGAAGCTCTTCTCTTGTCTAAAGGAAGTAACGCAAAGATGAATCCTCCACTTCGTCTAGAGTCTGACCGTCGTGCTGTTATTAAAGGCTTGAAATCAGGAGTTATCTCCGTAATTGCCACCGATCACGCGCCTCACCACGCTGACGAAAAAAATGTTGAAGATATTACCAAAGCGCCATCAGGTATGACTGGTTTGGAAACTTCTTTATCACTTGGTTTAACTTACTTGGTTGAAGCTGGTGAACTAAGCTTGATGGAATTATTAGAAAAAATGACTGTTAATCCAGCTAAATTGTATCATTTTGAAGCAGGGTATTTGGCTGAGAACGGGCCAGCTGATATTACCATTTTCGATGATAAAGCTGACCGCATCGTAGACACACATTTTGCTTCTAAAGCATCTAATTCACCATTTATCGGTGAAACTTTAAAAGGGCAGGTAAAATACACTATCTGTAATGGACAGGTTGTTTATAAAAACTAGATTTAATTTGCTCTTTCAAATCATTAACTAGAGAGAGGCTGTATGTATCCAACCCACCATTTTAAAGAAAAATTTATCTTATTTCTTAAGATTTTCTTTCCAATTTTAGTTTATCAATTTGCCAATTATTCGGCTGCCTTTGTCGATACGACCATGACTGGCCAGTATAATACGATTGATTTGGCTGGAGTATCTATGGCGACTAGTTTGTGGAATCCTTTTTTTACCTTTTTAACCGGGATTGTTTCAGCTCTAGTTCCTATTGTTGGCCATCATTTAGGGAGAGGAAAAAAAGATGAAGTGAGTTCTGATTTTTATCAATTTCTTTATCTTTCCCTTGCTTTATCCATTTTTCTATTTGTTTTAGTCTTTATCGCTGCTCCGATAGTTCTAAGCAATATGGGATTGGAATCAGCAGTGGCAGATATAGCTATTCGTTATCTATGGTTTTTGTCGATTGGAATCATTCCCCTCTTACTTTTTAGTGTCATTCGTTCATTACTGGACGCACTGGGGTTAACCAAGCTATCCATGTATCTGATGCTTCTTTTGCTACCTCTAAATAGCGTTTTTAACTACTTATTAATTTACGGTGTCTTTGGTTTTCCTGAGTTTGGAGGAGCAGGAGCAGGTCTTGGCACATCTTTGGCTTATTGGGCTTTATTGCTAATTTCTATATTCGTTCTTCTTAAACAAGAAAAACTGAAAGAACTACATTTAGAGAACCGTTCACCTTTAGACAAGAATAAAATAAAAGAAGCGATAAAACTAGGATTGCCTATTGGTGGAACTGTATTTGCAGAGGTTGCTATTTTTTCAGCAGTGGGATTGATTATGGCAAAATTTTCATCTTTGATAATAGCAAGTCATCAATCTGCCATGAACTTTTCATCTCTCATGTACGCTTTTCCTATGAGCATTTCAACAGCAATGGCTATTGTTGTTTCTTACGAAGTTGGTGCTAAACGTCTAGAGGATGCTAAGAAATACATAAAAATCGGACGACTATCAGCTATGGCATTCGCAATTTTAACACTTTCTTTTCTGTATGTTTTTAGAGAAAATGTTGCCAGTCTCTATGGTCATGATCCAGAGTTCATTCAACTAACTGCTAGTTTTATGACCTATAGCTTATTTTTCCAGTTAGCTGATACATTTGCGGCACCATTACAAGGGATTTTACGTGGTTACAAAGACACAGTCATCCCTTTCTATCTGGGACTCTTGGGATACTGGGGAGTTGCTATCCCTCTTGGTTTATTTCTAGATTATTCAACAAATCTCGATGCTTATTCATATTGGATAGGTCTTATCGTAAGTTTAGTTGTCAGCGGATTACTTTATCAGTGGCGTTTACAAGTTATTATGAAAAGATTCAAATAATTTGTTGAAAATATCCATGGAAATCAGTTTGTGAAATAGCCATTTTACGTAAAGAAAAGTCTTGATTTCATTGACTTTTCTTTTTTTATATTGTGAAAAAATATCAAGCATAATCTTTGACTCTAGTTAACCTATAAGTTAGAATAGAACTATAAGAAATTAAACTTAGAAAGGCAAGATTATGTCAACTCTAGATAAAAGTCTTTTGCTTGAGATGTTCCGTAAGATGGAAGAAATTCGTCGTATGGATTTAAAAATTGCTCAATTAGTAAAAAAAGGTAAAGTGCCCGGTATGACGCACTTTTCTGTTGGTGAGGAAGCTGCCAATGTTGGGGCTATGTTAGCTCTAAACGAAGATGACCTCATAACATCGAACCACCGTGGTCACGGACAAGCCATTGCTAAAGGGATCGACCTTAATGGTATGATGGCTGAAATCCTTGGTAAGTATACTGGAACTTGTAAAGGTAAAGGTGGATCAATGCACATCGCCGACCTTGATGCAGGTAACCTTGGTGCCAACGGTATTGTTGGTGGTGGTATGGGGATTGCAGTAGGTGCTGCCCTTACTCAACAAATGAAAAATACTGGTAAAATCGTTGTCTGCTTCTTTGGTGATGGAGCGACTAACGAAGGTGTATTCCACGAAGCTGTAAATATGGCTTCAATTTGGAATCTTCCAGTAATTTTCTACTGTATCAATAACGGTTATGGAATCTCTGCTGATATTAAGAAAATGACAAATGTCAAGCATATCCACGAGCGTAGTGCTGCTTACGGTATTCCAGGAATGTTTATCGAAGATGGTAACAATGTTATCGATGTCTACGAAGGATTTAAGAAGGCAGTTGACCATGTTCGTTCTGGTAAAGGTCCTGTCTTGATCGAAAGTGTAACCTATCGTTGGCTTGGTCACTCATCATCAGACCCTGGTAAATATCGTACACGTGAAGAAGTTGATGAGTGGAAAGAAAAAGATCCAATCGAAAACCTTCGCAAGTACCTAGTCGAAAATAAAATTGCTAGTGCAGAAGAACTTGAAGAAATTCAGGCTCAAGTCAAGGAAGCAGTGGAAGCATCTGTTAAGTTTGCAGAAGAAAGTCCATTCCCTCCACTAGAATCAGCTTTTGAAGATATTTACGCAGACTAAGGAGAAGTAGAGAAATATGGAAACAAAATTAATGTCTTTCCGCGATACCATTATCCTTGCAATGTCTGAGGAGATGCGTCGTGATGAAAATGTACTCTTGATGGGTGAAGATGTCGGTGTCTTTGGTGGAGACTTTGGTACATCTGTAGGTATGCTTGAAGAATTTGGACCAGAACGTGTACGTGACTGTCCAATTTCAGAAGCTGCAATTTCTGGTGCTGCTGCTGGTGCTGCTATGACTGGCCTTCGTCCAATCGTTGATATGACTTTCATGGACTTTTCAGTTATTGCTATGGATAACATCGTCAACCAAGCAGCTAAAACTCGCTACATGTTTGGCGGTAAAGGTCAAGTGCCTATGACAATCCGCTGTGCAGCTGGCAACGGAGTTGGTTCTGCTGCACAACACTCACAATCATTGGAATCATGGTTTACTCATATCCCAGGATTGAAGGTTGTTGCTCCCGGTACACCTGCTGATATGAAGGGACTTCTTAAGTCTTCTATCCGTGACAACAACCCTGTTATCATTCTTGAATACAAATCAGAATTTAACCAAAAAGGTGAGGTTCCTGTTGATCCTGACTACACCATTCCACTTGGTGTCGGAGAAATCAAACGTGAGGGTACTGATGTCACTGTAGTAACTTACGGAAAAATGCTTCGTCGTGTTATGCAAGCAGCTGAAGAATTGGCTGAAGAAGGTATCTCAGTAGAAGTAGTAGACCCACGTACTTTGGTTCCACTTGATAAAGACATCATTATTAATTCAGTTAAAAAGACTGGAAAAGTAGTTCTTGTCAACGATGCCCACAAGACAAGTGGTTTTATCGGTGAAATCTCAGCTATTATTTCAGAATCAGAAGCATTCGATTATTTAGATGCACCTATTCGCCGTTGTGCAGGTGAAGATGTACCAATGCCTTACGCACAAAATCTTGAAAATGCAATGATTCCGACAGTTGAAAGCATCAAAGATGCAATCCGTAAAACTCATAATAAACAATAATACATAATGTAAATTATGTAACAATTAATCAGACGAGAAGCTTTGTATCTTTTAGGTGCAGAGTTCTCTACGTTCTTGATATCTTAGATTAGAGCACGGGCTAAAAGCTCGGAAAAAAGATAAATCTCCTTGACTTCATCGAAGTCTGCGTAGATTTCCTATTTTTCAGTCGCTTTTAAACGCCCTTTGCATCATAAATAGAATAGGAGAGGTCATGGCTGATGATAAGCTAAGAGCGACTCCTGCAGCTAGAAAATTAGCGGATGATTTAGGAATTAATCTCTATGACATTTCTGGCTCAGGCGCAAACGGTCGTGTCCACAAAGAAGACGTGGAAACATTTAAAGACACTAATGTGGTTCGCATTTCACCACTCGCAAAACGAATTGCACTAGAGCATAATATTGCTTGGCAGGAAATCCAAGGAACTGGTCATCGTGGTAAAATCATGAAGAAGGACGTTTTAGCTTTCCTTCCTGAAAATATTGAAAATGATACGATCAAATCACCTGCTCAAATTGAGAAAGTGGAAGAAGTTCCAGATAATGTAACACCTTATGGAGAAATCGAGCGTATTCCGATGACTCCTATGCGTAAGGTTATTGCTCAACGTATGGTTGAATCATACTTGACTGCACCAACCTTCACGCTAAACTACGATGTAGATATGTCTGAGATGCTAGCTCTTCGTAAGAAAGTGCTTGATTCAATCATGGAAGCAACTGGCAAGAAAATCACTGTTACAGATTTGCTTTCACTCGCAGTTGTTAAGACACTGATGAAACACCCATACATCAATGCTTCATTGACAGAAGATGGTAAGACAATTATCACCCACAACTACGTCAATCTTGCGATGGCGGTTGGTATGGATAATGGATTGATGACACCAGTTGTCTACAATGCTGAAAAGATGACCTTGTCTGAATTGGTTGTTGCATTTAAAGATGTCATCGGACGTACTTTGGATGGTAAACTAGCTCCTAGCGAATTGCAAAATTCAACCTTCACCATCAGTAACTTGGGAATGTTTGGTGTTCAATCATTTGGTCCTATCATCAACCAACCGAACTCAGCAATCCTCGGTGTTAGCTCAACAGTTGAAAAACCGGTTGTAGTAAATGGAGAAATCGTGATTCGTCCAATTATGAGTCTTGGTTTAACAATTGACCACCGTGTCGTAGATGGTATGGCTGGTGCTAAGTTTATGAAAGACTTGAAAGCTTTAATTGAAAACCCAATCTCAATGTTGGTTTAGAGAATTTATTTTTAGAAATATAGATAAAGGAAGTAAGATATGGCCTTAGAAGTAATTATGCCAAAAGCCGGCGTGGATATGACAGAAGGACAAATCGTCCAATGGAATAAAAAAGTCGGAGAATTTGTAAAAGAAGGAGAAATCCTTTTGGAAATCATGACTGACAAAGTCAGCATGGAATTGGAAGCAGAAGAAGACGGTTACTTGATCGCTATCCTGAAAGGGGACGGCGAGACTGTACCTGTTACTGAAGTTATCGGATATCTTGGTGAAGAAGGGGAAAATATCCCAACAGCTGGAGCAGCTGCACCAGAAGCTAGCCCAGCACCTGCAGCAAGTGCTTCAAACGATGATGGAAAGAGCGATGATGCTTACGATATCGTTGTTATTGGTGGTGGTCCTGCTGGTTATGTATCTGCTATTAAAGCAGCTCAATTAGGTGGTAAGGTTGCTCTTGTTGAGAAATCTGAACTTGGTGGAACTTGTTTGAACCGCGGATGTATCCCAACTAAGACTTACCTCCACAACGCTGAAATTATCGAAAATATCGGTCATGCTGCAAATCGTGGTATCGTGATTGAAAATCCTAACTTCACTGTTGATATGGACAAACTTTTAGAAACTAAATCTAAAGTTGTGAATACTCTTGTTGGTGGTGTCGCAGGACTTCTTCGTAGCTATGGGGTTGATGTTCATAAAGGTATCGGAACGATTACTAAAGATAAGAATGTCTTGGTAAATGGTTCTGAATTACTTGAAACGAAGAAAATCATCCTTGCTGGTGGTTCTAAAGTAAGTAAGATTAACGTTCCTGGTATGGAATCATCACTTGTTATGACTAGTGACGACATCCTTGAAATGAACGAAGTACCAGAAAGCCTCGTTATCATTGGTGGTGGGGTTGTCGGTATCGAGCTTGGTCAAGCCTTCATGACATTTGGTTCAAAAGTAACTGTTATTGAAATGATGGACCGCATTGTTCCAGCTATGGATGCGGAAGTATCTAAGAACCTTCGCTTGATTCTTGAACGCAAAGGTATGACTATCTTGACAGGTACTAAACTTC
>CABPWC010000066.1 GCA_902461025.1 uncultured Streptococcus sp.
TAGTGATAACTCCATCTTTACCAACTTTTTCCATGGCTTCAGAGATGTATTCACCCACTTTTTCAGAGCGAGAGGATACGGCAGCGACTTGTGCGATTGCTTCCTTGCTTGATACTGGAATGGCATTGTTCTTCAAGGCTTCTACAGCAGTTGCAACTGCTGCTTCAATCCCACGACGGATACCGATTGGGTTTGCTCCTGCTGTAACGTTCTTGATTCCTTCACGAACGATGGCTTGGGTCAAGACAGTTGCAGTGGTTGTCCCGTCACCAGCAATATCGTTGGTTTTAGAAGCTACTTCTGATACCAATTTGGCACCCATATTTTCAAAATGGTCTTCCAATTCGATTTCTTTAGCGATTGTTACACCATCATTGGTAATCAATGGTGAACCAAATGATTTTTCAAGAACAACGTTACGGCCTTTAGGTCCCAAGGTCACTTTAACAGTATCAGCTAGGATATCAACGCCACGGACCATTGCTGAGCGTGCATCAGATGAAAATTTAATCTCTTTTGACATACTTATTTCCTCCTATTATTCTTCCACAATTGCTAAGATGTTAGCCTCACCAACGATGACATATTTTTCATCACCATCTTTAACTTCAATACCCGCATGAGCTTCGACTAAAACTTGATCTCCAACTTTTACACTTGGAGCAACTAGTTCACCGCTCAAGGTACGAACACCTTGTCCAATAGCTACTACTTTAGCTGTTTTTGTTTTTTCTTGGGCTGATCCTGCAAGGACAAAGCCACCAACTGTTTGTTCTTTTTCTTCAATTTTCAAGACCACGCGGTCTCCTAATGGTTTCAACATCTGCTTTCCTCCATAAGATAATCATATTATTAGCACTCTTTGCATACGAGTGCTAAACCATAGTTCTATTGTATCACTTAGTCAGAAATAGTCAAGAAAAAAACACCTCAAAAATGAAAGAGATGTTCCTTTAATATTAATTGAGAATCGTCAACTTTTGATTGAAATCATCGATAACCTTTTGGAGATTGATCCGCCCGCGGTAGATACCATATCCAAAAACCACCATTCCTAATATTCCAATCAAGGCAAGTAAAATTCCGAAAATTAAGAGTGGGAGGAAAGTTTTATGAAAAAGATAAATCAATACCACACCAATACTAGCAGTGATAAAGAGCAAACTGAACCAACGACCCAAATTTTCAAGCATGTGGCGTTGATACTTAATTTCTATTTCATATCCATTAACAAGTTCTTGTTTTGTAACCATGAAAATCCTCCTGATAAAAATTGAGAATGAAGTGTAAGAGAAGGAGATTAGTCTACTTCATTCTCAAAATTTTTACTAGTAAATATTGGGGT
This sequence comes from uncultured Streptococcus sp., assembly GCA_902461025.1. Classification (GTDB taxonomy): domain Bacteria; phylum Bacillota; class Bacilli; order Lactobacillales; family Streptococcaceae; genus Streptococcus. The sequence goes on from CABPWC010000066.1 coordinate 1,346, forward strand.
CTCTTGACCTTAGTAATTAAGATGTGGGTCAAAGATACCTAGAGCAACACCAATTAAGGCAACAACAACTAGAATTAACATGACTTTGTTTGGTGATACTTTTTTCTTAGACATCAACCACCAGCAAATAGTGATGAAGGTTGCTGTCAAGAGACCTGGATAAACACCATCAATCTTTTCTTGAATTTTAAGGAAGGCTTCTCCGTTAGCATTTTTGAATTCGAGTGCTGTTGTAACAGAGACCCAAGTCGCTGCTACGGCACCAATAACCATACCACCAACAACGCTGATCGCTTTACGAAGAGCTTGTCCTTTTGGTCCTACTAGGAATTCAACGGCTTTATCCCCTAATTGATATCCTTTGAAGAAGGCAAAGCGCATACCAAAGTAGACTAGGAAGTTCCATACGACGATGTAGAAGATAGCACCAGCGACGTTACCACCTTTAGAAAGACCAAGTGCAATCCCCAAAAGAACTGGAATCAAGGTACCAACGATCAAAGAGTCACCAATACCAGCGATTGGTCCCATCAAACCGGCACGCATCCCATTGATGGTTTCACCATCTACTGCATCTCCATTTGCACGTGCTTCTTCCAAACCAGCTGTAATCCCTACAACAAGAGATCCAAGTTGCGGTTCAGTATTGAAGAAAGCAGTATAGGTTTGCATAGCATCTTTTTGTTCTTCTTTTGTATCATACATTTCTTCTACGATTGGAAGCATAGAAGTCAAGTACCCAAAGGTTTGCATGTGTTCTTGAGAGAAACAAGTCAAATGACCATAATACCAATGATGAAATGCTTTTGCTAATGTTTTCTTTGAAATTTTCTTTCTATCAGCCATTTTAAATATCCTCCTCATCATCGTCTACGTAAACAGCCCCAGCTGGAACAGCTTTCATAGATTTGATTACTTCAAGTTCATAGTAGATTACTGCAAAGATCAATGAAACAACCGCACTCGCTACCAAGTTCAAGCCGAGAGATTTAGCCAAGGTAAATCCAACAAAGAATGGAATGAAGTCAGTTGCTTTTGTAACAATTTGTTTCAACAAGATAGCAATCCCGACACATGGGAGAAGAGCTCCGACTGTAAAGAGAGCTTTCATCCAGAAACCATCCATAGGAAGGTAAAGTTTCATCAAATCAACCATGTTTTCACCATATTTAGTGATAATCATAGTTGGAAGGAAAGAGAAGAGGAAGTGAGAGATCCATGGGTAAACCCAGTCAACTGCGTAGAGTTTTTTGAAGTTTCCTTCTTCAACGGCTTTCCAACCAATGTGTTGCCAAAGCAAGTTCATGGTAGCTGTTCCGTAGAAAAGAACAGTACCGATTGTCCCAACGGCCGCACCGATTGGGGCTGCAGCTGCTGCAATTCCAGCTTCATCTGTGATGTGATTTGCATGCACAAACAAGATAGCAAGAGGAACACCGATATAAGAAATGGCACGAACATCCGCAGATACGGTTCCACCAGGTGTTACCAAGGCGATATAAACGACTTGAAGGGCAACCCCGACCATAATACCGGTTGTCACATCTCCAAGAATTAAACCTGAAATCAACCCACCAATCAAGGGACGACCGAGTGTATAGTTCCCGATACTGGAACCTCCCATACCAGGCATTGAAGACAAGCTGGCGAAAACTGCAAGCAAGATTGCTTGAATCCATGAAATTGTCATAACAAACGCTCCTTTTTGTTTGTAAATTTATTTAACAGTTGAACTGTTAGTTTTAAAAACCAAATTTTGATTTGAAATCATCCCAATAACCGATCGAAACATCAGGCAACAACTGGAATTTCACCTTATATCCTGCTGCTTGAATGGCTTGGAAGGCTTCTGCTTCTTCCTGAGTGATGGATTGGTTATTACCCAATTTCACTGCACCAGGACGATCATTTGCAGGGCCAACAATGATTTCTTTAACATCCCCTGGAACAAAACCTTGGTCCACCAAAATTTCCTTCATATCGATTGGATTTTTGGTGATTAAGAAGTAACGACTATCTGATTCTGTTACTTTTGCTGATTTTTCCTTAAAGGCTTCCTTTGTCCATACAAAGGTTTTCTTGTCTGATGCGCCTTTGTAAGCTTGGATCAAAACCTTGTTTGATGCTGCTGCATCGTTTACGGCAATCAAACCATCACATGGTTTTTCTTTTGCCCAGCGTGTGACTGTTTGACCGTGAATCATGCGGTCATCAATCCGTACAAATGTTACTACCATAAGGTACCTCCCTATTAAATATCGTCATCATCTTCTTCAGCACTAGTGGCTGAAACTTCAAAAGGCTGTAGTGCAGATCGTGCTTCTGATAAGATGGTGGCTGACAAATCGTCTCCATCCAACACATCCTTCATCACTACTGCTGTTAAAGCCATGGTAAGATTCATTCCACCAAGGATCAAAGCTTCATCTAGCTTCCCAACTTCTTCTAGGACAGTTGCTGCTGTGGTTAGTGGACTACCGCCTACAATATCTGCCAAGACCAGTACAGAATCATCTGCTGTCAATTCTGAAATGCTTTCTCTAAAATCAACTGCAAAATCATCGACCGACTTTCCTTCTTTGAGTCCAACTGCAATGACCTGGTTCATCTTATCACCAGCAAACATAGCTAGTGATGTTTTTAGGCCTTCTGCCAATCCTCCATGACTGACTAAAATGAGGTATTTCATTTTGCTACGCCTCCTTTATTTGACTCTATTGTAGATTATTTGAAAGCGTTTTTACATTGTCAAATGTCACATTATAAACATGACATTTAGCAATAAAAAAATGACATCTGTCACTTGACACGATGTCATCTTTTTTTCTTTAAAATCCTACCTGGAGACTACTTTCAATCTCCCTTTGAATTTGCGGCAGGCGGTTCTCAACATCTTGATTGCGCAAGGCATTGCCAATCAAGTAGTCCAGTTTTTCTAACACTTCTTTCGAGACATTCTTGGGACTACTTTCTACAGCTTGTTCCATGATTCGGTTCAAGGTCTGATTGGTTAAGGAATCTGCCCCAAAATCATCCACTTGCAGAAGGTCTTTACTAGAACGACTCTTGACTACATCAGGCATGACAGAAATCCCTTGAGATTCAGCAAAAAGAGTTTGTTGGATTTCTGGATCCTCTGTCAACACTTGCATCAACTCCCAAGCCAACTTTGAATGAGGAGTCCGAGCAGACATGGCAAAAGAAGTCGTCGTAACCAAGGTCGCCTTAGTGGTTTTTGACTTAGCAGGCATAGGAATACAGGTCCAGGTGAAGTTTGAATATTTGGAAACATGGTAGGGATAAGGTTTATAAGTCCTATATTGAGCCAAAGTCATGGGGTAAAACGCTACTTTCCCCTGGTCAAAATCTTTGGAACTCACCTTATAATTTTTATTTAACTCTTCCAATTTTTGCAGAAAAGTCAAAGATTCTTTGACTTCTGGAGCCGTAAGTTTGAGCATCCCACCTTGAAAGAGACTACCCCCATTTGCTGCCAAAGCTTCTTTCCAGGTGTATTCTGTACTCCCAAACTGATCCAATTGACCATCTCCATTGGTATCTTTGGTTAGTTTTTTACAAATTGTATAGAACTCTTCCAAGCTCCAACCTTCTTTGGGAACCTCAATACCTTCCTTATCCAGCAAATCTTTATTGACACACATTAAAATAGGATTGCTTTCGTAAGGTAAGGCATAGGGTTGTTCCTGATAGACACAGGATTCAAATGCAGCAGTATAAAAAGTAGCCTGATCTTTTTGACTCATATAACCATTCAAATTTTCTAAAACGCCTCGCGCTGCCAATAAAGAAATATCTTGTTCAGAGACCATAAAGACATCCGGTGTCTTTCCTGAAACAATTTTTTCTGAGAGCCAGTTTGAATATTCAGACTGTGGAATTCCATTTTCATATTCCACACGGACATTGGGATGGGACTTTTCAAATTTTTCAATTGCTCGATCTAAAGCATGCGAACGTTGACTGGTTGGTACATCCCAACTAGAACCTGCATAAACTCCTATATGAAGTACGGTTGGTTGCTGTTTCCACCAATAAACCCCCGCACTTACACAGAGCATAATAAGGAGTCCAACCCCAAAATAAAGATGCTTTCGCTTTAATTTCATTCCGTATTTCCTTTTGAAAAATCGCGTCTGGTCACTCCTGTTTGGACTGACCAAATCGCTAATTGTGTTCGATCCCGTAGGTTTAATTTTGCCAAAATCGTTGATAAGTAATTGCGCACGGTTCCTTCTGACAAGAAAAGTTTGGCCGCAATTTCTTTGTTAGACTCACCATAACCAATTTCTTGAATAATTCGCCATTCCGTAGTGCTTAAATCTTTGACATTATCTTCATCCACAGTAATAGAAAAGTTGGATTTAGCCATCTGTGAAAAAATTTGAAAGACTTTGCTAGCGATATTAGGGTTAATCATAGCTCCACCCTGATACACCACCTTAATAGCTTCGTAGAGCTCGTCTGTCGAGGTCCCTTTTAAGAGATATCCTGAAGCACCATATTTGAGCGCACTATAGATAAATTCATCATCATCAAAGGTCGTTAAAATAATAATTTTGATATCCGGATAATGCTCTTTTACTTCTTTTGTAGCCAAAACTCCATCCATACCTGGCATCCGAATATCCATCAAAATTAAATCAGGATGAGTTTGTGGGATGCTCGACAAGACATGATTCCCATCTTCTACTGTTGCTACCACTTCGATATCGGAGTGAGCTGACAAAATAATTTTCAGAGATTCTCGAATCAAAGACTGGTCATCTGCCACCATTACTTTTATCACCATCTCTTATCTCCCTTCTTTTTATTTCGGTAAACTGACTCGTGTGAAAAATCCATCGCGACTTTCAAATTGGAGCTGTCCTCCTAGGATAGAAATACGCTCCATCATCTGCTTGAGCCCATATCCATAGGTCAAGGTTTCAAACCCAACTCCATTGTCCTGCAATTCTATTATGTAATCTGCTTCATCCTCAAAAAAATGAAGTTCCATTAGACTAGCATGGCCGTGACGAACCGCATTGGTCATAGATTCTTGAATCACACGAAAAATCGTATCTTCAATCATGACGTCCATATCGACATCAACCCATTCATAGATTAAATCAACCTGTAAATTTGAAAGATTCTGATACTCATGAATCATCTTTTCTAAAGCATCTTTGAGAGTTCGTCCCTCAAGAGCTCCTGGCCGAAGGCGATTGAGAGAGCCTCTCACATCTTGAATCCCTTCGCGGACGACTTCTGACACATTTTTCACCTGTTCTTTTGCCCGATTAGGATCGATATCAATCAAGACTCCAACTGCATCTAAACCAGCTGAGATTCCTGTTAATGCATGCCCCAAGGTATCGTGAATCTCACGAGCAATCCGCTTACGCTCCCGATCCTCTGCAATTTTCTCAGATAAGGCCATATAGTTGTTCAACTCCGTATTAACTTTGGATACCATGGCCAATTCCTCTTCCACTTCGTGGTTCTCCGCAAGGACATTCATAATATAAAACAAAAGCGAAATAATGAAGAACACCAAATTTGAGGCATAGAGAGAATTCTTCAGAAAAAAGGCCAAAATTCGGAGGGAGGACGGATAAAACTGAATATACGTATCCAAGGACGGAATCGGAAAGAAAAGTGAAAAGACGTCTGAGTTGGTCACAAGGAGCATCAGGAAACTCACTAGTATAAACGCAAACCAATACTTGCGGTCTCGTTTAGTATTCAACTCTTTAGAACCATAGAAAATATCCGCAAAAACCAAGAGAATAATCCCATTATAAGCTATATTTTGAACCCACATCAAGAGCAACATCAGGAGAATCTCTAGAATATTTCGTTTATCAAAGATAGACCATCGGCTCGTTTGAGGACGATAACGAGCCATCGATATCAAGGCAATCCCAGCAAATAAGAGCGCAGACAACCAAAAGGTCAGAGAAGGCGCAAAAGGAACGCGATCTAAGCGTTCTACTAACAAAGAAGCTTGTCGTTGGACGATGATATAGTTGGTTGCTTGAAGATAGATAATACTATTGAGCATGACTGCAATAAAATTCACGATCATCAGGAGGGTCAAACTGTATCGCACACCTCTAAATTTTCTCATCACTGCCACCCATTCACATCGAATCGATCGATGTTTTCCTTTGTCATCATTTGAACTGGAATGGTTACTTCTTCAGAGTAGCTCTTCCCATCAACAATATCCTGGATGACTTCCATCACGCGATCTCCCATCTGCAAAGGAGACTGAGCAACTGTTCCCACAACATCATCTGTTGAATGCAATAAAGATTTCATATCTGGTGAACCATCAATTCCATAAATCGCAATGGGGTAGCTAATTCCTTTCTCCTTAATAGCAGCTAAAGCTCCTATAGCTGAACGGTCATTTAAGGCAACCAAGGTATCGATTTTAAATTCTAGTTGCAAGAAGTTGCGTACAGTTGGCATCGCAATTTCTGTCTGTCCCTTAGTTTCTAGTTCCGAGACAATCTGATAAGATTCGTGTCCTTCGATAGTATCCTTAAATCCCTGAATCCGTGTATCTGCTGAAATTGTTCCTTTATGCTCCAAGAGGAGTATTCGAGCACTAGAAGAGCGTTTCATCAGCTCTTTCGCAATCAATACTCCTGCTTGGTAGTTATCGGATACAATACTAGCATCAGGTTTAAAATTCTTCAACTGAGTATCTACTGCAATAATCTTAATCCCTTGTTTTCTAGCTTTTTCAAGAGCCCTTAAAATCAGTTGACTATCCCCCTTGACCGGATTAATCACAATCACATTGACTTTTTGAGCGCAAAAATCATCGATTTGTTGGCACTGTCTTTCTTCGTCCAATTCTGGATCTCGGACATAAACCAGAGCTCCCCTCTCGTCAGCAATTCGACTAATTTCCGAATGAATACTTTTATAGAACTCATTATTCATGGTCATATAGGTGACACCAATCTTAGTCTTTTCATTCATACTAGTCGTTTGACAAACTGTATAGACCCACAAGAGAAGACAGGCCACTGGAATCAGCAGTAATATCCGTTTTATCAACCATTTCAACAGTTCTTTTCTCTCTTTGTTTCCTTTCAAGATTCATTCCTTTTCTGAAAATTTTGAATATATTTTACTTTATTTTACTATTTTTTGAAAAAAAGTGCTTGATTTTATTGTACAAATGCATTTAACTATTTTATTTCTAGGAAGTAATTCCCGAATCATTTGACTATAATAAACTAAAAAAGCTGGTCTATTGACGAACCAGCTTTCTTTATTATTACTAGAAAGGAAGCTCCTCCTCTTCCAAAACCAGATCTGCTAAGTCTTGACCAGCATTATTTTCACGCATAGCACGTTGAGCACGACTTTCCAAAAGTTGGAAGCCTGTAGCGAGAACTTCGGTCACATAGTTGG
>CABPWC010000067.1 GCA_902461025.1 uncultured Streptococcus sp.
ATAATCTCCTAAAATTAAAAAGGATTAAGAAAAAGTTAAAATTTTTCTTAAATCCTTCTTATAAATTACTTATATCGAACATATTCCTCTACAAAAAAGAAAAAAGAGAAGCTAGTTCTCTTTTTAATCACTTAATTCAGCCAAGGTATCCAAATATTGGTTATTAATCACCGCCATGATATAGGTGTCGGCTTTCAAGAGGTCATTTGGCCCAAATTGATCATCCAAGGGAGCATTTTCGTAGTCACGAAAGCCAAGGATATTGAGATTGTATCGTCCTCGAAGGTCTAGTTGGCTTAGGTTCTTGCCTGCCCACGACTGTGGAATTTTCATCTCGACAATCGAGATATTCTTGTCCAACTGGAAGACATCTACGCTATTATTAAAGAGTATTGTCTGTGCTAACGAGCGCCCCATCTCATACTCTGGCGAAATGACTGAGTCCGCACCAATTTTTTCAAGGACTTTTTTTGCTGTATGACTTTTAACCTTAGCAATAACTGTCGGCACTCCCAGGCTTTTGCAATGCATGACTGCAAGCACACTCGATTCTAAATTTTCCCCAGTTGCTACGACAACTGTATCGCAGGTATCAATCCCTGCTGAGAGCAAGAGTTCCTCATCTGCGATATCTCCAACAACTCCACGAACCAAGACTGGTTCGAACTGATTGATTCGTTCCTCATGGTCGTCAATGGCGATAATATTGATATCATGCTGAGCGAGAGCGGTAAGCACACTACTCCCAAAAATACCCAAACCTAAAATTCCAATTGTTCGATCTGACATAGCATTTCCTTTCTTATCCTATGGTAATATCAGCTTTCATATAATGAATCATGTCTTTCTTATCTGGTTGATATTCAGCCAAACTGACTAATAGTGTGAGTGGTCCGATCCGTCCTATAAACATCAGTAGCATAATAATGCTAAGAGCTAATTTGCCTAATTCTGGTGTCAGATTGGCAGTTACTCCGACCGTAGCAAGAGCTGAAATTGTCTCGAACATGATGTAGATAAAGCGCGGATTCCCCTCGGCTGTTATTCCTACTAAGATTAAGCCCGATAAAAAAGTTATCAAGAAGATGATAAAAACACTGAAAGATTTTTGGACTGTACGAGGTTCAATCGTTCTTCGAGCTACATTGGCATGGGGTAATCCTAAAAGTTCACTGCGTGCAAAGACCAATAAGACAAAGAAGGTTGTGATTTTAAGTCCCCCTGCAGTTCCTCCAGGTGCGCCACCAAGAAACATTTGTAAAATATAAATCAGTAGTGTAACAGGTCTAGCTTGAGTATAATCAATAGAAGCAAAACCTGCCGTTCTCATGCTAACTGTTTGGAAAAAACTGACTAGTAATTTATCAGGGATGCTGAGATTGCCAATCGTTCCCGGATTGTTCCACTCTATCAAGAGGGTTGAAACTGTTCCAGTAAATAAAATTCCAGCTGTCAAGAAGAGAACCAATTTGGTATGGAAGCGAAGCCGACGTTTTTTCTTCTTTCCTAACTGGGTAGCTAGATCAAACCAGACCATGAAACCTAGGCCACCTGTGATGATCAAAGCAGCAATCACTAAATTAATCAAAGGATCAGTTTGAAAAGCTACTAAACTTGTACTTCCAAAATTATCAAAACCAGCATTACAGAAAGCTGAAATAGCTACGAAGATAGAGGTAAAAATTCCTCGACCCCAACCAAATTCAGGAACAAAACGAAAACTTAAAAGAAAAGCTCCTAGCCCTTCAATGAGAAAAGTCGTCAAGAAAATCGAACGTATGAAAACCATTAAAGACTGAGTTTCTCCATAACTAAAGCTCTCCAGAATTGTTTCACGGCTACGAAGACTTAGCTTTTGCTTACTTTGAATATAAAAGACCCCTATAAAGGTCATGAGACCCAAACCACCAATCTGGATCAAAAACATACAGATTAACTGACCCCAGATATTATATGTTGCAGCTACTGGTTGAGTAAAGAGCCCTGTCACACAGACCATGGATACTGCTGTAAATAGATGGTCGAAATAGGTCGCTTGGGAACTTGTTGCTTGCACAAATGGCAGGCTCAAAAGGAGAGAGCCTACGAAAATAACCAATGCAAAACTTAAAAAAATGCGACGGGCAGATGATAAACGCCCCAAGGTCGTATTTATTTTTTTCGAAAACGATTTGAATAACATAGCTACATTGTACCATAAAACTGTTAAAGCAGTCACATATGACTAACAATTTCAAGACAGAGTTCCAAGGCCTTGTCAAAAGCTTCTGCGCCCCAATCACGGCTATCATAATTTTCTAAATCCGCTAGAGAGTCTGCTGTGAATAGAAGTTGTCCCCAAACTGCCCCTCGAAGTTGGGCAACTGCTGCAAGAGCTGCACACTCCATCTCCACAACTGCACAACCTTCTTCCTTACGATAGGCAACTTTTTCAGCTGTTTCTCGGTAAAAACCATCTGTCGACCAAGTCATAACCTCTTCATAAGGAATGCCTAGTTGTTCCAAGACTTGCTCGATGGCAGAAATCGCTTCGACATGTACATCCATATAACGAGAAGGCGCTACATAGTGGTAGCTGGCTCCCTCATCTCGCAAAGCGCGAACAGGGACGAGAAAGGCATTTTCTTCTATATTCGCTAACACGCCACAAGTGCCTGTAGAGATGATTTTCTCCACACCGTAGCCAATCAACCAATCCATAAACTGGGCTGCAGGAGCAGAACCAACAGGAGCTTGGGCTAGACAAACTTTTTCGCCTTTGTAGTCCATGACATAAACAGGATAGGTTTTCGTGGCAGAAACGAACTCACCAACACAGTCCGCCCCTACTTTCTGAGCATAACGGTCAATCTCCTCCTCCAAAAATGCATAGATACACTTCTTTGGCAATTGTAAATCTAGACCTTCGTGATTGGGCATGATAACTGCCTGGGGATTATCATCAAACTCTAAAATAGGAATGGCATGTTTTTGAATCATAGAGCACCTCCTCTAAATTTGTACTATTATAACAAAAGCTAAACGAAAGTCAAGATGAGAGAAAAACTTATCTTAAGTAGGAGACACTAATTAAATGCTATTTTCCTAATGGTAAAATTGCTATATCTTAGGAATTATTTTATAATAGATTGAATTTAAAAAAGGAGAAATCTTATGAAATTCTATTCATACGACTATGTTCTAAGCCAAATCAGTCAACAGGATTGGGTCATGATTATTGTGTCGACGCTCTTAGTGATTGTGACTGGATTCTTTGCATTTAAGGCTTTCAAAGATAAAAGAGGGAGTAAGTTCCGTGAATTATCGCTCATTTCTATTTTGACGTTAATTGCTTTTGTATTGATTAGCATTACGAATCTTCAAAACAACCAATCCAATGATAATCAATTTCGTAGTTCCTTGCACTTCATCGAAATTGTATCAAAAGAGTTAGGTGTTGATAAGAAAAATGTTTATGTCAACACATCAGCAGTGACTGATGGGGCGATTATTAAGGTTGGCGACAATTTTTATCGTGCCATTAGCGGGACTGACCAAGATAGCTATTTATTAGAAAAAATGGAACTCTATAAATCAGATGTTGAACTCGTGGAGGTTGAAAAATGATAAGCTTTTTTGCTACGATTGCAATTAAATTAGCCTTGGGGCTACTTTCTCTTGTTTTTGTTATTAACGTAACAGGTAAAGGAAATTTAGCACCAAGTTCTGCAGTAGATCAAATCCAGAACTTTGTTCTCGGGGGTATTATCGGTGGGGTTATCTACAATAGTTCTATTACCATCATCCAATACATTGTTATCCTCATCATCTGGACTATTCTCATCCTGCTCCTTAAATGGTTGAATACCAATATTTCCTTTTTCAAACACTTAATTGACGGGAAACCAACTATTATCATTAAAAATGGTAAGTTAGATCCTGAAGCCTGTCGCTCAAAAGGTCTTGCAGCGGCAGATGTAGCTCTTAAATTGCGCGCTCAAGGAATTTTCCAATTGAAGGATGTCAAGAGAGCTGTGATTGAGCAAAACGGACAGCTGATTGTCGTAAGAATGGGTGACGAAAATCCTAAGTACCCAGTGATTACAGATGGTGTTGTCCAAGTTGAAATCCTAGAAACCATTGGCAAATCCGAGGAGTGGCTAACTGAGAAATTGAAAGAAGAAGGTTTCGAAGAAGTCTCAAATATATTTATCGCTGAATATGATAAAGGTCAATTGAATGTTGTAACCTATTAAAAAAACAAACTGATGCTTTTCGTATCAGTTTTTTGCTTTTTAGCATAAAATGGTATATACTTAAATTAGTATCTGATTTGGTTTAGATATTACAAAAAATTAACGGAGGTATCCCCCATGTCAATCGAAGAAAAATTCAACCAAGCTAAAGGTTCTGTCAAAGAAAGTTTTGGTAAACTTACTGGCGATACTAAAACTCAAGCGGAAGGAGCTGCAGAAAAAGTAGCTTCAAAAGCTAAAGAAGTTGCTGAAGATGCTAAAGAAGCTGTCGAAGGTGCAGTATCTGGCGTGAAAAACATCTTTAAAAAAGACGGAGAATAATTCCTTCTCATCCTAATATCATAAAAATCTCCCTTCTCTTTCGAGAAAGGAGATTTTCTTTTATGGTCGTCCATCAGGAGCGGGACCTCCAGGGCTACCATTCCCTTGAGGGCCACCGCCAGGTGCCCCTCCGCCTCCAGGCATAGAATTGACAATCTCAGTTTGTTTTTCACCATTGAAATAGATGTCTCCGCCTGTGTAAGTCGCTGTTCCATCAAAGTCAAAACCAGTTTGACCAGTCATTTTGATGGTTCCTCCCGTAACAGTAATGTTACCATTTGAGTCAATTGGATCCGTGTCCCCTTGACCAACTTCAACCGTCAAGTTCCCACCATTCATAGTGAAGAAAATTTCACTTTGTTGAGCATTTTTGTTGGCTGCATTGACACCATCATCCGTTGAATAGATGGCGATATCTCCACCGTTGATAGTAATTGACTTACCTTCAAGCCCTTCTGTAGAATTCTTAACGGTATAGGTACCACTATCAATAACCAAATCACCTGATGCGTGGATACCATCATCTCCAGCAGTAACAGTGATGGTATTGTCAGAGAGATACATGGTTCCTACAGATGTGTCCTCATCATTGTCGACCTTAACTCCGTCTTCCTTGGCATCGATAGTCATAGTTGTGCCGGTAATGTTGAGTTCATCATTAACATTAAAGGCATCCCCGACTGCTGTGATGTTGTAGCTTCCACCTGTGATGTGAAGTGTATCATTTGCCTTGATACCATTGTTTTTCTTACCATCTACATTGAGAGTTCCCTTACCATTGATGGTCAAGTCCACTTTAGAGAAGAGGGCTGCATCAGCTTTTTCATCACTATTAGAAGCAGAATCTGATAGGCTATTGGTTGTACCATCTGCTAGAGTTAGGTAAACATGACCAGCTGATGTTGCAGAAATAGATGCATTTGTATTGGTCATGGTCACACCCTTTAGAACAATATGTACATCATCAGTCTTTTCGGCTTCGATCTTAATTTGAACTCCATCAGATTGACCAGAGATCACATAGGTACCTGACTTAGAGATTGTAACAGTCGAACCTGATACGGCAACTCCGTCACCTGATACCTTCGCTGTTGATCCTGACAAGGTTACAGTTGCTGCTGTCTTTTCATCATAGGAAGTATCATAGTCCTTGTCTGTGAAATAGTTAGTTTTCTTAGCATCTGTAGTGGATGTAGTTGTTGCCGCACTATTGCTTGTATTTGAAGTTGACTGGGTACAAGCTGTCACTAGTGCTAGAGTTGCTATACTCGTCAATAAGAATGTCCATTTTTTTGCTTTCATGCTCGTTTCCTCGACTTTCATTTTACATGCTCTTAGTCTACGTGACTTTCCTAAAATAAGCCTAAACTTTTTCTGAAAGTTTTCTTAAGTTTAGTTTCAATTAAGTTAAATTTAACAATTGTTTTAGATAAACTCTTTAAAATTTTATACAAGCAAGTTCATCCTTGTTTAAAAATAGTATAACTTAAGATTAGAGGAGAAGGATTTATGAAACCAATCGAAACAACTTTCAAACGGATTGAAACCAAATATATTGTCTCCAAAGAAATGATAGATAAACTCATCCATGATTTAAAGGAATATTTAGTAGAAGACGACTATCCCATTTCAACCATTTCAAATATCTATTTTGATACAGAAGACTTTGACGTTCTCCTAGATGACAATTTTGGAGATAAGCGAAAAGAAAAGGTACGGATGCGGACCTATCTCAGTCAACCCAAAGCAGATAGTCAAGTTTTTTTAGAAATCAAGACCAAGGACCAAGAAGGAGTTAGTCGTAAGTTTAGACTACTCTCAACTCCGATTGCTATCCTTAATTTTATAACCAAAGGACACTTGGATTCTAGCATTACTGATACAGTCGTCATTGAAAAAGTGAAAAAACTTCGTAGAGATTACAAGCAAGCCATCAAGCCTCGTATGTATATCTACTACGATCGTTATTCATTAAAGGAAAAGAAATACATCGAGGGCTACAACTATAACAAAATCCGTATCACAATTGACCAAAATCTAGTCTATAGAGATGAAAATGTCAGTCTTTTCTCTGGAAATCAAGGATCCCCTCTATTGGATGACCATACTGTGATTATGGAGATTAAAGCTCCTGGAAACAAGCCTCAGTGGTTGCAGGACATCCTAGATAAGTATGGTTTGATAGAGCACAAATTTTCAAAATACAGTTGTGCTTACCACAAATCTCAAGGGCTCCCCTATGTACCACGACCCAGTATAGAAAGCGCAGGTACTGTTTATGCTTAATCTATTTAATTCCATTTTCAACAACACCACTGCAAGTGCAGATCCCTTTCAACTACTGTTGGCACTTCTAGTCAGTCTAGTCCTCGGTTTGGCACTTACTTGGACTTACAAATATAGAACCCTCTACACCAGAGAATTCGCTATCAGCTTGACCTTGCTTCCCTGCCTCATGACCTTGGTTATTTTTCTGGTCAATGGGAGCTTGGGCACCTCAATTGCTGTAGCCGGAACCTTTAGTTTAATTCGTTTCCGTTCTGCAACTAGTGGTTCAAGAGAACTGATTACCATATTCCTTGCCATGATTATCGGTTTAGCTTGCGGAACAGGCTATCTTTTCTTGGCTATTCTCTTTACACTCTTTATCTTGGGCGTTTGGTTCCTTTTGGAAAATCAACAGATCAAAACTGACAATCAACGCCGTAAACTTTTGACAATCACGGTAGCCAATCAAGACAAGGTACAGGAAGTTATCCAATCATCTCTTAACCAATTCTGCTCAGAAGTTGACATGATTACAATTAATAGCACTAACGTAGGTGATAATCTAACAATCGTCTATGAAGTCGAGCTAAAATCTGATACCGATGACTTCCAAGTCGCTAGCTATCTTACACGCAACATTGCTGAATGCGATGTGGCTCTCACTAAAAAAGCTAAAAAGAGAAAAAATCTCTAGCAAAAAAGAACAGCGAAATGCTGTTCTTTTAATTTTCTTTGACTGGAATTTCTTTGATAACTCGTGCTGGGTTGCCTGCCAGAACTACATTATCACCAAAAGATTTAGTAATGACAGCTCCTGCTCCTGCAACAACGTTATCACCTAGTGTAACACCTGGAAGAACAATTACCCCACCACCTGCCCAGAAGTTCTTACCAATCGTAATGGGTTTCCCAAATTCTAAACCTGAATTTCGTTCATCTGGATCCAGTGGATGAAGGGGTGTTAAAAATTGGCAATTTGGCCCAATCATGGCATTATCACCAATGGTAATAGGACAAACATCCAACATGGTCAGATTCCAATTGGAATAGAAATTTTCTCCCAAATGAATATTGACACCATAATCCACTACCAAACGAGTATTGACATACAGGTTTTCACCAGTTGAACCAAACCATCCTTTGATGATTTCCATACCTTTTATTGGATCGACTTCTTCATTAAAGGAAGCTTGCTTTTGTCGTGCTGTTTGTGCTAGAGCACGAAGTTCTGAATCGAACGGGCGATAGGGTTCTCCCGCAATCATTTTTTGGTATTCACTTTTCATATCTTGATATCCTTGTTTATTTTACAAGATTGTAGCATAGTTCTATCCTTAAAACAAGCAGCAAAGAGATTAAAAAACTAGTACATCCAAAGATGTACTAGTTTTTAATTAGAAAGGTGACTTTCTCACTATTCTACAGAATTGATTAGTCTTCTTTCTTTTTACGAGCGATAAGTCCAAATCCACTCAAGACACCTACTAAACCAAGAGCAGCAAGGCTAGCATTATCCTTAGTACCTGTGTTTGGCAATTGAGGAGTATTTTCCTTAGCTGGAGCCGGTTTAACTGGAGTTTCTGGTTTTTCTGGAGTTACAACTTTCTTGTAGATGTGTTGGATGTTACCATTTGCATCTACAACAGTCTTCACAAACTCATATCCTGGAATATCTTTCTTAGGTTGTTCTCCGTCCTCAGTTGGATATCCTGGAATTGGGTTTCCATTCTCGTCAACATGAGTTGTTGTAATCTTTTCGTAGACGTGTACTGTATCACCGTTTGGCAACTTCTTAGTTTCAACGAAGCGGTAACCTGGGATTTCAGCTTTTGGTTGTTCTCCATCTACTGTTGGGTAACCTGGGATAGGTTTTCCATCTTTGTCTACAAACGTAGTAACTGGTGTTACTGTTGGTGTGTATGTTGCAGAAGCTTTTGTTCCGTTCA
>CABPWC010000068.1 GCA_902461025.1 uncultured Streptococcus sp.
TTCAAGTAAGAATCTGTCAATTGGTAACGTCCGATGTAACGTCCGTTTGTCGCTGTGTAGCTACCTCCTGATTCTTTTTGAGCGATCCATTCTTTCGCTTCTGCTTCAGATCCGCTTACAGTTGCAGCTGGAGCTGAGTAGCTTTCTGTTGCTACAGGTGCTTGAGCTGGAGCTTCGTAAGTTTCTTCGTATGTAGTTTCTTCTACAACAGTTTCAGCAACTGCTGGAGTTTCTTCAACTTCTGCTACAGGAGCTTCTGTTGTTGTAGTTTCAGCAACTGGAGCTGCCCCATCGATAACCAATACTTGGTCAACAAAGATAAGGTCAACATTTTTAATGTTGTTCAATTTAGCTAATTTTTCAACTGTTGTGTTGTAAGTCTCAGCAATTTCTGAAAGAGTATCTCCAGGTTTAACTGTATAAGTTTTTGTTTCTTGTGCAAAAGTAAGTGATGGTGCAAGGAAAGCAAGTACAACTGCAAATCCTGCAAGTTTAGTCTTAATGTTTAATTTCATTTAAAAAAGTTCTCCTTTTTTCTTATACTACCATGATACCTTTCTAATGTTACTATTTGTTAACGAATTTGTGTAGAAATGTTACAAAACTGTGATTTATTTACTTAAAAAAGCCACTTTTTGTTACAAAACCCTTGTTATAAAAGCTTTTTAATCTTTTTATATATTTCAGAAAGTAATTAAGCACTTACATCTAATCTTTGCTATAATAGAAGTAAGAATCTTTTTAAGGGGAAACAGATGCAATCACTTCGTTTTCAATCTGTCTTTGATATCATTGGACCAGTCATGATTGGGCCATCTAGTAGTCACACTGCAGGAGCTGTTCGTATCGGTAAAATCGTTTCATCTATCTTTGATGATACTCCAACTGAGGTTGAATTCCAGCTTTTTAACTCTTTTGCAAAAACCTATCGTGGACACGGGACAGACCTTGCCCTTGTAGCTGGTATTTTGGGAATGGATACGGATGATCCTGAAATTCCAAATAGTTTAGAAATTGCCCATAAGCGTGGCATTAAAATCGTGTGGACCATCCAAAAGGACAGTAATGCTCCCCACCCAAATACTACGAAAATCACTGTTAAGAACGATCGTAAGACTATCAGCGTAACAGGAATTTCAATCGGCGGTGGAAATATCCAGGTGACAGAATTAAATGGTTTTGCCGTATCTCTCAACATGAACACCCCTACCATCATCATCGTCCATCAGGATGTTCCTGGTATGATTGCTCATGTGACAGAAGCTCTGTCTCGCTTTGACATCAACATCGCCCAAATGAATGTAACTCGAGAAAAAGCTGGCGAGAAGGCCATCATGATTATCGAAGTTGATAGTCGCAACTGTGAAGAATCTATCGAAGAAATTCGTAAAATTCCTCATCTGCATAATGTCAATTTCTTTCAATAGGAGAAAATATGTTTTACTCTATCAAAGAATTAGTCGAACAAGCCGAACTTGATTTTCAAGGAAATGTTGCTGAACTCATGATTACAACTGAGTTTGAGCTAACCGGTCGTGAACGCGAAGAAGTTCTCCTCCTCATGGAACGCAATCTTGAGGTTATGAAAGCTTCTGTTGAACTTGGCCTTAGTGAAAAGAAATCTCGTAGCGGTTTGACAGGTGGTGATGCTGCCAAGCTCGACCACTACATCAAAAAAGGAAAGACGCTGTCTGACTTCACTGTCTTGTCTGCGGCCCGTAACGCCATCGCCGTTAATGAACACAATGCCAAGATGGGATTGGTCTGTGCAACTCCTACTGCTGGTAGTGCCGGTTGTCTTCCCGCAGTCCTCACAGCTGCTATTCAAAAGTTGGGTCTAACTCATGAACAACAACTAGACTTCTTATTTGCTGCGGGTGCTTTTGGTCTCGTCATTGCGAACAATGCTTCTATCTCAGGTGCCGAAGGTGGTTGTCAAGCCGAAGTTGGTTCAGCTTCAGCCATGAGCGCTGCTGCCTTAACCCTAGCTGCAGGCGGAACCCCTTATCAAGCGAGCCAGGCCATCGCCTTCGTTATCAAAAACATGCTTGGTCTTATCTGCGATCCCGTTGCAGGTTTGGTTGAAGTTCCATGCGTTAAGCGTAACGCCATGGGAGCAAGCTTCGCCTTTATCGCAGCCGATATGGCCTTAGCTGGTATCGAATCAAAAATCCCAGTTGATGAAGTCATTGATGCCATGTACCAAGTGGGCTCTAGTCTTCCAACCGCCTTTCGTGAAACTGCCGAGGGAGGCCTTGCTGCCACACCGACAGGTCGTCGCCTTCAAAAAGAAATCTTCGGTGAATAATTTCATCATTATGAGGAGAATCAATGTCATCTCTATCAGCCATCTTTTTCGATCTAGATGGAACCCTTGTAGATAGTTCAATCGGTATTCACAATGGGTTCACCTATACTTTCGAACAACTGGGAGTCCCTAGTCCAGATGCAAAAACCATCCGTGGCTTTATGGGGCCACCATTAGAAACAAGTTTCGCTAGTTGCCTCCCAGCAGATCAAGTTGAAACAGCTATCCAGCTTTATCGTTCCTACTATAAGGAAAAGGGAGTTTACGAAGCCCAGCTCTTTCCACAAATCAAAAACCTGCTAACTGAACTAGCTCAACAATACCCACTCTATATCACTACTACGAAGAATACACCAACTGCAATTGATATGACCAGCAACCTTGAGATCAATCAATTCTTTGATGGTATCTATGGTTCTAGCCCTCAAGCATTGCACAAGGCAGATGTTATTCGTCAAGCTATAACAACACATGATTTAGCTCCAGAAAAAGTGGTTATTGTTGGAGATACCAAGTTTGATATGATTGGCGCCCAAGAAACTGGCATTAAAAAACTAGCGGTTACTTGGGGATTTGGCGATGAAACGGAGCTCATGACCTATCATCCTGACTGGATTGCTCACCACCCAACAGACATTTTACGTCAACTATAATTGAAATCCTAAACAAAAAACACTCCAATTAAATTGAAGTGTTTTTTAATTTGTGCTTGCTTTGATCTGTCATTTATTAGTTAGTTACTTCCTTGGTTGGCATTGCCAGCAGGACTAAAAGAATAAATCCTCCCATTGGAGCGAAAGCGAGAAAAATGAAGGCCCAGTGAAAGCCTGCGTCACGTAAACGACGAATTCTTAGAGCGATACTCGGTATGAATATCACTAAATAAAAAATGATATAAAAACTCAGAATTCCCACACTTGCGATAGGGTCTGCTACTTCTTCTTCAGTGAAGACAGCCTGAAAATAGGTAATATAAAGAGGAATGGATAAAACACTGTTCATTATCCAAACCCACCAAAAATCCGGACGCGTTGAACGGCCTGTGAAATCTAAAAACCCTTTAAAGAAATTTTTATAAGCGTTAATCATAGGATACTCCGTATTAGATCTTAAACAAGGCATGAGAACTACTAGACAAGATTCAACCGTAAAACCGAAATCTTTTAGTTCTTATCTGATTCTTCGAACGGTGTCACCTCGATGACTTCTTCGACATTTACTGCCTGAGGTTCACTATAGTTTACCACTTCAGTTTCTTTTGTCGGCATAGCATGTAAAATCAAAAGGGCAATCCCTCCCATAGGGACGAAGCGAAGGAAGATAAAGGCCCAGTGGAATCCGGCATCACGCAAACGGCGAACTGATAAAGCTAAAGTCGGTACCAAGATTGCTAGGTAGAAAATTGCATAAATAATGACAACTAAACCCAAAACCATAAAAGTAGCTTCGCTCACTGAATCGTCTACTGAAGCCATCACGGCACTAAGAAATACAGTGTAGAAATAGATAATCCAGAAAGGAATAGAAAGGATAAAGTTTCCTAACCAAACCCACCAGTAATCTGGACGCGTCGAACGACCGGTGAACTCTGCATAATTCTTGAAAAAATTCTTATAAGCTTGAATCATAAGCTACTCCCCTATTATTATTTTTATCGTTTAGAATACTTAATAAGATTTGTAGAGCGACTATGAATAGACATAAAACACTCCCAAATCTTAAATTTAGACCTAGGAGTATTTTTAGGATCTAGCTTTACAATCTTAAAAGATCTTATCAACTAGAGATGCTTTAACAATTTACTTTAGTTCTTGTCTATTTCTTCAAATGGTGAGACTTCTTGAGCTTCAACTGCCTCTACAACTTCTTCAGCTTGAACTTCTTTTACTTGGTTCATAACTGGAGTTGCTTCTTCCTTTGTTGGCATAGCAAAAAGTACTAGAAGAACAATACTACCCAGTGGAACGAATAAAATAAAGATAAGTGCCCAGTGGAAACCAGCGTCACGAAGGCGACGGACCATCAAAGCAAGCGACGGTAAGAAAAGTGCTAAGCCAAAAATAAAATAGATAATAGCGATAAAGCCCAAAGCAATAAGAGCGCTCTTGTTTCGTGAATTAGCTAGAGCATTTCCGTATGTCAAGAAGAAAGGAATATAAAGAATCATATTTCCAAGCCAAACCCACCAGAAATCAGAACGTGTTGAACGGCCTGCAAAATCTACATAGCCTTTAAAGAAACTTTTATAAGCGTTAATCATAAGATACTCCCTATTATTGTTATTTATTATATTTTACCATATCTGTTCACTTAGAGCAAATATGTTTAAAATTAGCTGAAAATTCCTCTAAATATAGAGAAAAGATATTACCTGTCACCTCCACTTAAAGAAGATTTGACGGATAATACCTTATTTTTTATATTTAATCCACATGAGTTGTTTCATTAGCAAAAGCTATGATTGCTCTCTTCAATTCAGAACCTTGCAAGGTACGGAACTCTTCAATCTTCTTATTGATCATCTCAAGAGGCATCACATTTACCTTACCAACAAAGATCTTGTCCATTACTTGATTGTCAACTAGTTCAGTTGACACAAGCAACTCTTCGTATAGTTTTTCACCTGGGCGAATACCTACTTCTACGATTGGAATTTCATTTTCAGTATGACCGCTGAGTAGAACCATTTTCTTAGCCAAATCGTAGATGCGAACAGGTTTACCCATATCAAGGATAAAGACTTCTCCATCCTTGGCATAAGCACCCGCATGAATCACCAAACGACTAGCTTCTGGAATGGTCATAAAGTAACGAGTCATTCGGAAATCCGTCACTGTTACAGGCCCACCTTCAGCAATCTGACGTTCAAAGACAGGAATCACACTACCGCGACTACCCAGAACATTACCGAAGCGAACCGCACAGTAGGTAGATTGGCTACGTTGATTAAATCCAGTGACAATCAACTCAGCCACACGTTTAGTTGCTCCCATTACGTTTGGTGGATTAACGGCCTTATCTGTCGAAATCATAACCATTTTTGGAACTCGAGCAGCGTCAACCGCTCTAGCAACATTATAAGTTCCAAGGATGTTGTTCTTAAAGGCTTCTTTTGGATTTCTCTCCATCATTGGAACATGTTTATGGGCTGCAGCATGGTAAACAATGGCTGGTTCGTACTGTTCAAAAACTTGAAGCAAACGATCGTAATCTTGAATATCGGCAATGACAGGAACAAAATCAATTTCCTGGAATTTGCGAATCAATTCATGGTAAATCAGATAAATAGAATTTTCTCCATGACCGAGCAGAATGACACGTTCAGGATTGAAGCGACTGACTTGACGGCAAATTTCTGAACCAATTGAACCTCCGGCACCAGTTACCAAGATTGTTTTACCAGTGATTTCAGAACCCAGGCGTGATTCATCGAGCTGAATCTCCTTACGTCCCAAAAGGTCTGTGATATCAATCTTTTGGAAACTACCTGCTTGAGGTTGGATTCCCTGCACAACTGACTCAATCATCGGCATCTTAAAGCATTTTACACCGATATGGTTACACATTTGCAGAATTCGCTCATATTCAGATGGATCTAGAGACGGAATTGCAACGATAACTTTTTCTACTCTGTAGCGTTTAGCCAATTCTGGTAGATTATCATAAGAACCCAAAACTGGGATTTTCCCAAGCTTTTGACCTTTTTTCTTTTCATCATTATCCAAAATTCCAACTAGCTCAAGGTCACTAGTAGGATGTTGGTAGCTGTCCATAAAGAGCGCGCCACCATCTCCAGCACCAATCAAGAAGGTACGGCGGTGTTCTCCATCTCCATTGCCCTTTTTACGTCTTGAGTAAATCAACTGCCAAGTGATACGAGGAAGTAAAATCAAAAAGGTGGTTAATAGGATAAAGAGTACGATAAAGCGGACAGAAAAGAGTGGCAAAAAGGCGTAGCAAATCACATAGGATAAGACACTACTGATGGTCACTCCGAAGAAAATCTTCATGAAATCTGTGATTTTACTATAGCGACTAATGCTAGCGTTAAGACCCCAGAAACCAATCATCAGTTGATAGAACAGGAAGGTTAGACTGGTGTAAATGACATAGTCTACCGGGGCTGGATTAATCAAGCCATAAAATAGAATATAGGAAACAATAATTGATAAGACCATACTGGCAATATCAAAAAATCCCCAAAAAATTTGTTTCTGTTGTTTATTTAATACTTCAACCAGATCAATGACGTAATCTGTTATTTTTTTATTCATGTGAATGGTATCCTCCTACACAGAATCACATTTTCTAGAAATGATAAGATATAGTTTTAAAATCCTATCCGCTAAGCATTACTTGCTTTTTCTTAGAAGTTTTAAAAATATAAACTGTCGCACAAAGCCTGGGCACAGAGCAACGACAACTTGGATTAAAACACTTTTCAGGTATTCACCATAAGAAATCTGCCCACGCGCATACATTCTTTGACGTGCCTGACGATAGAGCTTGAGATAGCGAAGACCTCCACGGCGTTCAAACATCCCAGCCCCTACTCGTACCTTACAAAGAATCTGATCCACATTTCCAGTTCGAGCTCCAGCACTAATCATATTGAGCCAGAGAAGATCATCTTCCATATAAAGACCATCCTCATAGTTACCAGCCTTGAGCACCATTTCTTTTTTGAACATCACAGTCATATGATTAAAGGCACTTCTCATACGCTGGTAGGCAATGATATCCTCATGATTAATCGGCACACGACGATAGGACACAATCTCGTCTGGTTGGTCGATAAACTCTGCGATATGACCTCCCAGCAAGTCCAAGTTTTCCTTTTCCATCAATTCAAACTGTTGTTCGAAACGGTCTTCGACAGCAATATCATCTGTATCCATACGAGCAATGATATCATACTGACACTGTAAAACACCATATTGAAGGGCCAAGCCTAGACCACGATTTTGCTCAAGTGGACAACGTTTGATCGGAATACTTGACTGTGCTTCCAATTTCTCCAAAACTTGATAGAGCTCAGGTGTCAGTGGCCCATCTTCGACGATGACCACTTCGCTAGGTTTGAGCGTTTGATGTATGATGCTCCCTACCGCCTCTTCTAGAAAGACTGGATTTTCTTTAACATAGACTGACATCAGGACGCTAAATTTACGATTTTCAGACACAGTAGTTCTCCAATGTATAGATTTTCTTTCACTATTTTATCACAAATTTCCAGACTTTCCTATTTTTATTTGAATAGCAGAAAAAAACTAGTAAATATATTGTCCTTTTTTACTGTAAATTCTTTCTGCTAAGTAGCGGACCGCTGCAGGTCATCTTGACATCTTTAGGAAAAAAAATTAAAATAAGCTGTTATCAAAATCAGCTTATTGAGGTTCACATGAAAAAACGATCACTCTTTTTTATTCTAGGATTTATCTTAATCGGAGCGGTCTTAAGGGCTCCTTTCACAGCTTTGCCAACTATTTTAGGTGACATTGCTCAAGGTTTGGGAGTAGAAGTCAGTTCACTTGGTGTTTTGACCAGCCTTCCTCTCTTGATGTTTGCCCTCTTCTCCTCTTTTGCGACACGTTTGGCTCAAAAAATTGGGCTCGAGCACCTTTTCACCTATAGTCTTATCGTATTGACCATAGGTTCCGTGATTCGTATCTTTAATCTTCCTCTACTCTATCTGGGAACTTTACTCATCGGAGCAAGTATTGCAATCTTTAACGTGCTCCTTCCTAGCGCTATTCAGGCCAACTACCCACAAAAGATTAGCTTCTTGACAACAGTATATGTGACTTCCATGGGAATCGCAACAGCTCTTGCTTCCTATCTCTCTGTTCCCATTACTCAAGCGACCTCTTGGAAAGGCTTGATCCTCTGCCTATCCTTCGTCTGCCTACTAACTTTAGTGGTCTGGTTCCCCAATCATCGTCACAATCATTTTCTAGAAGGACATGAGAAAAAACAAAAGAGAGAGAACATTCTAAAAGACAAGAAAGTTTGGGCTATTATTGTATTTGGTGGACTTCAGTCCTTGCTCTTCTATACTAGCATGACCTGGTTACCAACCATGGCCATCAGTGCAGGACTATCTCATACAGACGCTGGCCTTCTGGCTTCTATCTTTTCACTGATTAGTATCCCCTTCTCGATGACCATTCCAAGTTTAACGACTCGTTTGTCCAATCGTCACCGTCAAATCATGCTGACAGTCATCTCTATCGCCGGATTGCTTGGAATTGCCATGCTCTTATACCCGAGCAACAGCTTCCTCTACTGGTTAGTAGCGCATCTCTTGATTGGTACTGCCTGTAGCGCTCTTTTCCCTTATCTCATGGTTTGCTTCTCCATCAAAACTAGCTCTCCTGAAAAGACAGCCCAATTGTCTGGACTTGCCCAGACCGGCGGCTACATTTTGGCAGCTGTCGGTCCAACTCTCTTTGGTTA
>CABPWC010000069.1 GCA_902461025.1 uncultured Streptococcus sp.
CCTGGGAACATGACACGACTTTGTGACCATGAGAATACCCAAGGAATGGCACGTAGACCACCAATTTCAGTGATTGTTTTACGGGCTGCGGGACGAGAACCGATATTGAAACTTGAAATAGCTTTGATTGGACTAGATTCAAAGAAATAATCATAGAAATGATCATTTCCAAATACTAGTTCACGGTAGATATCATAGCTACGACTGACAACTTGGTCCATGATCGCCTCATAGCGATTTGATGTATTAGTATCACTCTTCTTCTGTGTAATCATGCGGTTGATTGCCGCTGATACCAACATTTCCAAGTTATAGTAGGCTGCATCCTTGTTTCCGTATTTATTTCCGATAACTTCACCTTGTTCAGTTAATCGAATACGGTCCTTAATTGATTTGAGTGGTTGAGAAGCAATGGCATCATAAGTTGGTCCACCACCACGGCCAACAGTACCACCACGACCGTGGAAGAAGGTTACCTTGACGCCAAATTCATCACCGATAGCAGTTAATTGTTGTTGAGCTTTGTATAGTGTCCAACAAGATGATAGATATCCGCCATCCTTGTTACTATCTGAGTAACCTAGCATGATTTCTTGATAATTATCTTTTGAAGCAATCCACTTCTTAGCAAGCGGTAAAGAGAAATACTTTCTCATTGTTTCTTCGGAATGATCCAAGTCCTCAATTGTTTCAAAGAGAGGCACGATTTGAACACGTGCTTTTTCAGCATCCACAAGACCAACTTCTTTGAGCATAATCGCTAATTCTAACATATCAGACACGCTAGTTGCATGAGAGATAATTGTTTGACGAATAACGTCTTCTCCTAGACGATCTTTTAATTCACGTGCTGTTTGGAAAATAGCCAATTCCTTTTCAAGAAGTTCAGACTTTTCAGCATGGGTTGCTGATAAGATTCGAGGATCTTCTAATAGTTCATGTAAAAGCAACTCGCACTTCTCATCTTCTGAAAGATCGCTATAATGGTCATTAATTCCAGCAGATGCTAACAATTCAGCAACACAGGCTTCATGAACGCTTGAGTCTTGACGCATATCGATAGATGCTAAGAAGAAACCAAAGACTTCAACAGCCTCCAAAAGCTCGGCAAACTCTCCAGTTAGCAAGGCTTCTGCCTTATTTTCAAGCAATGAATCCTTAATGACATATAAGTCATGCTTAAACTCTTCAATTGTTTCGTAGTAAGGAGGACGCTCATCTGCCAAATCTTGGATAGCTCCTGAGATTCGATTGCTGATATAGTCAGTGATTTCTCCTTGTTGATGCCCTTGAGCGCCAAGAAGACGTTCGACATGATGACGTTCATCTGCTGATGAACCAACAACCGCCCACTCTTTTAGATTCAATAGTGTTTGAATCAATTTTGATTGAATAAAGTGAAAAGCTCGACGATAAGGTTCTTTCTCGCGGAAAACAGAAGTATCTTGAGATTGAGCTGCCATTTCTTCAACAGCCTTACTTGTCTTGGATAGATTAGTAGAAAGAGAGAATGTGCGATAGAGACTAGAAATCTTGCTGATATAGTAGTTGAAGATGACTTCACTTTGAATGGTTGCAGAGCGCATGAGTGTCTCAGCCGTTACAAATGGGTTTCCATCTCGGTCACCACCAATCCACATTCCCATGGTGATAGGTTTTGCTTGTTTTAGGTCAATCCCCTGCTCTTTTGCAAGACGCTTATACTCTAACATTAGATTAGGTACAGCTTGTAGGAAAGAACTATTGTAATATTCCATCACGTTTGTGATTTCATTCGTTACTTTTAGTTTCTTCTCACGAATCATATCCGTCTGCATGATAATCTCAATGTAGCGACGAAGATCATTGTGCCATTTTTCTTTGTTAATAAGTCCCATTCTCACATCACGGTATTTACGCAAGAGAGTATGGATATGATTAGTCAAGTCAAGCATACTCTTACGTTGAACCTGAGTTGGATGGGCTGTCAAAACAGGCACCACGTTCAAATGTTCAAGAATTTCAGCTGCATTTTCTTTTTCAGCTACCATTTCAATGGTTGTTGATAATTTACCAAGATAATCTTGATCAATATTGTTTAGGTGGTTAATCTCGTATGCCAAGTCAACGTCTTCGGAGATGTTAATCAAAAGTGGCAAAATAGAGAAATATCTAGAGATGTAGACCATTTCATCATTTGAAAGGCTTCTCACTACCTTATCTAGTCCTTGATAGTCTAGATTTGATGATAGCTTCTTCAACTGCATAATCTTGTCAAAAGTCTCAGCAGGAAGCATATTTTTCGTGATATCTTCAAGTAAATCTGTCAAGATTTGAACTTCTTCTTGGACTACAGTTTTGTTTCTGTTATTTTCTAGTTTTTGAAGAGACATATTTTTCTCCTTGTCACTTTTTCTTAGAGCTGTGCTTCATATTCGCTGTAGAGTTTTGCACGTTTTTCACTAGCATCGATATTTAACACAAAGGCGATAGCTACTGATAGAACCAGGAGACTATTCCCCCCTTGAGAAAGGAATGGGAAGGTTACACCTGTTGAAGGGATCAATCCTGAAATCCCTCCGATATTAACGAATACCTGAATTAGAATCATCCCACCAATACCGATTGCTACCATAGAGTTGAACGGATCTTTTGCTCGTACCCCCACTAAAATAATACGAAGAATTAGGAAGAATAATAGTGCTAAAATAAGACTGGCACCAACAAATCCAAATTCCTCAATCACAATAGAGAAAACGAAGTCCGTGTGTGCCTCAGGTAGATAACCTCGTTTTTCGATAGAGTTTCCTAATCCTAGCCCAAACCATCCTCCATTTACCATAGCATAGTATGAATTTGCCAACTGGTGTCCTGCACCAGCGACGTCATCAAATGGATTAAAGAAAGCACTGAATCGTTTAGCAACGTATCCAAATACTGGAATCTTAGAAACCTTTTCAACACCAATCAATTTAATGGCTGTTAGGGAAACAAAGGATAAACTGGTCAATATTCCAAGGATAGTTGCAAACCATCGATGAGCTATCCCACTAATTGAGTACATCAGTAATGATACCAAAAATAGGATAGTAGCATTTCCTAGGTCAGGGAAAATAGCCAAGCTACCAATCATTACCAGAAGTACAAAACGCCAGTCATTAAAGGATCTAGGGAGCCATTGGTTTTGAGTTAAAACTTGGAAGTCATAAACGCCAATCTCTTCTTGTTGTTTTGAAAAACGTTGTGCCAAGTACCAAATAATGATAATTTTCAAGTACTCTGCAGGTTGAACGGTAATCGGTCCTACCTTGATCCAACCGTAGGCTCCATTAATAGGAATCCCAATCAAACGAGCTAAAGCTAGTAAAATGAGCTCAGCAAACATAACGATGAATAACAATCGCTCGTTGCGAAGAAATCCTAGCTTCAACTTATAGATTACTGCAATCAGTAGTAAACTAACCAACCAAAACAAGGCCTGATTTCGCACTAATTGAAAGGCGCTCGTCCCCTCTTGAATCAAGGATGCACTTGTTGTCGAATAGACCACTATCAAACCCAGTACTGATAAGAGAATATAGGGCACTAAAATGGAATAATTCAACAGGTGCCTTTTACTAATTTTCATATTTCACCATCTACAAAATTTTTAATTTTCTATTAATTCTAGTTTTACTAGCTATTATACCATTTTTTAGACTAGAAAAAAACTCTTACCCATTAAAGCCTAGAATTTCAACTTTTAACAATGAAATGCTCAAAAAAACTCTACCTTTCAAGAGTAGAAAGATAGAGTTTTCATCTTTAGTTTGAAGGTGTTGTTGTAGTCTCAGCAGCTGTTGTTGTAGTTTCAGTCGCTGCTGATGTAGTTGTAGTTTGGGTTGATGTATCACTTTGGATGTACTGAGTAAAGATATTTTGGAAGGCTGGGTCTTTGACCTTGATATTTGCTGCCTGCAACTCTTTACTAATGACACCTTGAACGAAAGTAGCATCATTTTGTTTTTGAGTCAGGATAACTGTCTTCAATTTTTCTTTATAATCTTCCCAGTTAGAAGATTTTTCTGTTTTCTTAATTAATTTTACAATATAGAAGCTGTTTGAATAAGCTTGTGTACCTGGAGCTGTAATCACATCTGAAATCCCATCAACATTAAGTGCAAAAGCTGCTTTTTTAACAACGTCTGGTAATTCTGTTGATGCAGAGTCAAAGGTGATTTCTCCACCATTTGCTTTTGTCTTTTCGTCTGTTGAATTATCCTTAGCCAATTGGGCAAAGTCAGCTCCAGATTCTTTTGCTTTAGCTAGTACTTCTTTAGCCTTATCCTCACTGTCAAGTTTAATAACTTGAGCAGTAACATCTGGTGTGTACTCTTCATATGCTTTCTTGTAGTTTTCATCTGTTAATTCAGCTTCTGCTGCTTTCTTAACAGCGTATTCAACTAATTTACTTGTACGAATTTGAGCTTTACGACTTTCAGCTGTCATACCAGCACGAGAAAGAACGATTTGATAGCTATCTCCATATCTTTTTTGCTCTTCAGCCACAGCATCATCTACTTCTTTATCACTCACTTCAGATCCATACTGCTTTTCGAAGACTTTCTGAATTGTCATATTGAGCAAGATTTGTTGTGCAGTTGAGTTGTTTTTCACTTCTTCATAGAATTGGTGCTCAGTGATGACATCACCCTTCATAGTAATGAGGTCAGCTCCTTGAGAGCCATTTGAACAAGCAGCCAAAGTAGCTACCGATAACAAAGTGATGGCACCAGCCAATAATTTTTTCTTCATGTTTACTCCTTTTTGTTCACTAGATAAATGTTTACCTTATCTATTTTACTAAATTGTCTTAAAAATTTCTAAAATTAGTCAACATCAGGCAGCTCTACTTCTACTTGATTTTTTCTCAGCATCAAGATTCCATCCCCAAGAGGAACTAGACTAGCTGTTAAACCTGGATTGTCTAAAGTTGCATCGAATAGTCTTTGCAAACCACGATAAATGGTTCGTTGCCCGCGTCGGACTTCCATAATATCCTTAGCAATGTCTCCACCTTGGAAAATATCATCCAAGACAACTACTCCACCAACCTCAAGGTGTTTTAGGATTTCTGGCAAAAATACGATGTATTTGGATTTTGCAGAATCCATAAAAACAAAATCATAGGTCTCTGTCAATGTTGACAAAACGTCTACCGCATCGCCTTCCAAAAGAGTGATTTGTTGGCGATTATCAAACTTGGCGAAATTTTCCTTGGCAAAACCAATCATTTCAGGATTCCGATCAATGGTTGTAATTTTAGCCTCTGGGGCATGTTGAGCCATTAAAAGTGCCGAAAAGCCAATTGCCGTTCCAATTTCTAAAATATTTTTTGGTTGAATTGTTTCCATTAGGAAACGGAAATAAGCGACTGTTTCATGAGGAATGATAGGAATATTCTCCTTGCGAGCAAAGTTTTCTAGTTCTTTTAAAGAACCAGTCACCTGCTCTTGTCTGTGGCGCATAAATTCCACAATCTCATCCTTAACAACAGGACGCCGCATGTTATGATTGGCATTTTTACTGTATGACTCAACCATCTTATGCCAGTCCTAATTTGTCAACTAGGGCTTCAAACTCGTCCAAACGTCGTTCAAAGACAGCAAAGGCATCATTGAGATAGTCTTCTTTTTCCATGTCAACACCAGCTTTTCGCATGATATTAAGTGGATAATCTGACTTACCTGCCTTGAGGTATTCAATATAACAGTCACGATCATCTTGACTACCGTGAACAATCTTTTCAGCCAAGGCTGAAGCTGCCGCAAAGCCTGTTGAATATTGATACACATAGTAATTATAGTAGAAATGAGGGATACGAGCCCACTCGTACTGAATTTGAGGATTGTCTTCCTTACTCAAGCCATAATATTCCTGGTTTAAGTCAGCATAGAGATTATTTAAGAACTCGCTTGTCAAGACTTCACCATTTTGATCGGCTTGGTGAATAGCATGTTCAAATTCAGCAAATTGAGTTTGGCGGAACACTGTCCCACGGAAACCATCCAAGAAGTTGTTTAGAATAGCGAAGCGTGTTGCGTCATCTTGAACTTCTTGCAATAATTTTTCAGTTAAGATATTTTCATTGGTTGTTGAAGCAATTTCTGCCAAGAAGATTGAGTAATCTCCGTATACATAAGGCTGGGTTTCACGCGTGTAGCTAGAATGCATACTATGTCCAGTCTCATGTACAAGAGTAAAGAGATTATCGAGATTATCCTGCCAGTTAAGAAGCATAAAGGCGTTAGTATCGTAGGAACCACCAGAGTATGCACCTGAACGCTTGCCTTGGTTTTCATACACATCAATCCAACGTTCGCTGAAGGCGCGTTTAACACGACTCAAGTAATCCTCGCCAAGAACTGCTAAAGCTTCTTCTGCCTTCTTCAAGGCTTCCTCATAAGTAAAGCTGTATTCTACTGAAGACAATGGTGTATAGACATCGTACATTTTAAGGTCTGGAATACCCAAGATTTTTGAACGAAGTGCGAGATAACGATGCAATAGTGGCAAATGCTTACGAACAGCAGATACTAAGTTGTCATAAACGCTTTCTGGTACAAAGTTGGCTGCAAGTGCTGCCTCACGCGCACTCTTGTAATTACGAACTTTAGCACGATAGTTTTGAACTTTAACATTGGTCTGCAAAGTTTTTGCGTACGTATGCTGATATTGTTCATAAGTAGCGTAAAGGGCTTCATAGGCACCACGACGAACTTCACGATTTTTAGATTCTACTAAACGCATATAAACGCCGTGTGACAATTGAACTTTATTTCCATCTTCATCTTTAACAAATGGAAAGACGATATCTGCATTATCTAAGATAGCGAAAGTTTCACTGGCAGCACCAAAGATTTCACCAGCACCTGCTAACAACTCTTCTTCACGTTGTGAAAGGACATGGTCCTTATTTTGCAAGAGTTTATCAAAGAAGTGTTTATAAGGCTGGAGTTTTGGTTCTTCTGCTAAAAAGTTTTGATACTGCTCTTCAGTAATTGCCATAAATTCTGGCTCATAGAAAGAAAAGACTTGATCTAGTTGACTGTATAGAGTCATTGCCTTTGCATAGTATTCTTGATATTTAGCAACTCGTGTATCCTGGTCGTTTTTCATATGAGCATAGACATAGAGTTTTTCAAGACGACGGCTCAAATCCAAATAACGCTCTGTAATGTTAAGAAGGCTTTCTGCACTATCCAAAAGATGTCCCTCAAGACTAGCTGCTTGTTTTGTATCTTCTGTTAAAAGGGCGAGTTCTTCTTCCCATTTTTGGTCTGTTTCAAAGATCGTTGATAGATCCCATGTATCTTTTTCATCTATTTCATTTCGTTGTAATACCATAAATTTCCTCCATCCTTTCTATTTTACCATAATTTTCAGGAAATAATGTTGATAAAAGGCAGGTGGATAGAGCTTTTGTTGCTGATTTTGTGGATTCAGTTCATAATAAGCCTGAAAGTTGCGGTAATAATCATATAGATTTTGACTTATCTGACAAAAATGACCAGATTCTATCGGCCTTACTTGGGGATACCAGTCCTGAGTCTTCAAATTTAATAGGTTCTCTCCTCTCAAGTAAGCTTGGGCTTGTTGCTTCATCCAATAGGGATTTTGATAATAGAGTTGTTTTTGAATGTAACGACAAATATTCTTGTCCTGTTCGACAGAAAAAGCAGTTAGCTCTTGCTGCTGGTAGGGACTACGTAAAATTTCTAGGAGATTTCCTTTGCCGTAAGAAAATTCCTTGAGCTGATAATGGAGTTTCCCTTTCAAATCTTGGTGAAGGAGGTACTTGAGCCTCAAAACTTGTCTTTTATGGTCTAACTCCCAAAGATAAAATCCCATATTATGACTAAAATAAAGAAAATTTCTTTGAAGTTTAGTTAGTCGCTCTTTTAGCCAGAGCTTTTCTCCCAGTAGCCAAAGAACTTGAATTCCCAGACTTCGATAACCATTACTTCTCTCCCGTAAAAGTTCACAAGAAATAGGACTACACTGAACTTCCAGTGCTAATTGCTTATTGATAAAGATATCTGCGATTTGCTTAAGTTCAGGAATCGGATATTCCATTTCTACTTCAGCATCTTTCTTAGCCCAATTTAAAAGTGCCACCTTATTTTCCAAATGTTCTGGTCCTTCATTCTCATGATAAAAATCACAACTTTTTAAACTTTCATGCGCAAAATGAGTTCTTACATTTTTTCCTTTTTTCAAGCGAACACTCGTTCCGCAAGCTGGACAATAATAAGCTTGTTTCTTTACTTCATTCTCTAACGCGTTTATTAAATGACCTTTTTTATCTCTAGCTAAAAACATAAACTCTCCTTTTCTACTTTATTCGAAAAGGATTAGAAAAGAGAGTGGGACAGAAATCGGTAATTTGTTAGAATTCGATTTCGTCGTCCCACCTCCGCACAGTTGAGTAGGGCTGTAAAAG
>CABPWC010000070.1 GCA_902461025.1 uncultured Streptococcus sp.
TTTTTCTAGTTTGTATTCCTTTTGCGACCTTGATTTATACTTCCTTGAAAATTGCGACAGCTAGCATCGCTTTTTGGACCAAGCAGTCAGGTGCCATGATTTACATTTTTTATATGTTTAATGATTTTGCCAAGTATCCTATTTCTATCTACAATTCATTTCTACGATGGTTGATTAGCTTTATTGTACCTTTCGCCTTTACGGCCTACTATCCTGCCAGCTATTTCTTGCAGGACAAGGATGTCTTCTTTAATATTGGTGGTTTGATTCTGATTTCCCTTGTTTTCTTTGTTATTTCCCTCAAACTTTGGGACAGGGGATTGGATGCCTACGAAAGTGCTGGTTCTTAAAAATAAATAAAGCCTTGTCTCAGGACAGGCTTCTTTTTTCCTTTTTATAAAATTCTGGCCACATAGTCTGCGATGTCTACCACATAGGCAAAACCTATTGCTTGCGATTTTTATTTCTGTTATAGTAGTAATTGTCAAGGGGAGATAAAGCTTCCTAACAAAATAGAAAATGAGGTTATATCATGAAAAAAGTAGTAGGTATCGGATTTTTAGTCGTTGCTGCAGCAGTTTTGTATTTTGGTTTAGTTGGATGGCCAAGTTTGGATGTTAACATCTGGGCACTCTTTCCAGTAGGCTTATTTCTATTCTTTACTCTTGAAAATCTAGTCAAAAAAAATTATAAGGCCAGTTTCATGAGCTTGATTATTGCCTTTATCATCGCAAATGCTATTTTTGATATCTTGCCACTTTCAAGTGGTTTAGTTATCGGTGCAGGAGTGCTAGCTTGCGTGGGAATTGGTTTCCTCTTTCCAGAAACTAACAAGAAAGAAGTATAATACAAAAAAGTCTCGAGCTTTCTCGAGACTTTTACTTTATTTACCTGCGTAATATTTTTGAATACCTTTGACAATCCCTGCTACCAATCTATTTTGGTAAGAATCACTACGAACTTGTTGGTTTTCATTGAAATTGTCAATATATCCCAATTCCAATAGAACGGCTGGTTTATCAGTTTCTCGAAGGACCGCAAAGCTACTTTGGAGGAGGCCTGCATCCATAGCACCTGTTTCAGCTAGGAGTGAAGAGTGGATATCTGCAGCTAGGCGATTGCTTTCACTGATACGGTCGGGATGGTTATGCCAGTATGGATTAATCTTAGAAGGATAACCAGCAGCTTCTTCGTAAGAATAGGTCTGAATACCAGAACGGTTAGAAGCAGGGCTGCCACTAGCATTGAAGTGAATACTAATAAAGATATCTGAATCAGTCTTATTAACCATTCTTGAACGTTCAGTGACAAAGTCGACATAGACATCACTATCTCTAGAAGAAAGAACAGTATAACCAAGACTTTGGAGTTCCTTGCGTAGTTTTTGATAAATTTGCATGGTGAGGTCTTTTTCATTCGTGTTATAATAAACAGCACCAGGATCTTTACCGCCGTGTCCTGGGTCTAAGAAAACGGTATATGTGTATTTTCCTTTTTCAAATCCACGACTTACTGGAACTTCACCAATCCATTTTCCATTACTTTGGAACTGCTGTGCTTTTCCGTCGATTTTGCGAGTTCCTGTGACATAGACACCATTTTCATCTAGATAGTAACGGGCATTGTAGTAGCTGTCGTCAATCCATTCACTCTTAGCCATGTAACCACCTGACTTGAGGTAGTATGAGCCAATCCATTCACGCGCTGCATAAGCACCACCTGATTTCAAGTAGAACCAACTATTGTAGTTTTTATCGAAAATCCATTCTTTTTCAGCCATGGCACCGCTAGATTTTAGGTAGAAGCTACCTTGCCATTGGTTGCTTGCCATTGTGGCATCTTTGTTAAAGTAGTACCAAACTCCACCGATTTTATCCCACTTGTTTTTGATTAAGCTACCAGAAGCTTGAGCATAGTACCATTTGCCATCTTGTTTAACCCAAGCGCTTTCAGCCATAGCCCCACTATTGGTAAAGATATAACCGTCAAAAATGGTGTTGCTGAGCATGATACCGTCTTTATCAAAGTAGTACCAAACACCATCAACCTTTTTCCAATCCTTTTTAACAATTCTTCCAGATGGATTAGCATAATACCAGTTATCTTTGATTTTACCCCAGCCGCTATCAACCATAGCCCCGCTACTAGTCAGGATGTATCCATCATAAATCGTATCACTGAGCATGATACCGTTCTTATCGAAGTAGTACCATTTTCCTTGAATTTTTTTCCAGTTAAGAACAGGGGCATTGTTTTCATAGAAACGCCAGTGGTTTTCCTCTAATACCCAACCTTCTTTTTTGACTTCTGGAGCCTTGTCTTCCTCTTTCTTAGCTGGAGTTTCACTTGGATTTGTTGTAGAAGTTGTTGGTACGCTTGAACTTGTTTCAGTAGAAGGAGCAGTTTCCTTGGTTGAAGGGATGCTCTTTTTTTCTTTTTCTGTAGTTGTAGTTTCTTGTGTCGTTTCTGCTGTAGTTTTTACGTTATTTTCTTCAGCCAAAGCAGGGTGTGTTGCGAATCCTAGAAAAGTAAGTGCGATGGCACTTGCCAAGAGCGTTTTTTTCACTTGTTTGATCTCCTATTTTTTTAATAATCTCTTTTTAAAATGTCATTAGAAAAGCACCTCATGTGGAAGAACTAGTCGCCAACTGTTGAGGTGCTGGCATGATTTATTTTTATTTCATCATGAAGATTTGAACAATCATAACGATGTAGATGAGCAATGTGAGTAGAAATCCAGCTCTCCAAAAGAATTTAAGGAATTTTGGATAATAAAAGCTACGTTTTTTGCTCAGGAAGAAAAAAGTTAAAATGATTGCCAACAAAGATAGGGCTGCCCCCAAAATGGGAAGTTGATTATGGGTAAAAACCTTTGCACTGATTAAATAGTATTCAAAAATCAGAAAAGGAAAAGCCAAATCTGCAAAGTTAATCCCCTTTTTCTTTAACTTAAAAAATCTACTAAAGATAATAGCCAAAGCCAAGGTTAGTACCAAAAGCAAGACGGAAGCGAGTTTCATTAAAATCATAACAATATTGTATCATAAAACTTGAATAAAAGAAAAGTATATTCCTTGATTTAACAGTGTTTTTCTAAAAATTTTTGATTAGAAACTGATTTTTTATACTATATCAAACATCAATTTGATTTACTTTGTAAAGTTGGAGTAGTTTGAACCTTCATGATAAATCTTTTTTATGGTGACAATAAAAAATATATATTAGTCAGGAGAGAAGAATAGTAGTAGAATGAGTAGCAAATAAAACAAAGGAGTTTCTTATGAAATTAGTTACTTTATGGTCAAAACTCTCACTAGGCATTCAATTATTGGTGGCTTTGGTCTTGGGTGTTATCGCTGCCCTTATCTGGCCACAATTTGCAGGCTTTTATCAATTTTTAGGTCAAGCCTTTATTAAATTGATCAATATGGTTATCATTCCGCTAATCTTCCCAACCATCGTTGTTGCAGTAGCTGGAGTTATCGGAAAAAAATCTTTCGGAAAAATCTTGACCAAGAGCTTGGTTTACTTTTTTGCCGTAACAACTGCCATTACTCTTTTGTTTGTATTTGCTAGTTACTATTTAGGCTTTGGTCAAGGAGTGAATATCGGTCAAACTGGTGGAAACCTTGATGGGATTGCTAACAATGTCAAGTTCAGCGAATTTTTGCTTGGTTTCATTCCATCAAATATCGTTAAATCTCTTTCAGATGGCGCTCTATTGCCAATTATCGTTTTTGCCATCTTTCTTGGTTACGGAATTGGGAATCTTAAGTCTGATAAATCTCAGAAGATTATCGAAGGTTTCCAAATCTGGATTGAAGCCATTTACAAGATTGTTGCAGTAATTATAAAACTATCACCGATTGGTATTTTTGGATTTATCGCTAAAGATGTTGCAACTACGGGTGTCGACAAGTTGATTGGGCTTGGTCAGTTTGTCATTGGAACTTATCTGGCTTATGCTGTTTTGGTTCTTCTTATTTTCCCTTTGATTGCTTTCTTCTTTAAAGTACCGTATTTATCAGCCTTTCGTGAAAATTGGAGTCTCTTGACTCTGGCCTTTGTTACGGGTAGTTCTAGTGTGGTCTTGCCATCACTTCTTAAAGATTTGAAAAAACAGGGGCATGACGAGCATACAATTGATTTAGTTGTTCCTTTAGGATATACTTTTAACTTAGAAGGAGCAGCGGTTTATTTCTCAGTAGCGACAATTTTTATCGCCCATGCCTATGGTATTCAATTTTCTTTATCAAGTCTCTTGTTTACTGTTTTACTCTTGACTTTGATTGGAAAAACTGCAGCAACTGTGCCATCAGGAGCTATCGTAGTTCTATTAGCTGCAGCACCTCAATTGGGTTTGCCAGTTGAAGGAGTGGCCTTGATTTTTGCAGTTGATTTCTTTGTCAATGCCGGCCGTACCATGATCAATGTTCTGGGTCAAATCTTAACAGTTAGCGTTATC
Source organism: uncultured Streptococcus sp. (assembly GCA_902461025.1). Lineage (GTDB taxonomy): Bacteria > Bacillota > Bacilli > Lactobacillales > Streptococcaceae > Streptococcus. Next base: position 4,466 of record CABPWC010000070.1, read on the forward strand.
GAAAAAACAGAAGGATATATTTTAGAAGAAGAAAAGGAAAGCCAATTATCAGTCAGCTTTTCTTAAGGAGATATGAATAATGAGTGAAGCAAAAGTTTATGTGATTCATGAGAATCTAGAATGGACTCAACATTTAGTGAAATGGTTGGAAGAATTAGAAGTCCCTTATGAACTATGGGATTTGTCTAGAGGGATTTTAGATTTGCAAAGCCCACCTCCGCAAGGTATCTTTTACAATCGTATGTCTGCCTCTTCTCACACAAGAGGACATCGCTATGCGCCAGAATTTACAGAGCAGGTGATTACTTGGTTAGAAGCCTACGGACGCAAGGTTGTGAATGGTACCGGTGCTATCAACCTTGAAATTAGTAAAGTCAAACAATATTTGAAGTTAAACGAATCTGGTATCGAGACTCCTGCAACAGTTGCAGTTTTGGGTCAAGAAAACATCATTGAAGCAGCAAGAAAATTAAACATTTATCCTTTGATTACCAAGCACAATCGAGCTGGAAAAGGATTAGGAGTTCAACTCTTCCAAAATGAAGAGGAACTGGCAGCTTATGTCAATAGTCCCCTCTTTGAACCATCAGTGGACGGGATTACCTTGTTACAAGCTTACATCAAACCAAGTGATGGACGTATCCGTCGTTCAGAGTTTATCAATCAGAAGTTTCTCTATACTGTTTCGATCGATTCTTCAGATGGATTCCAACTGTGTCCAGCAGATGGTTGCCAAATCGGCAAGAGACCAGAGCAACTAGAAACGTCTGAAAAATTCCAGATTACAGAACCTCTACCAGATGACCGGAGAGAAGCTTATGAGAATTTCTTGAAAAATGCTCAGATTGAAGTTGCGGCGATTGAATGGGTTCAATCAGAGAGTGGAGACATTTATGTCTATGATGTAAATACCAACACCAACTACAATCCTACCGCAGAAAAAAATGGCAATATTTTTGCTCACCAACATTTGGCTCAGTATCTAAAAACAGAATTGCAAGCCCTCACGAGTGGACAATAAAGTAGGAAACTCAAAAATCCCCCAGTATCAAATGACTGGGGGATTAATTTGTTTATACTCTTCGAAAATCTCTTCAAACCACGTCAGCTTCCATCTGCAACCTCAAAATAGTATTTTGAGCTGCCTTCGTCAGTTCTATCCACAACCTCAAAACGGTGTTTTGAGCAACCTGCGGCTCGCTTCCTAGTTTGCTCTTTGATTTTCATTGAGTATTAATCGATAAAAAATTATTGATTTGCTTTAAAGTCTGGGTCTTTTAGGCTTTGAACACTGGCATTGATGACAGCACCGATAATTAATATCTTGGCAATGATAATGAACCAGAACATCATAACAACGACGACGATAGAACTGAAAAATCTGACGTCAACGAGATAATTGACATAATTGTTGAAATAAGCTGCAAAGATGTTTAATAAAGCAATCGTCGTAACTAGTACAAAGAGACTACCAGGTATGACGTAGCGAATCTTACTTACTTTAACATTTGGTAGGAAATAATAGAGCATGATTACGATTGCAAAAAGAAAGGCATAAATCAGCGGCCCTGTAAAATCCTGTAGATAAGAAAATAGAGTGCTTTCAGATTTCCAGTAGTTTTTAAGCAAATCCAATAGCATATGGCCGAACATACTTAGGAATAAGGCAAGGGCAAAGAGAATTTGAAGGCCAAAGCTAACCAAGAGACTCATCAGCTGGTGTGAGATAATTCCTCTATTTTTTGCAACTCCATAGGCTTTATTAAAGGCCTTCTGAAGAAAATCCATGGATTTGGAGAAAGTCCAAAGAGCTGATAAGATAGCAAAACTTAGTAAACCTGTTGATGGTTGAGTCAGAACTTCTCTGACAATTTTTGCAACAACTTCATAGATTGTATCTGGTAAAAATTCCTTGATTGTTAATAGAAAGTTTGAGATGGGAATTTGAAAGTAGGGTAAGATATTGACCACTATCATGAGTAAAGGGAAGATTGAAATCAACCAATAGTAGGCAACAGCAACGCTAGTTAACTCACTATCGGAGGCTTGATAGTAGTGCAAAAAAGCTTTTAATAAGGGTCTATCAGTCAGCTGATTCCACAACTTTTTCATGTTACAATCCTCCAGTTTTTCTCTTGTTTTCTTTAGACTTTAATTTCTTCGAACTAATTCCATCATATCATAAGGTAAGGTATTAGCAGATTCTTTTAAGGAATAAGTTTCTAAATTGTTGACATTTTGGCGTAGCTTTTTGGCATACTGAGCTGAGATGAGTTTTTGAGCTTCGTATTCAAAGATACACTTACGTTCAAGGTAATAACCTCTGAGCATTTCATCGATGTTATTGGGTTTGATACGATTGATAACCCGTTCCACAAAGGCACCACTCGTAATATGACTGGTTTCGCGAAGACGAGATTCCTGCATAAAGCTAATCAGAGAACTCTTATAAATCCCTTTGAGGTTTTCCAAACTTTCGATGATGATTTCCGTGTTGGCCAGGTAGAGTTCAGCAATCTGATCATAATCAATGGCAAGAAGTCGCTGTTTTTCCTTGTCTTTCCATGAACGGAATGTTTTTCCAAATGTGACTAATTCGTGTAGAAGAAAACGGATAATCCGAATAGAAACAAGGAAGTAGTAGGTTAGTCGAGAAGCAAAGTTACGCTTAATATTTTTCTCCATGTTTTTCAAGTAACGTTGATAAACACGATAACCTCTTTCACCAATTTTTCCTTCTTCATAGGCTTGTTCCAAGCCATCGCTTTCAACACTGAGAATCAAGAGTTTAAGAGCTTCCCAGTCCTCCTGAATTTCTTTGTTTTCTTGACTAAGAATAAGATTTTCAATACGTCCATGATAATTGTCAATAGCCGCATAGAGTGGAACCTTGTTTTTTGTGTTCTCTAAATCTTTCTCTAACTCCATGGCGACATCATTTAAAATAGCGATGTGCATGAGCTGATCCTTAGACGGTTCTTTCTCTTCAGAAAGGTGTGGGAGTACTAGTAATCCCGTCAGGAAACTTACCAGAGTTACACCAGCTACGAGGAAGAGAAGAAGAGGGTATTCTTGTTCCAGATTAGACGGTATCAAAAGGATAGTGGCAATGGATACAGTTCCCTTCACACCAGAAAAGGTAAGGAGGAGCATGTCTTTGACATATTTGTCTAAACTTTTATGAAGCTTCTTAATCCGAAATGCGTAAAATCCATAGATCATGACAAAGCGGATAGCAAAAAGCAGGAAGGTCAAGAGAAAAACACTGAGTAAGAGAAGTACTTTGTTGTAAAATGCACTCTTAAGAATTGGTTCCGCGATCATTTCCAGTTCCATTCCAAGAATGACAAAGACTGAACCATTGAGCATAAAGGTTACAGTCTGCCAAACAGTCTCAGTAACTGTATCAACTTGCGCTTCCAGGAGATTTATTTTCTTGAAACGACTGGCTTTCAGAATCCCAGCAACAACAACGGCGATAATGCCTGAAACATGAATTTCTTCGGCTATGAAAAAAGTCAAGAGAGGTAAACTAAGTTCCAATAAGAGCTCACTTGCGATATCTGTTGCTCGGACACTGAGTAGAAAAGTATGGAGGAAGCGATTGATTAGGGCCGTTATAAAGCCGACTGCAAATCCTCCAACGATGGAAATGGCTAATGAAGTTCCTGCTTGGGTGAGCGAAAATGTTCCTGTTGTCCAAGCGATGAGAGCCATACGAAAGGCTACTAGTCCGGAAGCATCATTCAGAAGACCTTCTCCTTTTAGGATATTAGAAACCCGCTTTGGGAAGGAAAAGCGTTGAGAAAGGGAAGCGAAGGCGACTAGGTCTGTTGGCCCTAAGGCGGCACCAACTGCTACACAGGCGGCTAATGGTAGGCTAGCCCAAAGGACATGGGCGACTCCCCCCATGCTCAGCGCTGATATAAAGATAACTGGGAAAATCAAGTAGAGGACAATCCGCCAGTGTTTTAGGATAGAAGTAATGTCTGCT
>CABPWC010000071.1 GCA_902461025.1 uncultured Streptococcus sp.
ACGTCAACGTCGCCTTGCCGTACTCAAGTACAGCCTGTGGCTAGTTTCCTAGTTTGCTCTTTGATTTTCATTGAGTATGAAATCACCATTCATACAGATAGGAGAAACCAATGAAAACTACAAAAGAAAGACTAGCAGCAGCTATTCAAACTCCATTAAAAGATAGTCTAGCTTTTTACCATACAAGTCTAAAAGGCTTAGACCAAGAACAAGTCGAAGAAAACCGTGACCTATATGGTGAAAACACCATCACAAAAGGTCAAGAGGATTCCATCTTTAAAAAGATTTATGAGTCTATTATCAATCCTTTCACAATCATTTTGCTTGTGATTGCCTTTATCTCTCTCGTTACAAACGTCTGGCTTGCCAAACCTGGTCAAGAGGACCCTACGACCTCTATTATTATCGTTGTCTTGGTTTTGATTTCAGGAGGCATTCGTTTTGTCCAAGAGTTGCGGAGTGATAAGGCAACAACCAATCTTTCAAAAATGATTGTCAACACTGCAACTGTTATTCGCGATGGTCTTGAACAAGAGTTGCCAATCGATGAGTTGGTTGTGGGAGACCTCGTGAAATTGAGTGCGGGAGATATGATTCCAGCAGATGTTATCTTATTTGAATCCCGCGACTTTTTCGTTCAACAGTCAGGTTTGACTGGAGAAAGTGATGCAGTTGAAAAGCTAGCTTTAAATAAAGCCATTGGTCAAAATGTAGATAGCCTCTTAGAAGCAGAATCTTTGGCATTCATGGGGACAAACGTTATCTCAGGAAGTGCTACAGCTATGGTTCTAGCGGTTGGTGATGATACCATGATGGGAGCCATCGAACAAACTCTCAATACCTATGATGAGCCAACTTCTTTTGAACGTGAAATGAACAGCATTTCTTGGCTCTTGATCCGCTTGATGCTTGTCATGGTTCCAATTGTGTTTTTCGCAAATGGATTGACCGATGGAGACTGGCTAGAGGCGGGAGTATTTGCCTTGAGCGTCGGTGTCGGTCTTACACCAGAAATGCTTCCGATGATTATTACAGCCAGCTTAGCAAAAGGTTCCATTATCATGGCCAAGGAAAAGGTAGTCATCAAAAAACTCAATGCTATCCAAGACCTAGGAGCAATCGATATCCTTTGTACGGATAAAACTGGAACTCTAACGCAAGATGAGATTGTCTTAGAATATCCCTTGGATATCCATGGTGATTTGGATATGGCGGTCTTAAGAAGAGCTTATCTAAATTCACATTTTCAAACAGGTTTGAAAAACTTGATGGACCGTGCCATCATCAGTAGAACTGAAAAAGAAGCCAAGGAACATGTTATCCTACAAAATCTAGACACCAGCTTCCAAAAAATCGACGAACTACCATTTGATTTTGAACGTAGACGCATGAGTGTTATCGTCAAAGATGATAGCAATGTTGTTAGTATGGTGACCAAAGGCGCCTTGGAAGAAATGTTGACCATTTCGACACATGTGGAATATCGTGGAGAAATAATCCCTATTACGGAAGGTATTCGCCAAGAAGTACTGGCAGAAGTTGGTCAATTAAACCGTCAAGGTTTACGTGTATTAGGTGTTGGTTACAAGTCAGGTCTCCGTGAAGATTATGCCTATGCTGTGACTGATGAAAGTGACATGATCCTTACAGGTTACCTTGCCTTCTTGGATCCACCAAAACCATCTGCAGCACCCGCTATTCAAGCTTTGCTTGAGCATGGTGTCAGAACAAAGATTTTAACTGGAGATAATGAAAAAGTAACCCAAGCTATCTGTGAAAAGGTTGGATTGGACGTTGAGCATATGCTTTTAGGAGCTGATATCGACCAAATGACAGACCAAGAATTGGCAGAAGCGGTTGAAAAAGTAACAGTCTTTGCTAAATTGTCACCTGACCAAAAAGCCCGCATCATTCTACAGTTAAAGAGAAATGGTCATGTCGTTGGTTATATGGGTGACGGTATTAATGATGCCCCATCTATGAAGGTGGCAGATGTTGGAATTTCCGTTGATACAGCAGTAGATATCGCAAAGGAAACAGCGGATGTTATCTTGCTAGACAAGGATCTCATGGTCCTTGAAACTGGTATCGTTGAGGGCCGGAAGGTCTACGCCAACATGACCAAATACATCAAGATGACCGTTAGTTCAAACTTTGGGAATATCTTCTCACTATTGGTTGCAAGTATTTTCTTGCCATTTTTACCAATGGCCCCTGTTCATCTCATTGTCCTAAACCTAGTCTACGATTTATCTTGTGTGGCATTGCCGTTTGATAACGTGGATCAAGACTTCCTAAAACAACCCCATACATGGGAAGCAAAATCTATTACTAGATTTATGGTTTGGATGGGTCCAATCTCATCTATCTTTGACATTTTGACCTTTATTTTCCTCTACTTTATTATTGTTCCTTTGGTGACAGGCTATCATTATGTTCATGGTTCTGAATCTGCCCTTCAGTTTATTATCTTATTCCAAACAGGATGGTTCATTGAATCTATGTGGTCTCAAACTATGGTTATCCATATGCTTCGTACGGCAAAAGTTCCTTTTGTACAAAGCAGACCAGCTTGGCTTGTAATCTTGACAACCATGGTTGCCGCAATTTTCGTAACTAGTCTGCCTTATGGACCGCTAGTAAATATTCTTCGTTTAGCTCCATTAGGACTTCCTTATTTCTTGTTCCTAACCTGTATTATTTTCTTGTACATGTTTAGCGTCACAGTTATTAAGAAATTTTACATTAGGAAGTACAAAGAATGGTTATAGTTCGGTTTTTGTCAAGAAAAAAGATAGAAAACTGGGGAAAAAGTTAAATTTTTTTAAAAATAGGTCGCAAGTCGGATGTTTTTTATGGTATAATAGAATAAACTGATAGTAACATGTAGCGAAAGGGGTAGGTACATGATCAAAATTTATACAGTCTCAAGTTGTACTAGCTGTAAAAAAGCTAAGACCTGGCTCAATGCCCACCAGTTAAGTTATAAAGAACAAAACCTCGGTAAAGAGGGGATTTCTAGAGAAGAATTATTAGATATTCTAACAAAAACAGACAATGGAATTGCGAGCATTGTATCATCAAAGAATCGCTACGCTAAAGCTCTCGGAGTTGATATCGAAGATTTGAGTGTCAATGAAGTGCTTAATTTAATCATGGAAACACCACGCATCCTAAAAAGTCCAATTCTTGTTGACGAGAAACGTTTACAAGTTGGCTATAAAGAAGATGACATTCGTGCCTTCTTGCCACGCTCTGTCCGCAATGTAGAAAATGCAGAAGCACGTTTACGTGCAGCACTATAAAACATAAAGGCTGGGAGTGACTCCTAGCCTTATTTGATAGATAAATAAGGAAAAATAAATATGAAGAAGATAGTTATCGGTACAGTTGCGCTCCTATTTTTACTAGCTGGCTGTGGACAGAAAAAAGAGTCTGCGGAACCTTCTAAAGATACAACGACAGAAGCTCTTCAATCAACTTTGCCAGTTCTAGAAAATGCCAATAACAATACAGTTGTAACCAAGACACTTGTCCTACCTGCTGACGAAAATGGGGTTCAACAAACCCAGACCATTACCTATAAGGGCAAACAGTTCTTGACCTTAACGATTCAGCAAAAACGACAAGTTTCAGAAGACCTCAAGAACTTTATTGCAGAGCATGGATTAGAGGAAGCAAAAAAGGCCTTGAAAGAAGGAGAAGACAAGGATGAATCGGTCCAAGAAGCACGTAAAATTCCTGGATTTAACCTTGAAACCAATCTTTTAAGTGAAACCGAGATTGAAACAAAAACAAGTTATGATTTTCAAGTTCTAGACGTTAAAAAGGCAAGCGAAAGCGAATATTTAAAAAATGTGGGATTAGAAAATCTACTAAAAAACGAACCAGAAGAATATATTGAAAATCGAGTTGCAAGTGGCGCGACTGTCCAGTAAGGAAGTCACAGAAAATCAGCAAAATCAGGCTGTGTCATTTGTAGAATGGCTGTGAATGTGCTATAATAGTACTATTCTAAGGAAAGAGGGTGTTAGAATGGGATTTACTGAAGAAACCGTACGTTTTAAATTGGATGATTCCAATAAAAAAGAAATTAGTGAAACATTGACAGAAGTCTATGCTTCATTGAATGAGAAGGGGTATAACCCTATTAACCAAATTGTGGGCTATGTTCTCAGTGGAGACCCAGCCTACGTTCCTCGTTACAATAACGCAAGAAATCAAATCCGTAAATACGAACGCGATGAGATTGTTGAAGAATTGGTCCGCTACTACCTTAAGGGACAAGGAGTCGATCTATAACCAATGAGAATTATGGGGTTGGACGTTGGTTCCAAAACAGTAGGAGTAGCGATTAGCGATCCGTTAGGGTTTACAGCACAAGGGCTCGAAATCATCCAAATCAATGAAGATCAAGGAGAGTTCGGCTTTGAACGACTCAAGGAATTGGTTGACGCCTATAAGGTAGAGCGCTTTGTTGTTGGTTTACCTAAAAATATGAACAATACCAGTGGACCTCGGGTGGAAGCGAGTCAAGCCTATGGAGCAAAACTGGAAGAACTCTTTGGTTTGCCAGTAGAGTACCAGGATGAGCGCCTAACCACGGTTGCTGCTGAGCGCATGTTGATTGAGCAAGCAGACATTAGTCGCAATAAGCGTAAAAAAGTTATTGATAAATTGGCAGCTCAGTTGATTTTGCAAAATTATTTAGATAGAAAATTTTAAGACAGAGGAGAAACTATGTCACACGATCACAACCACGATCACGAAGAACGTGAACTTATTACACTTGTAGATGAGCAAGGAAACGAAACTTTATTTGAAATCCTTTTGACTATTGACGGAAAAGAAGAATTTGGTAAAAACTATGTTCTTCTTGTACCAGTTAATGCAGAAGAAGATGAAAACGGTGAAGTTGAAATCCAAGCATACTCATTCATCGAAAATGAAGATGGAACTGAAGGTGAATTGCAACCAATCCCTGAAGATTCAGATGATGAATGGAACATGATTGAAGAAGTCTTCAACAGCTTTATGGAGGAGTAAAAACGTCCAATGGACGTTTTTAGCCTGACGCTAAAAATAAAAACCGTCAGTAAGTTCGGGGAACGTTTTAGCCCAACTCCTAGAAACTAGAAAGAGTTGGAACATCCGGGGAACGTTTTTAGCCCAACTCCTAGAAACTAGAAAGAGTTGGAACATCCGGGGAACGTTTTTAGCCCAGTTCCTTGAAATAAGAGAGAGATGGTAAGTCCAGTGGACGTTTTTAGCCTGACGCTAAAAATAAAATTTAGCTAGTATCTAGCAAAATGAGTAAAAAGCGAAGAAATTCTTCGCTTTTTTATTAAGGATTAAGGAGATAAGCATGTTTGAAGTTGAAGAATGGCTTCATAGTCGGATTGGCTTGAATTTCAGATCAGGATTGGGACGGATGCAAAGAGCGGTGGATTTGCTGGGGAATCCTGAGCAAACCTATCCAATTATCCATGTGACAGGGACAAATGGCAAGGGATCAACTATTGCTTTTATGAGGGAGCTTTTTGTTGCCCATGGGAAAATGGTTGGCACCTTTACTTCGCCCCACATTGTCAGAATCCATGACCGTATCTCTATTAATGGTGAGCCTATATCGGGCGAAGATTTTATTCGTTTAGCAGATCAAGTCAAAGCAATGGAGCAAAGACTTCTAGAAACCCACAATCAGCTATCTTTTTTTGAGTTGCTGACCTTGATTGCTTTGCTTTATTTTAAAGAGCAAAAAGTAGATTTGGTCCTACTGGAAGTTGGGATAGGTGGACTTCTTGATACCACTAATGTGGTGACAGGAGAAATTGCAATCATCACATCAATCGGCCTCGATCACCAGGAGACCTTGGGCGATAGTTTAACAGCAATTGCAGAGCAGAAAGCAGGAATTTTTAAGCCCGGGAAATCAGCTGTGATTGCAAATTTAGCACCGGAAGCCCAACTCGTTTGTCAAAAAACTGCTACTAATTTGGGTGTAAGTCTCTACCAAGCTAATAAAGATTTTTCTTTCCAAAATGGGAACTTTTCTTCTTATCTAGCTGACTTTAACCACCTAATATTGGGATTGGAGGGAGCATATCAGGAGGAAAATGCAGCTCTTGCCTTGCAGGCTTTTCTACTATTTATGGCACAAAGAGACGAGAAAGTAGATCAAGAAGCAGTACGTGCTGCCTTGCAAGCTACTAAATGGGCTGGAAGGCTAGAAGCTGTCACTGAGCACATTTATCTAGATGGGGCTCACAATTTACCAGCTCTAGAGCGTTTGGTTGAGTTTATCCAAGAAAAAATCCAGCAAGGGTATCAGCCTCACATCCTATTTGGTGCTCTAAAGCGGAAAAATTATAGTGGGATGCTTACTTATTTAACAGAGCATTTACCTGATGTAGCTCTCTATGTTACGAGTTTTGACTATCAGGGTTCCTTGGAAGAGCAAGATTTTGGAGATTATACAAGCATTGCTTCCTATCGAGATTTTATAGATAATTTTGAAGCTTCTGCACAAGAGAAAGACTTGCTATTTGTGACAGGTTCTCTCTATTTTATATCTGAGGTTCGCGCTTGTCTTATGAAACAAAAGTCATTTGATTGACCCTCCTATCTTTATTTGTTATAGTAAAGGTGTGGTGGCTCAGCAGGGTTATTCTGATTTTAAGCCACTAAAAGAAAGGAGCCATCATGTCACTAAAAAAATTCACACTTTCTCTTGCTTCTTTGGCAAGTCTTAGTCTCTTAGTTGCATGTTCGTCAAAAGAGCAAGCAACTCCTTCAACTCAAGTAAGTACTAGTACGGAAGTAATGACTGCTCAGTCAGCAGAAACGACTGTTTCTAGTTCGACTGTTAGCTCAGTAACTAACATTGATGGGACCTATAAAGGGCAAGATGAGGGAGATAGCATTACGCTCGTCGTGACAGGAAATACTGGAACATGGACAGAAGTAGAACCTGATGGCGACCAGGAAATTAAGAAGGTAACTTTTGAACCAGAAAGTCAGAAAGTCATCATCGGAGATGACGTCAAGATTTATGTAGCTGAGGAGAATCAAATAATCATCGATGACATGGACCGTGAGGTTTCTGATCGTATTGTTTTAAAAAAATAGATATTTTTAAGGATTTGGATCTAGTTAAAATAGATTCAAATCCTTTTTTATCGGTTTTGGGTATAAAAAACTCCATACTGTTAAGGTAGTTATTTTCTACCAAAAAGTATGGAGTGGATGGAGTTAAAGGAATCGTTCTTGTAAAAAGTGAGCAACTCCATCTTCTTCGTTGGTTAGTGATAATTGCTCGTCTGCGAAAGAAAGTAGAGCGGGATTTGCGTTTTTCATAGCATATCCTGTACCTGCAAAGGATAGCATTTCTTGGTCGTTATGTTCATCACCAAAGGCAATCAGATTCTGTCTGTCTATATTCATGACATTGAGGAGGTATTCAAGAGCAAAGGCCTTGTGAACTCCCTTTGGAGTACATTCGAGGATGTTCAAAGGACCACCCCAAGTGTTAATATTGAGTTGATGCTTGTAAAAACGGTTCATCTCTTCAGCCAGTGCATATTTATCGTCGGCCCTAGTTTGTAATAAAATACAGTTAGGTCCCTTAGTCACTAAGTCAGACTTGAATTGATTTTCAGGGCGAAAGTTTTCAACGCCAAACAATTTAGGATCTGCAATTTCTTTATCTGGGGTCGTAATGTAAAACTTTTTACGGTATTCACCTGCAATAAAGTCTGCTTCAATTTCCTCTTTTCGTTTCACGATATCCAAGAGGTATTTTTTGTCCACAGTCAGACACTTTTCATGTTCCCAAGCCTTGCCAGGCAGATGAGTGAGTGAACCATTGAAGTTGATCATTGGGGTCTCAAGTTCAAGTTGGTCATAAAAATCTTTGGCCATACGATATGGGCGACCGGTTGCAATAATGACTTTGTGGCCTTTTTTAGAGATTTTTTTAATTGTTTCAATAGTAAAGTCAGAAAGTTTACTTTCAGAGTTGAGTAGGGTTCCGTCTAAATCAACGGCAATCATTTTTTTAGTCATAAAATCCTCCCGAATCTAGTTTCAGATAAGATGTTTTCTATTATATCAAAAAGCTAAGAGAAAAGCTGACAATAAGCAAAAACGAAAAGAATAATATCTGATAAGATTTTTATAATTCAAGAAAAACATCTTGAAAATATGAATGATTGGTGATATAATAGTCATATTGTTCGTAAAATGACAAAGGAGATTAAAAATGGACAAATTATTTAAACTAAAAGAGCACGGGACAGATGTCCGTACAGAGGTGCTTGCTGGTTTAACAACTTTCTTTGCAATGAGTTATATTCTCTTTGTAAACCCTCAAATGCTTTCACAAACAGGAATGCCTGTTCAGGGTGTATTCTT
>CABPWC010000072.1 GCA_902461025.1 uncultured Streptococcus sp.
TTGTGAAAAACATGGATATTTTCATATTCTCGGGCGTAATCTTCACACAATCGAGGAGAATCATCTGTTGAACCGTCATTAACGAGGATCACTTCAAAATTTTGATAGGTTTGTTTCAGCAGGCTATCTATCGCATAGTGCAAATAGTCGGCAATGTTATATACCGGAACAACGATGCTAATAAACATCCTAAACCCCTCTCTCTTTTTCTTTCTTTTTAGAGTATTTCTTCAAAATCGGATTAAGTATTAAGGCCATTGCAAACTTGGTCTTATAGTTCAAATAAGACAATCTGTCAAACTTTTTCGTAGGAATATAGTCATATGCACTTTTCTCAATTTTGCTATATAGTTCTTTCAAGAGTGTTTCGGAATCATTAACCATCCAAGACAAATCAACCTGCAAACTGATGAGATAAACTAAGGTTTCAGAAACTACTCGGTTTAAAACGGGTTCACTTTCAATTTTTGTAAAATAATCTAGAACTGAATTTGTAACAGTCAAATGGTGACGAACATTACGCTTCATACTCTCGATATTCATACTTTGCTCTGGTCTACCTATGTAGTATTGATAAATATCATAATTCCAATAACTGAAACTATGAACATACTCCAAAGGAAAAAGTGTGTATTGAATATCAACATAAAATGTTTTTTCACTTAAACGAATCTTGTTTTCCGACAAGATTGATGTCTTATAAGTAACCGAGTGCATCGGGATGCGAACATCCGGAATTCCTATGTATTTTTTGCCAATTTCATACTTGTCTACGAAGTCTTTTCGTACTGTAGTATTATTGTAGACATGCTGCTCTGTAAAGTCTGTAATCACCATATCCACATCAACAGTTTCAAGAGTATCTAAAAACTCTTCAAATTCTGATGGAATAACCCAGTCATCTCCATCAATCACTTTAAAAAATTTTCCCTTTGCTTCTTGAATACCGCGATTGATAGTTGAACCATGACCACCGTTTTCTTTTGTAATTACACGGCCATCCAGCAACGAATCTTGGGCTAATATTTCTTCTGCTACTTTAGCAGTATCGTCTGTACTTCCATCGTTAACAACCAGTACTTCAAATTTGTTTTTATAATCTGATTGCACTTGTTGAAAAGACTCCAGCCCTTTTGAAACGTAGTCCTGAATATTATAACTAGGCATTACAATTGTTAACAAACAATCCTTCATCATATCTCCTAAATCGTCTCAATTAGTCCAATCCACTGCTTGAGAATTTTATCTTTATCAAATTTATCCATATTGTCCTTTGCATGTTCTGAGAAAGATTGTCTCAAAGCTTCATCTTCCATCAGTTCAAGCAATTTTTGGCTCAACTTGTCCGTATCATAACACTCAACCAGATAGCCATTAACTCCATCTTCAACAATTTCGTTCGGTCCTGTCGGACAACTAAAGCTAACTATAGGAAGATTGTATTGTTGTGCTTCCAGCAGAACTAGAGGTAGACCTTCATAGCGAGAAGTCATGACATAAATCCCTTTATCTCCATAAATCAAATCCTGATTTTTTTCGAGTCCTTTTATGACTAACTTATCCTGTAAATCATTTTCGTTGATTAAATCTCTGATTTTGTCCACTTCATCTTGATTTCCGGAACCGTAGATTTCCCAAATCCAGTCAGACCTTTTCGCTAATACTTTTTTCGCGACTTGAACAAGATAATCATATCCTTTTTGATAGTCAAAACGGCCAACCGTCACAATTTTAGTTGATTTTTTATTGTAAGATACATCTGAAAGAGCAGCCTCTTTCCAATTATAGATGTAGCAAATTCTTTCATCAGAAACACCGTATTTTTTTATATAATTTTCACGGTCTTCTTGAGTAAGGGTCACGAGTTTATCAGCAAATTTCGCTCCAATATACCTTTGTATCTTCTTAACTTTAGTATCAATATCTACTATAGAATTTGTATGGTCGCAGGAAACAAATTTTGTTCTCAAACCAATTGTGCTTGCTACACCAACTGTATTCATACTCATTCCGATTCCAAAAACAATATCAATGTTCTCTTCTTTCAGATAGTTTCTCAATAACTTGACTGCTTCGAGAAAATTTTTACTCATTGATATTTTCTTTGATGATAAATTTTGATATCGAACCGATTGTTTCAGCGAGAAGAAATTGTTTTCTGTAGAAATCATTGAGAGAAGATGAACTTCATACATAGTTGATAACTCATTTGCAAGGCTGGTTGCTACTTTCAGTCCTCCATCTGTTCTATCAATACTCCATTTCACTAAAGCGATTTTTTTCATCTTTAAACTACACTTCCCCTTCATTTTCACCAAGTGATATAATCTCGTAGTAGTGAAGAGCCCTTTTATCTTCTGGTGGCAATTGCATATAATCCGCTCCGTAAATGGCTGTTAGATATTCTTTGTATTTGCAAGGACAACAAAGTTTAAGATCTTCAAACTGTAATAGGACTGGGTCTCCAAAGTAATCACTCGGTACTATCTCTCTTAATTTGTAAGCTCCCGTAAAATTTCCTGCGTAAGCTTCATCAAACGAATATTTTTTTATCGTTTGTAAATATTTTTTCTGTGCCCAGGTAAAGGAAATAATCTTCTCAATATTAACAGCATTCGCAAAAGCAATAATAATCTTTTCAATGAATGGTCGATTTTCTTTTTTCTGATTCACCAAACTATTGAATTGCGAGAGTTGAACCATCATCCTTGCGTACAAGTATCTCAAAGAATGAATTTTTTTCTTTAAAGCATTAGATGGCATACCATCTAGCGGAAAAATGTCTATCCACAAACTTTCTACCAATTCTTCTTTACTATAATTCATGATGATTTTTGTAGAATCATCTCGAATCACAGAGAAAGCTTTTTTATAGTTTAATGTATCTTCGCTTAAAAACTTGTAGTTTTCTGGCAAGACATTTGAAGCTATTTTTTTAAACTTTTCGTAATCCTCTCTTGGCATACCGATATCGATGTCATCATCCCAAGGTATGAATCCTTTATGACGTACCGCTCCTAGCAAGGTTCCACCTAGAGCATAGTAGGTTAGGTTATTTTCTTCGCAAATATTAATAAACTCTTTCAAAATAGATAAAATCTTATCTTGAATGATTTTGATATCCGACATACTTTCCTCCTATATAAATCGAAATAAAACCGTCTTCCCAGTCTATGCTCTTTTAAGTTCTTGTTAAATACTTCTTACCATTTTAATATACGATTTTTTCAAATGAATGTTCCCCGAGTTCTTCGTTGCTTTCATCAGAAAACTGATAATCCGGGTAGATTAAAGCACCTACCAAGATCCAAAAAATATTGTTATGAAGATAGAAATTCAAATCATCAATCATGGAATGAAAACTCATTAATATCAAAATCAGAGCAAGAACCCACTGGCGTTTCTTAATTACTTTAGACAAAGTCAAAGTTAGGACTGAGAGCATCAATCCCAGGATGAGTAAGCCAAATCTTTGTAAAACTTGGACATACAAATTGTCTACATACAGATAATAGGTCTGATAGTCCCTAACTCCTTCAACAGTCAGACCATTTCCATTCCATTCAACCTGTCGTCTAAAGAATCCATAACCATACAGGTTTAAAGATTTGTTTGCCAAGTATATACGACCACCTAACATACGGTTTACTTTAAAAAGAAGGTCATTGATAAAAGGATGACTTGAATTGAGATAGATAACAGAGACCCAAAAACTTATAACTGCATTAACGATAAAGGTCAGTTTAAAAACTTTAAACACATGTCCTAATTTTGAAAATAGTTCTGGAAACCACTTTATTAGCAAACTGCATGCCAAAAGTACACAGGAACTATAAAATGTTAAACGAGAATCCGTTTTACCATATACCCAATAAACAGAAAGAGCTAACAGCAGCCATTGCCAATATTGGATTTTATTTTGCTTCAAATAAAACAGAATAGCGACTATATTCATTAGTAAAATAGAAGGGTAGAGAGCATATCTAAAACCTAGGTAGCTCCGTACTCGAGAACCAGAAATTTCAAGATAATTCGTTATTATTCCTAATTTTGCGCTGATGATAACAAACAACAACAAGCACATACTAACGACTAAAGAAGTTTGTGCTACCTTCTTAAAAGGAACATCTCGTAAAGCGTAAATAAATAATATACTTACAGAAAGTTCTGAACTGAGAGCTGTCATTTTCCCTACGATAAAATAAATTAAAATTGTTGCAAATAATCCAATGAGAGCTCTATAATCATATTTGCTCTTAAAAGACTCTTTTAGGAGCAAAAGAAAGATTGAAAAAGCTATCGCTAATTTATAAACTGTTCCAGGCAGATATCGAGCATAAAAAGTTACATTTAATATCGAAACCGTTAAAAATATTCCTAAAGCAACAAGAGCCAAGAGCTCTGGCAAAGATTTTATTTTTACTACTAATTTCATCCTTATTCTTTTATCCCTATCTAAAAACTCTGTCCATATTTTTTCCCGAAGAATTTTGCTTGTAGGAAGGATTTTCCTTTTTGAATCAAGTCAATTTTCTCCATATAGATAAACGGTATCTCTTTTACCCGCAAATCTTGTTTTGCCAACCAAACATTGAACAAGCGTTCACTAATACGACCAAATAATCTAGCATCAAAAGCAGAATAATCTGTAATGTCCAACCTTCTATAGAGTTCATCAATAATCGGGAACAACCATTCACAATAGGCTGCTACATTTTCTTTGGACATGATAAACATATTGAACATATAGCCACTGCGTTGTTTCATGACCTGATCAAAAGCATCGATATATTCCGACCTCAACTCGCTAACAATCTGGCGTGTTACGTCTAAATGATTGGCATCGTGCGTATGTGCATAGTGTGAGTATAGCGTTTCAATGTAGTATTTCCGTTTTTTTGGAAGGATTACATCACTTTCTGCCAACAAATCTTGCAGTTCTGCTTTAGACAGGATAATATCATTCATATCAATCGTTTCACTATATGAGTGACGTTTTGCCGTGAAATAGCGACGATAGTGTACCAAACCAAGATAGTCACATTCTAAATTTTTCCACGCCCAATAAAGTCCAGTTAATTCGCAATAATAGGGGTTCAAACTTGAAATATTGTCTCCTTCATTATCACATTGGTATCCTAACTTCTCTTTTCCTTCACTACCAACATGGATAGGTAGGTAAAGATCAGTATCAGCAGGCATGGTAAATTGCTTGTGTGTTGCCACGATAATTTTATAATTCTTTGTCATTTTAACCCCCTTCATTTAGATTGAACTGTTTGCGCTAAAAAAGAAATCAAACACTAGCATCCTAGTTTCACAGAGTTCACCTAAGAAACTAGTTGACTCTTTTGCCATGCCTCTATTAGAGCACTCAGATTATATAACTCCGGAAGCATGTTTCACCATTTTAAAATGGTGAAACACCCTTTCCAAATTCTAAAACATGACTACCAGTATTTGATTTCGTATCATTTTGATTTCGTATCATTTTCATTTCGAACTCATCAATAGATTATAAAATCCTAAAAAACATATCTGTTCTTTAATGAGCCCCTTTTCCTAGCAAAACTTGCTTAATGGTTAATAAAAATATCTTTACATCCAATTTGAAAGATTGATTTCTAGGATAGTATAATTCCACCTCGCAACGTTCAGGATAATAGACTTCACTCCTCCCAGAAACTTGCCACATACCTGTTATCCCTGGTTTCACTGAAAGCAGAAGTTTCTGTTCCTCTTCGGAATATTCTTCTAATTCCTTATCAAGGATTGGCCTAGGTCCTATAAAACTCATCTCACCACGCAAAACATTTATAAACTGAGGAAATTCATCAATACTCGTTTTTCTGATGAAATTCCCAATAATCGTTAAGCGTGGATCTTCGTTGGGAGGTAATTTGTAGCTATTGTCAATATATTTTTGATGTAGCTCTTTATTGGCCAAGAGAATTTCTTCAGCATTTTCAACCATTGAACGAAACTTAATAATTTTAAATTTTTTCCCATTCAAGCCTACTCGATACTGAGTAAAGAAAATGCTACCCTTATATCCTTTTGCTTTATATATGATGAAAATAATCAAGGAAGCTGGAAAAGCTAATACAACAGTTCCAACCACTCCAATAAAAAAGTCTGCAAGTTGCTTAAAACTTTTGTATAAGACTTCACTAATCTCCACTTAAACTTCACCTACTTTTCATATAATCTTCTTTTTAATATTTACTTTTTCTTATTTTTCCCATAGGAACCATAGTTCCCATATGATCCGTAAGAACCATATTTTTCAAGCTGAATATTAAATTTATTCAGAATAACTCCTAAGAATGGTGTTCCTGTTTGCTCTAACTGATCTTTCGCTTTTTGAACTTCTCTCCGTTTTGTTGCAGAAGCTTCAGTCACCAGGATAGAGGCATCACATTTTTGTACGATAATGGCCGCATCAATGACAACTCCAATAGGAGCAGTATCCACAATGATATAGTCAAAGTATTTACGTAAAGTCTCAATCATTGATTCGAATTTTTCACTTTGAAGAAGGGCAGTCGGATTTGGTGAAATAGCTCCTGATTGAATGACAAACAAGTTTTCTACGTTTGTTTCACACAAACCATGAGATAAATCTTTAGTCCCTGATAAGTAGTCTGTCAAACCTGTAATTTTTTCTCGAGATTTGAAGACACCTGACATGACTGAATTACGAATATCCGCATCGATAAGGAGCGTCTTATAGCCTGCACGCGCGAAAGCCCAAGCAATATTGGTTGAAGTTGTAGATTTCCCTTCTCCAGGTCGAACCGAAGAAAGGCCAATCACTTTGAGACCATCTCCACTCAACTGGATATTCGTACGTAGAGCGTTATAATACTCTTCAGCTTTTTTTACAGAGTTTAATCGTTGTTCTGATAATTCTAACTTTGCCATATTTCCCTCTTTACTTTAATTTCTCAAGATTTGGAATAACACCTAAAAGCGAGAGGTGCATCACTTCTTCGATATCTTCTGGACGTTTCACTCGATCATCTAATAATTCGACTAAAAGTACAATAACTACAATAAATCCTACACCTGCTATAGTAGCCATCATTGTATTTCGACGAATATTTGGAGAAGATGGTGATGTTGCAGGTCTTGCTTCTTCAAGTGTCGTTACATCTGACACCCGTGTTACAGAAATAATTTTCTGAGCAGCTACTTCTCTAAGTGCATTGGCGATACGACTCGCTTCCTCAGGATTGCCATCTCGAACCGAGATAGATACAATACGAGTGTCTGCTGGAACTGTTACTGAAACTTTTCTTCCAAGAGTTTTTGCATCCATCGTTAATTTTTGATCAGCCACTACTTTTTCAAGAACATCCTGAGAGAGGATGATCTCTCGGTAGTCTTTTACCAAGTAAGCACCTGCCTGTAGGTCCTGATTCGTCAAACCTGGCTTATCTGCTTGGTTACGATTGACAACATAGATACGAGTAGTACTAGTATACTGTGGCTTAATCACAAATGAGCTATAAGCAAAAGCTGCTAGACCTGCTACTAGTGCAGCTAAGACAATGAGGAATTTTCGTTTCCATAGCACTTTTACCAATTGCAGTACATCAATTTCAATTTTATCTTGTTCTTTCATCATTTCTCCTAAATTATTTGGTCATTTATTATTTTTGATGGATTTGTTTCAAAAAGTTCACGAGCTTTTCCTGATCCGTATTTTTTAGCAATGAGCTCATAAGCTTCTCTCATATACGGTGGGCGATTATCCAAATTGTGCATATCGCTAGCTACTACATGTACTAAGTCCTTGTCTAAGAAGTATCTAGCACGCTTTTTCATAAACTTGTAGGTATCTCCGAAAAGCCGCGGTTTTAAGACGCTCGAACTATTAATCTGCATATAGCAGCCCATATTGATGAGTTCTCTAACTTTTTTCTCATCGTTTTCCAAGGTGTGGTAGCGCTCAATATGAGCAACCACAGGTGTAATCCCTAACATGAGAACTTTGGTCAAAGCGCTATGAATATCTCTGTAGGGTGTATTCATGCTAAACTCAATCAAAGCATAACGACTTCCATTGAGTTTTGGTATGACACCCTGTTCAAGTTTTTCTAAAACATCACTTGAAAAATAAATCTCAGCCCCGTAAACGATATTCAAATCTGGCGCAATTTCTTGAGCTAATTGTTTCACTTCGCCAAAATTAGCTGCAATTTTGTCTTCTGGTGTTTCAAACATCCCTTTTCTACGATGAGAGGTCGAAACAATGGTTCGAACACCTTGTGCGTAAGCTTCTTCAAGGAGAGCCTTGCTCTCAGCTTTATTTTTAGGCCCATCGTCAACATCGAAAACAATATGTGAATGAATATCAATCATCTTATTTTCCTTCCATGGTATCTTTAAT
>CABPWC010000073.1 GCA_902461025.1 uncultured Streptococcus sp.
TTCTTTTTGCTAGCCCTATTGATAAGAGAAGTCTCAGACAAATCATCTCTTATGCTAAGGAAAATCGAAAAGAGATTGCCATGGGAACGAGACAAGATGTTGTCGGTTCTCGAATAATGTCCTTTGGTCTCAGTCCTCTTTCGCAGCTAGTTAGTCGTTTTGTACCTAAATTTTTGACTCGTACTGTTAGTCATTCCTTTAACCGTATGATCAGCAAGGCGCTACCTCAGAAGGAAGATGATTTGCTGGACTTGATCAACCAACCGGTCTACCAGGTGCTCATGTTGATGACTCCTGAGGAGACAGATCATGCTGCGGAACAATTAAACCATCTCAAGTTTACCAGAAGTAATCCTTTTGCGGCGGATATTATCAATCAAGGAAATTCCAAGTTGGAAGGGATTCGCCGTGTCGGAAAAGAGTATGGCTTTGATCTCAATCAAGTCATGGCCTTTGGTGACTCAGATAATGACTTAGAAATGTTGGCTGGAGTTGGGATGTCTGTTGCCATGGGAAATGGTAGCAGTAGTGTGAAAGAAGTTGCCAAGCATATCACTGCCAGCAACCAAGATGACGGCATTCACAAGGCTTTAGAATATTTTGGAGTCTTGGCTTCTGAAAAAGTCTTTGTTAGTCGCGACTATCATTTCAATAAAGTCAAAACCTTCCATCACATGATGGATGAGCGAACTCAAGAAGAACCTATCGCTTGGGATTTAGAAGGTGCAACTCACCGTGCTGGCTTTAAGATTGAAGAGTTAGTTGAGTTTGTCCGCGCTGCAAGCAATTCTGAAGAGGAATTCCAACAAGCCGTACAAGATTTGCATCAGGCACTCGATAAAGCAGCTGAAAAAGTAAGTAAATCAACACCAGCTGAGAAAAGCCTCGTTGGTCAGGTTGATGCTTTGATTGATACACTTTACTTTACCTATGGAAGTTTTGTTCTGATGGGGGTAGACCCAGAGCGAATCTTTGAAATTGTCCATCAAGCAAACATGGGTAAAATCTTCCCAGATGGTAAGGCTCATTTTGATCCAGTAACCCACAAAATCTTGAAACCAGATAACTGGAAAGAAAAGTACGCTCCAGAGCCTGCAATCAAAAAGGAAATAGAGCGCCAAATCAAGGCTTATGAACGTCATAAGGAAAGAGAAAATAGAATGAGTTAGAAGCTCCAAGATGAAAAATTAAAATACCTATTGGATTTATTCAATAGGTATTTTTGTTCATATTAGATTTTGGAGCTAGTTTACACGACTTTTTTCTTTAGATGTTACATCTTTTACAGCTTCGACACCTTCACTTGCTTTTTCTTTAGCAGTTGATACACCACTACTGAAACCAGTTTTAACTTTTTCAAATTGTTCGGATGCAAATTCACCTGTTGACTCTGCTACGTCAGTTACTCTATCTTGAAGACTCACTGAATCTGCTTCAAATTGTTCTTTTGTTTTGATATCAACAACGTTCACATTTACTTCAACAACTTCAAGATTTGTCATTTGTGAAACCTCAGAAGTGACAACTTTTTTAATTTTGTTGTATAGTTCAGGAACGTTAATTTTGTATTCTACAACAACATTCAAATCGACAGCAACTTGTGTCTTACCAACTTCAACATTAACTCCACGAGTAACATTATCTGTGTTAATAATTTTTTCAGTTAAATTAGAGAAAAATCCTCCATCAACGTCCAAAAGACCAGGTACTTTTTCTAGTGCTAGACCAATAATTTTTTGGATAACCTTATTTTCATAAGTAAGGCTTCCTTTTACTTCATGAGTAGTAGCAGTAGATTCATTTTTTTCTGTAGAAACGTTTTTTTCCAAGTTTGACATATGCGACTCCTTATTATTTATTTATATAGTTTTTTTGGATATATAATCCAATTACAATTCCTAAAGCTCCGAAAATCAAAACAAATAGTGTTTTGAAGAAACCAAAGGAAATAATTAAACAAGCTAGAATAATACCTATTAAGCCTGATAAAATTGGATACTGATACTTTTTAAGTAATTCCATCTTTTCACTTCCTTAATCTACACGACTTGTAGTTTTCTTGTGTTGAGTTGGAGGTTGATAGTTTTTAACCAAAACTTCAAGTTTTACCTCACGTTCAAGACCAAAAAACTGCCTTAATCCTTGAGTTATTTCATTTTGAATTGACTGGCACTTAGTAGAGATGTTGTCTGAAGTAATTATTCTACCTTCCACGTAAACAAAACATTTATTTCTTCTGACATTTACACGGATAGTTGGATTTTTAATCAACTCATAATCATCAACAACACATCTAACGAACCCTTCAATAGCTGAATTTTTTAGTTTAAGCTTATCATCTTTAGTACCTAATTGAATATCCAAATATTGCTTAGGATAAAATAGTATAACTAGGATTGATGATAAAACTAATACTGATAGGATTAATGTCCCCCAAAAGATGTATTTAGAAATGAATGCAGCAAAACTCCATTCTCTCCAGCTAAACAATTGAATGCCTAGGTCACTTGCTTTTTGGTAATCAATCAAGATGGGGAGGAAGACTGTCAAGATAAGAATACAGAAAATAAGTAAAAGTATTTTCTTTGTTTTTGACATATACAATCCTTTCGAATTAAGCTCATAGATTATTGTAATAGTTTAGGCAGGTGTACAACAATCTATCATCTTCAAGATAGAAGAATACGGAATTAGTGACTTTGAAAAGTGCTACTATGATAGATGAGGTTAGCTAATTTAGTTAACGAAGGGCTCATCTCCCCGAGGGATTGTTAATAGAGAACTGGGAAAATGGAGTAAGTAGTTTCAAAACAAAATGTATGATACCCTTAGACGTAAAAATGCCAAGTTGTCTATAACAAGTGGCAAAAAAATGGGTCTCCTTTTCTAAACTGCGAATACATTCTCAGTTGTTTTTAGTATAGCATTTTTTGAAAGCGCCGTCAATTTTGAACATCCTCTCCTTTACTTTACAGATTAGTTTAGGATTTTTTGACGAATATAGTCCTCGCTGTATAAAAGGCTATCACTAATAAAAAGCGAGGCCGGGATTTTCCCGACCTCTTTTGTTCTCATTATAAAGTTTTATCCTTGTCTCGAACAACGAGAAGGTCAACACTTGTATGGCGTAGGATATATTCTGATGAAGATCCGACAAGCAAACGTTCGAAGGCGTTAAGTCCAGTTGCTCCAACCAAAATCAAATCAACATGTTCTTGTTCAGGGATTGTTTTGGCTAAAAGAGTTTTAGGATTTCCCATTTCGATGACAACTTTAATATCTGTAAGACCAGCATCTCTAGCACGCTTTTCATATTCTGCCATCAAATCTTGGGCCTCAACTTGTAACTCTTCGTAAACTTCTGCATCGAATGTTGAAATGCTTTGAAGAGCACGAGTGTCAATGACATGGGCAATGGTTAATTTAGCCTGGTTACGTAATGCTGACTGAACTCCTTTGATAAAAGCCAAATCAGCTTCTTTAGAACCGTCGACTGCTACCATGATGTTTTCGTAACGTTGTGTCATAGCAAAAACCTCCTCATTTCTTATCACCTTCATTGTAATCCTTTTCACTTAAAAAGTAAAGTAAAAAATGATAGCAAACAAGATGCTTTTGACTTTGGTTTTCAGAGTGCTATAATTAAATGTGAGAAAACAAGAGGGATTGATATGACAAAAATTGCGGTACTTTCAGATATTCATGGCAACACAGGAGCATTGGAAGCAGTTCTCACAGATGCGGAAAAGGCAGGAGTTGAGGAATATTGGCTTTTGGGAGATATTCTCATGCCAGGAACGGGACGAAAAAGTATCCTCAGACGATTGGAGGAATTGCCGATTACGGTTCGGGTTCTGGGGAATTGGGAAGAAAGTTTATGGCGGGCTGCTCACCGAAAATTGGATACAAGTAGGCCCAGTCATCGCTACCTCTTACGGCAATGTCAGTATATCATGGAAGAAATTAGTCTAGATGAGATTGAAGAACTTCAGGATTTTCCTATGCACACCCATCGCCAGTTTGGAAATCTAAAGGTGGGGATTAGTCATCATTTACCGGATAAAAATTGGGGAAGAGAACTGATTCATCTTGGAAAGCAGGAAGATTTTGATCGTTTGGTGACTAATCCTGACTCCGATATTGCCATCTATGGTCATATCCACCAACAATTTTTACGTTATGGAAGTGGTGGACAACTCATTTTGAATCCAGGTTCGATTGGGCAGCCTTTCTTTTTATCAGCAAGTCTGCGTGAGGATTTACGAGCCCAATATATGATTTTGGAATTTGATGATAAAGGATTGAAGGATGTAGATTTTCGTCGCGTTGATTACGATGTTGAGTCAGAATTACAATTGGCTAGAGATTTGAAATTGCCCTATTATGAGGTATACTATGAAAGCTTAGTCAATGGAATTCACCATACCCATAATCAGGACTTGTTGCACGAAATCGCTCAGAGTCAAGGACATGATGTTGAATTGGACGATTGGCTTAGTCGTAACTCTTGACATTACAACTCTAGGAGATATAATAAATATAAGAGAAAAATGAGCTTTGTTGATAATAAAGGAGGACTGCATGCAAATTTCAAGCCGATTTACCATTGCGACACATATGTTGGTAATCATTGCCCTAAAGGGGAAGGAAAGCAAGGTGACTAGTGATTTTCTAGCTAGTAGTGTTGGAGTCAATCCTGTTATTATCCGAAAAATTTTGTCCCAACTGAAAAAAGCAGACTTGATTTCCGTCGCGCGTGGAACTGGAGGGACAGAGATTATCAAAAATCTTGAGGATATCAGTCTTTTGGATATTTATCAAGCGGTGGAATGCCTTGGAAAGACTGGACAACTCTTTAGTTTCCATGATAATCCTAATCCTGACTGTCCAGTAGGAGCCAATATCCATGGTGTTTTAGATGAGAAATTACAAAAGATTCAGCTAGCCATGGAGCAGGAGCTGAGCAAAACCAGTCTTGCTCAAGTAGTGGCAGATGCAGAAGCGAGAATAAAAGAATAAATTTTAAAATAAGGTACACCTGAATTGCTAAGCTGAAAAGCTTGGTTGTTTAGGTGCTTTTTTCGTAATTAAATATGCTGGGTGTTAGTTGAAGTGGCCTGAGAATTTAGCCAGGAATGTGGTTAGATTAGCAAGAGAAAAACAAAAATCATGTTATAATAAATAAATAGAATCGTAAGAAAGAGTGGATATTTGTGTGATAATTCCGACTTATAATTGGCAATTTGCACCTCAAGTTGAGGATGCAGATTTTACAAAAATCGCCAAGAAAGCTGGGCTAGGGCCTGAAGCTGCTCGTTTATTATTTAGCCGTGGTATTAAGGATGAAGATAGTCTGACACGTTTTTTAGCACCAAGTCTAGATGATTTACATGATCCCTATCTTCTCCACGATATGGATAAGGCAGTGAATCGCATTCGTCGTGCTATAGAGCAGGGGGAATTTATTCTCGTTTATGGAGACTACGATGCAGATGGGATGACATCAGCTTCTATCCTTAAAGAAACATTAGAACAATTAGGAGCCGAGTGTTTAGTCTATCTTCCTAATCGTTTTACAGATGGTTATGGTCCTAATGCCAGTGTCTACAAGTACTTCATTGAGCAACAAGGGATATCTTTGATTGTAACCGTAGATAATGGAGTTGCAGGGCATGAAGCCATTGACTTGGCCCAGTCTATGGGAGTGGGAGTCATTGTGACCGACCACCATTCTATGCCAGAGGTTTTGCCAGATGCCTATGCGATTGTCCATCCTGAACACCAAGAAGCAGATTATCCTTTTAAACATTTGGCAGGTTGTGGAGTTGCTTTTAAACTAGCTTGCGCCCTCTTGGAAGAGGTGCAGGTTGAATTACTAGACTTGGTTGCCATTGGGACCATTGCCGATATGGTCAGTTTGACAGATGAAAATCGCATCATGGTTCAATATGGTTTAGAAATTTTACGCAATACCCAAAGAATTGGTCTCCAAGAGTTATTTGAAATAGCAGGGATTTCTAGCGGTGATGTTACAGAAGAGACGGTTGGTTTTCAACTAGCTCCTCGTTTGAATGCGCTAGGACGCTTGGATGATCCTAATCCTGCTATTGACTTACTAACTGGCTTTGATGATGAAGAGGTGCGTGAGATTGCCCTCATGATTCAAGTTAAAAACGAAGAACGCAAGGAAATTGTTCAGGCTATCTATGAAGAAGCTAAAAGCTTGGTAGACCCTAACAAAAGTGTTCAAGTTTTAGCCAAAGAAGGATGGAACCCAGGAGTTCTTGGGATTGTAGCTGGTCGCTTGTTGGAAGAATTAGGTCAAACAGTTATTGTTCTGAATGTTGAAGATGGTCGTGCCAAGGGAAGTGCACGGAGTATTGAAGCCGTCGATATCTTTGAAGCCTTGAATCCGCATCGGGAACTTTTTATCGCCTTTGGTGGTCATGCAGGCGCCGCAGGTATGACGCTCGAGGCTGAACAGTTAGATGCCTTATCAGAAATTTTAGAAACCTATGTAAAAGACAAAGGAATAGACGCCAAGGGTAAGAGTACATTATATTTAGACGAAGAACTGGATTTGGAAAACCTGAGTTTAGATACGGTTAAAAGCTTTGAGCGGTTAGCTCCTTTTGGAATGGACAATCAAAAACCTATCTTCTATATTCGAGATTTTCAAGTTGAAAATGCTCGTTCTATTGGGGCTGGAGATAGTCATCTGAAGTTAAAAATATCCAAAGGAACTGTGGACTTTGAGGTAGTAGCTTTTGGTCAAGGATCAAAGGCTACAGAATTTTCTCAGGTAAAACAACTGGAGTTAGCAGTCACTCTTTCTGTTAACCAGTGGAATGGGCAAACAACCCTTCAGTTGATGATGGTAGACGCTCGTGTAGACGGTGTTCAACTCTTTAATATTCGTGGGAAGAACGCATCTTTACCAGACGGGGTACCGGTACTGGATCTTACAGGAAAATTGCCTGATATTTCCTTGAGTCCAGCAATCGTTGTCAAGAATCTCCCAGAAGATATCACTATTCTTAAAAACATTTTCCAGCAGCATGATTTTTCAGCTGTTTACTTTAAAAATGATATCGACAAACCCTACTATTTGACTGGCTATGGCACAAGAGAGCAATTCGCAAAGCTCTATAAGACGATCTATCAGTTCCCAGAATTTGATATTCGTTATAAACTCAAGGACTTATCAACCTATCTCAAAATTGAGCAAATCTTACTCGTCAAGATGATTCAAATTTTTGAAGAGCTTGGTTTTGTCACCATTGAAAATGGTGTGATGAGGGTTAATAAAGATGCGACTAAACGGGATATTGCTGAAAGTCAGATTTATCAAAATCTTAAGCAAACTGTTAAAGACCAAGAAATGATGGCACTAGGTACAGTACAGGAAATCTATGATTTCTTGATGAAAAAATAAATACAAAGAGGCTGAAGTAACCTATTTCAGTCTCTTTTTGTAAGTGATTTTTAACTTTATGTAGTAAAAGTATACAGATTTGTAACATGACTACAACATAAATCTAAAACAACTGACATGTAAATCAGGTATGATTCTCTTATCAACATAAAAATTAAAAATTATCAATAAAATTTTAGGAGAAAATTGTTATGAAAAAAACAGTTGCTAAACTGACTCTTGGTTTAACATCTACAGCTATTTTGGCTACAGTTGGTGCTCAGACTGTTAGCGCAGACTCTTACGTTGTTCAAGATGGTGATTCATTTTTTGGTATTGCTGCTGCAAGTGGTATGGATCCTTATGTGTTGGCGGCAAATAATGGAAAAAGCATTTTTGACACCATCCACCCAGGTGATGTGCTAGAAGTGAGTGGTCTAACTCAAGCTAGCTATTCATACAATGCTCCGGCTTATGAAGCAACTAGTACTGTGAATGGGGTAGCAACTGCTGATGTTGTCGTAAATACTCCTACAAACTACGGAAACTCATATCCTGTTGGTCAGTGTACATGGGGCGTGAAAGAAATGGCTCCTTGGGCTAGCAACTGGTGGGGAAATGCCAACACTTGGGCAATCTATGCTAGTGCACAAGGTTTTAGGACAGGAACTGTGCCTGTAGTAGGCGCAATCGCCGTTTGGGACGGTGGTGAATATGGACACGTTGCTTATGTGACAGATGTACAAAGTGAAAATTCTATCCAGGTATTGGAAGCAAACTATGATGGTAGTGGTACTCAACCAATCGGAAATTACCGTGGATGGTTTAATCC
>CABPWC010000074.1 GCA_902461025.1 uncultured Streptococcus sp.
AAAGATAGGAAGTAAAAATGACAGTTATTGATTTTACAGCAGAAGTAGAAAAACGCAAAGAAGACCTTTTGGCTGACTTGTTTAGCCTTTTGGAAATCAACTCAGAACGCGATGACAGCAAGGCAGATGCTCAGCATCCATTTGGACCTGGTCCAGTAAAAGCTTTGGAGAAATTCCTTGAAATCGCAGACCGTGATGGTTATCCAACAAAAAATGTCGACAACTATGCAGGACATTTTGAGTTTGGTGAAGGTAAGGAAGTTCTTGGAATCTTTGCCCACATGGACGTAGTACCAGCAGGTAGCGGTTGGGACACTGATCCTTACACTCCAACTATCAAAGATGGCCGTCTCTATGCGCGTGGTGCTTCTGATGATAAGGGACCAACTACAGCATGTTACTATGGTTTGAAAATCATTAAGGAGCTTGGACTTCCAACTTCTAAGAAAGTTCGCTTTATTGTCGGAACTGATGAAGAATCAGGTTGGGCTGACATGGACTACTATTTTGACCATGTAGGACTTGCGAAGCCAGACTTTGGTTTCTCTCCAGATGCTGAATTCCCAATTATCAATGGTGAAAAAGGAAATATCACAGAATATCTCCATTTTGCCGGTGACAACAAGGGGGTAGCTCGTCTTCACAGCTTCACAGGTGGTTTGCGTGAAAATATGGTTCCTGAGTCAGCAACAGCAGTCGTTTCAGGTGACTTGGCTGACTTGCAAGCGAAACTAGATGCCTTTGTTGCAGAGCACAAACTTAGAGGAGAAATCCAAGAAGAAAACGGTCAGTACAAGGTAACTGTAATTGGTAAATCTGCCCACGGTGCTATGCCTGCTTCAGGTGTCAATGGTGCGACTTATCTTGCTCTCTTCCTTAGCCAGTTTGCATTTGAAGGACCTGCAAAAGACTACCTTGACATTGCTGGTAAGATTCTCTTGAATGACCATGAAGGCAAAAACTTGAAAGTGGCTCATGTGGATGAAAAGATGGGTGCCCTTTCTATGAATGCTGGTGTCTTCCGCTTTGATGAAACAAGTGCTGACAATACCATTGCCCTTAACTTCCGTTATCCAAAAGGAACAAGTCCAGAGCAAATCAAGTCAGTTCTTGAAAACTTGCCAGTTACTTCAGTTAGCTTGTCAGAACACGGACATACACCTCACTACGTACCAATGGAAGATCCACTTGTACAAACCTTGTTGAGCGTGTATGAAAAACAAACAGGTCTTCAAGGGCATGAACAAGTCATCGGGGGCGGAACCTTTGGTCGTCTCTTGGAACGTGGTGTAGCCTATGGAGCTATGTTCCCAGACTCTATCGATACTATGCACCAAGCCAATGAATTTATCGCTTTGGACGATCTCTTCCGTGCAGCAGCCATCTATGCTGAAGCTATTTACGAATTGATCAAATAATGCTATAGAAGTCTGAGATTGTATGCTTGGACTTCTTTTTGGAGGGAAAACAGATGTCTCAAATCGAAAGAATTAAGAAAGCCATCATAGCGGATCCACAAAATGCCAGTTATACCGAGAAAGGTATTGAACCTCTATTTGCAGCCCCAAAGACAGCTCGTATCAATATCATTGGACAAGCACCTGGACTCAAAACCCAAGAAGCAGGACTTTACTGGAAGGATAAAAGTGGCGATCGCCTGCGAGATTGGTTGGGTGTGGATGAGGATACCTTTTACAATTCAGGTTATTTTGCAGTCATGCCCATGGATTTCTACTTTCCAGGACATGGGAAATCCGGTGACTTACCACCTAGACCTGGTTTTGCAGAAAAGTGGCACCCTAAAATTTTGAAAGAATTACCAGATATTCAGTTGACACTTTTGATTGGGCAGTATGCTCAGGCTTACTATCTGCATGAGAAAGTCAGTGGAAAGGTAACAGATCGTGTCCATCGATATAAAGAGTATTTGCCAGATTATTTCCCTCTGGTACACCCATCACCTCGTAACCAAATCTGGATGAAGAAAAATCCGTGGTTTGAGGAAGAAGTCTTACCTGACTTGAAAGCTAGAATTCAAAAAATTCTCGGAGATGAAAAATGAAAGAAATTACTTTTAATGATTTTTACCAACTATACCAGAAAGAGTCGCTTTCTGTATTGGATGTGAGAGAAGTAGAGGAATTTGAGGTTCTTCATTTAGAAGGCGCTCGTAATTTCCCTCTCAGCCAACTAGCTGATACTTATAAACAACTAGACAAGGATAACCTTTACTACGTGATTTGTAAATCAGGAATGCGTTCAGCACGCGCTTGTCAATTTTTAGCAGAACAAGGCTATGAGGTTATCAATGTCCAAGGTGGCATGGATGCCTTAGAATAAGAAAAATTTCCTTCGAGACCTTTACAAATGAGAAAGGAATCGAAGGATTTTTTTGTACTAAAATTCCGAAAATTGAAAACATTTTAGAATTATTTCGAGATAGCCTTTTCAAGCCTTTAAACATGTTATACTAAGAAAGTATTTTAATTTTATAAGGAGAGTTTATGGCTAAAAAAGGTGCTTTAACAGGATTACTCCTGTTTGGAATATTTTTTGGAGCAGGTAACTTGATTTTCCCTCCAACTCTGGGTGCACAGTCTGGAGATAACTTCCTCCCTGCCATTGCAGGTTTTGTATTTTCGGGTGTCGGGATTGCCGTCTTAACCTTGATTATCGGGACCCTGAATCCAAAGGGTTATATCTATGAAATTTCTAAGAAAATTTCCCCATGGTTTGCGACAGTTTATCTAGCAGCCTTGTACTTGTCGATTGGTCCATTCTTTGCGATTCCGCGTACAGCAACAACATCGTTTGAAGTTGGGATTAGTCCACTTTTGGATCAAGCAGATAAAAGTCTAGGTTTGATAATTTTTACGGTTCTTTACTTTGTTGCAGCCTATCTCATTTCGCTGAATCCTTCAAAGATTTTGGATCGTATCGGTCGTGTCTTGACGCCAGTTTTTGCCCTCTTAATCGTTGTTCTCGTCATCCTTGGGGCCTTTAAATATGGTGGAAATGCACCACAAGCGGCTTCAGGAGCTTATCAGGCTTCAGCATTTGGAGCAGGATTCCTTGAAGGATATAACACTCTAGATGCTCTTGCTTCTGTTGCCTTCAGTGTAATCGCGGTTCAAACCATGAAACAACTTGGATTTTCAAGTAAAAAAGAGTATATTTCAACTATTTGGGTAGTCGGAATTGTCGTTGCAATTGGATTTAGTGCCCTTTACATCGGCTTAGGTTTCCTTGGAAATCACTTCCCAGTAACAGAAGAAGCGATGAAGAGTGGAACTCCAGGAGTTTATATCTTGTCGCAAGCGACCCAAGAAATCTTTGGTTCTACTGCTCAGATTTTTCTTGCAGCTATGGTAACCGTTACTTGTTTTACAACGACTGTAGGGTTGATTGTATCGACTGCTGAGTTCTTTAATGGACGCTTCCCACAAATCAGCTATAAAGTTTATGCGACCGTCTTTACCTTGATTGGTTTTGCCATCGCAAATCTTGGTTTGAGTGCCATTATCAAGTACTCTGTTCCTGTTCTTGTTGTCTTATATCCTATCACGATGGCCATTGTCATGATTGTGATTGTGAACAAGTTTTTCGCTCTTTCTAAACCAGGCATGCAACTAACTGTTGCTATTGTTACAGCTATTGCCATTGCAAGCGTTTTAGGATCTACATTTAAGATTGAGGTCCTTGCAAACATCGTGAACATTTTGCCATTTGCTAAGGCTTCATTGCCGTGGTTAGTGCCAGCGATTGTTGGAATCTTACTATCTCTTGTTCTTCCAAATAAGCAAAAGAGTGAACCTTTTGAGATGGAATAAAAAAACCTTGGCTTATGCCAAGGTTTTTTCAATTCCTCTTAGTTCGTTTGTTCTTTATAACCATGTTCTGTTAACATTTTCTTAGAGGCTTTAAAACTTACATTTTTTCCAACGCCTGAGTATTCTTCTGGTAAAGCTTTTCTAAGTTCGTCTATACTTGCAACTGAAAGGTCGATTTCAAGGTCTTGAACGACTTTACCGTCTTTAATCTCGACTGATAAAGTAACACCTTTGAGTCCTTTGTATCCTTTGTAGGTTTCTTCAATTAGGTTTTTTAAATCATCTGCATTATTGTTTAGGGCTTCAGGATCAGCAACGTTATGAGCGGTTTGTTTCACAACGTTATCACCGTCAACTGTATAGGTCAATGTTGACTGGATGCCTGGCTGAGAGTCATTTACAAAAGTAACAGTTTTTAGTTCGGATTTCTTTTCAGTTGTTTCAGCTTCAGTATTTTTTACCTCAGTTGTCTCTGCTTTTGAAGAGTTCGAAGTTGTTGATGCTTGTTTTGAACATCCCAACAAGAATGCCAACGGTAAGGCTAAGAGAAGTGTCGTTTTAAAATATTTGTTCATATTATTTCCTTTCATCATAAGAACTTTTTTTCATTATACCATAAAATACTTTTGCAATCAAAGTATAATCGTTTTTCCTTTTTGCACATACTAAAATGGGAAAAGTGATATAATGGTAGCAAGAGGTGAAGAAATGAATCAAACTGTAGAATATATTAAAGAACTAACTGCTATCGCATCCCCAACTGGTTTCACACGTGAAATTACGAATTATTTAGTTGAGACTCTTGAAAGACTAGGTTATCAACCAATTCGCACTGCTAAAGGTGGTGTTAATGTCACTGTTAAAGGTAAAAATGATGACAAACAACGTTATGTAACTGCCCATGTGGATACCTTGGGGGCTATTGTTCGTGCTGTTAAACCAGACGGTCGTCTCAAAATGGACCGTATCGGTGGCTATCCTTGGAATATGATTGAAGGAGAAAACTGTACGGTTCATGTAGCAAGTACAGGGAAAACTGTTTCAGGTACCATCTTGATCCACCAGACTTCTTGCCATGTCTACAAGGACGCTGGAACTGCTGAACGTACGCAAGACAATATGGAAGTTCGTTTGGATGAAAAAGTGACCAATGAAAAAGAAACACGCGCACTTGGTATTGAGGTTGGTGACTTTATCAGCTTTGATCCACGAACTGTCGTAACTGAGACAGGATTTATCAAATCGCGTCATTTGGATGATAAGGTCAGTGCAGCTATCCTTCTCAATCTCCTTAAGGTCTACAAAGAAGAAGGAGTTGAACTTCCTGTCACTACACATTTTGCTTTTTCAGTCTTTGAAGAAGTGGGGCATGGTGCTAACTCAAGTATCCCTAGTCAAGTTGTCGAATATCTAGCAGTAGATATGGGAGCGATGGGAGATGATCAGCAGACAGACGAGTACACAGTCTCTATCTGTGTCAAAGATGCTTCAGGTCCTTACCACTATGAATTCCGTCAACATCTGGTTGCTCTAGCAAAAGACCAAGACATTCCATTTAAATTAGATATCTATCCATTTTACGGTTCGGATGCTTCTGCAGCTATGTCAGCTGGAGCAGAGGTCAAACACGCCCTCCTCGGTGCTGGGATTGAATCTAGCCATTCATACGAACGCACCCATGTCGATTCTGTCGTAGCAACTGAGCGTATGGTGGACGCTTATCTTAAGAGTGAGTTGGTGGACTAGGATGTGCCTAATTTGTCAACGAATTGAATTGATTAAGGCAGGGGAAAATCCCTACTTTGTGAGGGAGTTGGAAACTGGCTATGTTGTCATTGGTGATCATCAGTATTTTGAAGGTTACACTCTTTTCTTAGCCAAAGAACATGTCACAGAACTACACCAACTACATCCAAGAGTTAAACTCCGCTTTTTAGAGGAAATGAGTCTGGTTCAGGAAGCTGTCTCTAAAGCTTTTTCAGCTCAAAAGATGAATGTAGAGTTGTTGGGAAATGGAGATGCCCATGTCCACTGGCATATTTTTCCGAGACGAGCGGGCGATATGAAGGGACACGGTCTTAATGATCGTGGTCCAGTTTGGTGGGTTCCATGGGAAGAAATGGTTGCTGAAGAATATCAGGTTAAGGGAAGTAAATTAGAAGGTTTGATTGCTACCTTATCTGATACTTTAGACCAAATGATAGAGATGAAAGGATAAAGAATGAAAAAAAGATACCTTGTATTATCAGGATTTCTAGCCTTGACATTGGCAGCTTGTTCACAAGAAAAATCAGCGACTTCTGACTCAAAAGCTTCTTCAGAGCAATCAACTGTACAAGAAGGAACTGTCGGCAGTAAATCTCAGGATGCTAGTCAAAAGAAAGCAGAAGTGGTTGACAAAGGAGATCACTACAGCATTCAAGGTAAGTACGATGAGATTGTTGTAGCTAATAAGCATTATCCAATGTCAAAAGATTACAATCCTGGAGAAAATCCTACGGCTAAGGCAGAACTGTTGAAACTCATTGCAGCTATGCAACAAGCAGGATTCCCGATTAGCGACAACTATAGTGGTTTTAGAAGTTATGAAACACAAACTCAGCTTTATCAAAACTATGTAGATAAAGATGGCAAGGCTGAGGCTGACCGCTATTCTGCCAGACCTGGTTACAGTGAACACCAAACTGGCCTTGCCTTTGACCTAATTGGAACAAATGGAGATTTAGTCACTGAAGAAAAGGCAGCCCAATGGCTTTTGGACCATGCGGCTGACTATGGCTTTGTCGTCCGTTATCTCAAAGGTAAGGAAAAAGAAACTGGTTATATGGCCGAGGAATGGCACCTTCGCTACGTCGGCAAAGAAGCCAAAGAAATCGCTGCAAGTGGCCTCAGTCTGGAAGAGTATTATGGCTTTGAAGGTGGAGACTATGTTGATTAGTCGTAAAACATCTTGCAAGAATGCTTGAAATTTGATAAAATGAATAATAATTAAATAGGAATCTGCAAGACTAGTATCTCAGGGGAAGTATCTCAGGGAGGAGAGCCGTGACTGAAAGCTCTCTATATGAAAGCTGGGTGAATTCACTTGCGAAGGGATTCAGAAATAAAGGTCTGACTTGTCAGATGAAAACGGATGGTACCGCGTGTCAACGCTCCGAGTGGAGTTTTTGGCATGTGGTTTTCTTTTTATCTACGAGAGACTGATGGAGGAATTATGTCAACTATTGAAGAACAATTAAAAGCGCTTCGTGAAGAAACGCTAGCTAGCTTGAAGCAGATTTCTGCTGAAAATGAAAAAGAGCTGCAAGAATTGCGCGTCTCTGTCCTTGGTAAAAAAGGTTCTCTTACTGAAATCCTGAAAGGGATGAAAGATGTTTCTGCAGAAATGCGTCCAATTATCGGGAAACACGTCAATGAAGCTCGTGATGTTTTGACAGCTGCATTTGAAGAATCAGCTAAGCTCTTGGAAGAAAAGAAAGTGGAAGCTCAACTAGCAAGTGAGAGCATCGATGTTACGCTTCCAGGTCGCCCAGTTGCGACTGGTCACCGTCACATCCTCACACAAACCAGTGAGGAAATTGAAGACATCTTCATCGGGATGGGTTACCAAGTAGTGGATGGTTTTGAAGTAGAACAAGACTACTATAACTTTGAACGTATGAACCTTCCAAAGGATCACCCAGCTCGTGATATGCAGGACACTTTCTATATCACAGAAGAAATCTTGCTTCGTACTCACACGTCTCCAGTTCAGGCTCGTGCTATGGATGCCCATGATTTTTCAAAAGGTCCTTTGAAGATGATCTCACCAGGACGTGTATTCCGTCGTGATACAGACGATGCAACCCACAGTCACCAGTTCCACCAGATCGAAGGTTTGGTTGTTGGGAAAAACATCTCTATGGCTGACCTTCAAGGAACTCTCCAGTTAATTGTACAAAAAATGTTTGGTGAAGAGCGTCAAATTCGTTTACGCCCATCTTATTTTCCATTCACTGAGCCATCTGTTGAGGTGGATGTTTCATGCTTCAAGTGTGGAGGAGCCGGCTGTAACGTATGTAAGAAAACAGGTTGGATCGAGATTATGGGTGCAGGTATGGTTCACCCACGTGTCCTTGAGATGAGTGGTATCGATGCAACTGTATACT
>CABPWC010000075.1 GCA_902461025.1 uncultured Streptococcus sp.
GAGCCGTTAAATCTTTCTTGTAAAAATAATGATTGTGGTCTCCATGTGAAACTACGAAACCTTGGTCGTCCTCACTAATCACTCGATCAGCTGCGAAGTCATGGTCATGCTCTTCTTCGTGATGATGATCAACATCTTCGCGGCCATGGTCGTGGTCATGGTCATCGTTTGGTTTACTTGGAGTTTCTACAGGATTTGATGGTGTTACTAGACCTGAAAGTGGTATCAAGCGTGCAATCTTTTGCTCCAAAGCAGATAAACTAGTATAAGGGATGAAATGGTAATGATTTCCATGAGGGATAGCTACTCCATTAGGCGTACGACTGGTAATTTTAGCTGGGTCAAATACCAAACCATCAGATTCTTTATAGCGTTGACTAACTGGTAAAGCGTAAAGCTGTTCTAGAAGTTTTTGAAGATTATTTTCTTCTTGTACTGGATTGCTTGTAGCTGGTTTCTCTACTTGATGACTTGGTTCAACACTTGGAATCGGTTTGTAGTCTGTTAAACTTTGTTGACTTCCTTTTCCAGCAAGGTAAGCTTGAGCGGCAGCCAATTCACTTGAAGATAGAGCACTCTTAGGAACGTAATGATAATGGCCACCATGAGGAACGATATAAGCGTCACCTGTGTCTTCAATAATATCTGTAGCATTAAAGACGTAACCGTCATCAGTTGTATATCGACCTTGTGCTCTGGCAGCAATAACTTCATTACTTGTACTGCTACTATCTGATGTGTGTTCTTGTTTTTGTTGCTCGATTTGGTCTTTGGTACGAATATTATCTGCGTGACTAGCATCCTTCAGATAGACATAATATTTGCCATCCACCTTGATGATATAGCCACCTTTAATCTCATTGACAATATCTCCATCACTTAGTTGATAGTTTGGATCCTTCATGACCAATTCTTCACTAAAGATGGCATCAAAAGGCACCTTACCATTGTAGAAATGGAAATGGTCACCGTGGGAAGTCACATAGCCTTGATCTGTAATCTTAGTAACAATCTGTTCAGCTTCTATTCCTTCTTTTTGGTTAACTTGATCAGGTGTCAGATTTTCATTCTTTTTTGCATCAGACTCTTTCCCATCAACATAGGATACACGGTTATTTTCTTTGTTCTCAGGCGCTTGATGTTGATTTAAAGCGTATGCACAGACACTTAAGGCAAGGACCACTGCAGATCCTGCTAGATATTTTTTATTAATTTTCATAAACTCCTCATTTCAATTCTTCAGCTAAAATAGCTATATTGTCTTCTAAATTTTCCAAGTAGGACTTGTCATTTTGTGGGTCGGCCTCTAAAGGATTAAGTGTTTTAAGACTCACACCTGTTGATTTAACAAGTGTATCAGCAACTTTAGACGAAGCATTGCTCTCTGTAAAGATAGTTTTGACCTTATAATTTTTTACAAATTCTTGAATTTCGGTTAACTGTCTCGGGCTTGGTTCTTGGTCTGGTGAAATACCAGCTATTCCAAGTTGATTTAATCCAAAGCGTTTAGCTAAATATGAAAAAGCTGTGTGTTGAGTTACAAAATTTCTTTGATTGACTTTTTCAAAAATAGGTTGGTATTTCTTGGTCAAATCATGAGCTTTGGCACTAAAACTTTCTGCGTTTTTCTGATAAGTATCCTTGTTAGCGCTGTCTAGTTCGGATAACTTATCAGCGATAATTTGGGCTTCTTCAGCAACCTTTTCAGGATCAAGCCAAGTATGAGGATCATACAAGGTCTTCTCATCAATCCCGTCTCCAGCTTCCATATCTTCTAATCCAGGCACGCGCTCCAAGGTCATACCTTCTGATGCTTCTAAGACCTTTACCTTAGACTTTTGCAGGCTTGGATCCAAACTTCCCGCCCATGATTCCAAGGTATGAGAATGATAAACGAAAACATCTGCATCATAAATGGCTGCAATGTCATTCGCCGAAGGTTCAAATGAATGGATACCTGAACTCGACTGAATCATCCGAACATCATTTAGGTCACCGGAAATTTCTTTGACCATGGCATAGACAGGGTAAAAACTAGTCACAATCTTCATTCCCTTAGTTTCATTACGATTGTCTTGACTAACCTTTTGTCCACATGCTCCTAAAAAGAGAACAAAGAAGGTAATCATGACCCATAGAATGCTTCTTTTTTTCATAACAACTCCTTAACTAGTATTTAACCATTTAATTAACTAGTAAATAGTTTACTCCTAAAAATTTAAAATGTCAATATTTTTTGTCGTCAAAAATAAAATCATTATTTTAGAACTTCTTGATTCAATTTTTAAGACTGCAAATTTCAGCTTTTTAATAAAGAAAAGGACATTATTCAATCAAAAATCGAACAATATCCTTTCGAGTAGATTATAATTAATAAAAATATTTTAAGGTTTTATTTGTTTTAGTGTCTTAATGTCATACATCACTAATTCACCATTTTTATTGTAAAACTGAACACCTTCTGGCTGAAAAATTAGAAACTTAGGATCGATTTGTGCAATTTTTGCTAACTTTTCTATATGTTCATTTAAAGTTACTTTATCCAATCCGTAGTCTGGTAAATCATCGTCACTTTCTTCTTTGGGGTTTTCTTTATCTTCAACCTTGTTTTCTGAAGGAATTTCGTTGGTTGTACCAGTCTCATTTACGCCTGTATTATTCTTCGGTTGCTCCTCAGTTTTATCTACACCAGTCTTATTTTTATCACTATTTTCAGTATTGTTTGAATCAGGTTTTAATTCTTCATTATTATTCGTAAACGTCCCATTTTGGGATTCTTTTTCTTTTATTCTTTTTTCTATTAAGTCTTGTGCTTGTTTCCATTCTACTTCTGATAAGTCGGATTTAGTGATACTTCTCAATGAACCACCTCCCGCTCTTGGAATACTGAATGATTTGTCTTCCCATACAAAAGTTTCTTTTGCCAATACATCTTTCGGATCAAAAATATAACCATCTGGAGTTGCAAAACGACCTTCTGCAAGAGCTTTCTGAACTTCTTCAGCAGAATGGATAATTTGCCAATTCTGCATTACAGCACGTTTTTCAAGAGGAGTCACATTAGCAATAACGGAACCTGAGTCCTCGTGACCCGGCTTAGACCAAACTTCAGGACGAACCTCAGGGTGTTGCATGACATATTTAATAGTCGCAATTTGATCAGGCTCTAACCATGAGTAAGGCACAACGTGAATATGATCAATATGTGGAATAATGAATGAACTTCCAGTATCATAAGTAGTATTTGCTGCATGCATCGGCAAACTTGAGACATCTACAGCTAATCTTGGTTTAATCCCTGTGTCTACTATATCATAGCGATAATGATCTCGATCCTTCAGCATGAGTTCTTGCTCAGAAAAAGCAATTTGAGTAAGATCAAGTTCGTCTCGAGAATAGAAGTATTCTTTTCCGTTTTCTTTAAGAACATAACCAACTTTACCATCTTTGGTAACTTTACTAGTCACTCTTTTTGAATCAAATTTTGGTTTATCTTCGTTATTCATTTTCTCTGAAGGAATAACACTATCATTAGCTTGACCTTTTTCCTTCATCCACTTGCTTACTTCATCTAATTCAAATTGTTCTAACTCTCCAAATCCCACATAATGGAAATGATTACCATGTCTCGCTATAATGCCTGATTTATCAACTGAATAGATAGAATCTTTACTGAATACATATCCATCACTAGTATCGTATGGTTTGCCATCCAGACCCTTACCATAAGCTTTAATTGAATTTCCTAAAAACGTATGCTCAACTGTACTGTTTGTTGGCTTTTGGGCATTTACTGGCTTGTTGTTTCCATTATTTTGTCCTTTTACTGGAATAATCCGTGCAATCTTTTCTTCCAAAGCTGACATTTGACTATAAGGGATAAAATGATAGTGATCCCCATGTGGTACTGCTACCCCATTTGCTGTTCTTTTCGTGATTTGGGCAGGGTCAAAGAGCAAACCATCGGATTCCACATGACGTTGTTGGATAGGCAAAGAGTAGAGTTCTTGAAGAAGACTGTTCAAATCCTCAGCTTTTCCTGGCTTATAGCTGGAAGTACTAGGTTGTCTTTGAATTGATGGCGTGTCAGTATTTAAAATGCTTGGGTGAGTTGTTGGATTAGGAACATAAGTCGGTTGAGTAACCAGCTTATGATCTTTCCCAGCTAAGAAGAGCTGAGCAGCAGCTAGTTCGCTAGCTGATAAATCACTTTTTGGAATATAATGAAAGTGATTGCCATGTGGAACGATGTATGCATCACCCGTGTCCTCAATAATATCACTAGCATTAAAAATATAACCATCATCCGTCGTATAACGTCCCTGAGTTCTTGCTACAGCGACTTCATTACTAACCTTTACTCCGCCACCATGTCCATGTTCCTGCTTCTGACGATTAATCTCATCCTTACTACGAATATTTTCGGAATGTGAAGCATCTTTGAGGTATACATAATAGCGACCATCAACCTTAATGACATAGCCACCCTTGACTTCGTTGACAATATCCTCATTTCGAAGTTGATAATTCGAATCTTTCATCAAGAGTTCTTCACTAATAATAGCGTCATAAGGAACCTTACCATTAAAGTAATGATAATGGTCTCCATGTGAAGTTACGTAGCCTTGATCGGTAATCTTAACGACTATCTGTTCTGCATTGATTCCTTCTCGCTGACTCACCTCATCTGGCGTCAAATTTTCAGTCTTAGTACTAGCCTGATTTCCATCTATATAAGCCACACGATTAGACTCTTTGCCAGTCTGTACTGCTTGGTAACGCCCTAATTCATAACTTGAAAGGCTTAAGGCTAAAAGAGCTACGGAACAAAGAACATATTTTTTATTGATTTTCATCTAAACACACTTTCTATTTTCACTACTAAATATAAGATTTAGGCAACATTATAAGTTCTGTGTTATTAACCAGTTAAGTTTATAAATAGAAATATTTATAAAAACAATTTATATGTTCCAATCCTTTTTATAGGTTCCTAGTATTGTTTAGTCAGATATATTGGATTTATAAACTTAACCATTTAATTAACCAGTAAATATTCTACTCCTTAACATTTAAAATGTCAAGTTATAAATTCACTTTTTTCCAAAATTTTACCCAAAAGAAAAAGCACCCTAAAAGATGCTTTCTTATAAACTACCAATGTTGATCTCTGGAAACTTTTTCGGAAGGAGTTGCCAGAATTCTTCTAATTGCTCTTCTACTCTATTAGTGTTTCGAATAGTTAGGCTATACTTCTTAGAACTATCCTTTCGAGTATATACCAACTGATAAACTTTGGTAAAACGGCTATAACTTGTACGTACTAAGTAGATCCTCCACACATCTCTAAGATCTAGAGCTTGGGTCCCTTTGTAATAAGTAATGAGATGATTCTTATACAAAATAACTTTCAAGTCCTGGTCGTAAAATTCAGCTTGAGTATCAAGCAGCTCAAGATTTCCTTCTAATTCAGGATACAAACGATAAAGTTCCTTGAACGAATCAATTGCTTTCTTTCGTATGATAAAGGCTGCGACTAAGGTCATTAATCCCATACCAGAGAAAATCACAATACCAAAAATATAACTCAGGCTGTCTCGTGAATATTCGCTGAGACTGAGATAGATTCTTGTATTCATATTACGAGCGACAACCGATTTAGCAGGAAGAATAGAGCTAATAAATTCGTCAAGATTGATAATCTTAGTGTTCTTTGAAGTATTGACAAAATTAGTGTCGGTAAGGGGTTCTAACTGGATACCTGTGAGAGTTCCAGGATTATCAGCAAGACTTTCTGCATTCTCAAGAAGTTTATTGATTGACTCATCTTTCACTTTAGATTCAACTACAGCAAACTTTCCTTCACCTTCCTTGCTATATTGCACAATATAAACAACTGTTCCACCGTCAACTTCACCAACAGGTTCAGGATAGATACCGTAGACTGACATAGTAACTTCTTTTCCAGTATCAGTCGTATCTGCAAACCTCTCTGTAGGCTTCTTGTGCATTTGACCTAAGAATCCTGAAATTGTAGCAATCGCAAAGAATAGCAGCGAAAGCAACAGTACAGAAATAAAACCCTTATTTCTTTTTTCTTTAAACATCA
The DNA here is from genome assembly GCA_902461025.1 of uncultured Streptococcus sp. Classification (GTDB taxonomy): domain Bacteria; phylum Bacillota; class Bacilli; order Lactobacillales; family Streptococcaceae; genus Streptococcus. The sequence goes on from CABPWC010000075.1 coordinate 6,110, forward strand.
TAATCTCCTTTAGTCTCTTAATAAAATTATATCAAACTTTATTTCATATCTCATCTCTGATTCTTGTTTTTCTAAGATTTTAACAAAATAAAAAGCTCGAATTTTCATTCGAACTTCATTTTATTTTCTTGCAGCTTTTTCATCTTCTTCAAGCTGTTTTACCAGTTGTTCAATGCCGTCAAATTTCACCATATCTCGGATACGATCTAACCAATAGACGGTCACTGTTTCACCATAAATATCTTCATCAAAATCAAAGATATTCACTTCAAAACGCTCTTCTTCTCCATCAAAGGTTACGTTCTTACCGACACTGGCCATTCCTCGATAGAGTTTTCTCTTGATTTCGATATCAACGGTATAGACACCATCTGCCGGCATATAAGTACGATCCAAGAGCACGAGATTGGCAGTTGGATAACCGATTGTTCGACCACGAGCATTGCCGTGTACGACTATTCCTCTTGTAGGAAGTGGATTTCCAAGCAGCTGACCTGCTTCTTTCACATTCCCTTCAAGGATAGCTTGACGAATACGTGTAGAGCTAATCTTTCCTTTTTCATCTTCTACAGGAGGTACTACGACTACTTCTCCATCAAAGATTTCTTTTAAATCTTCTGCTGATTTTCTATCAGAACCTAAACTATAGTCAAATCCAACTACGATGGTATCTGCTTTAACTTCTTTGACAAAAGTATCTACAAACTCTTGAGCTGTCATATTAGCGATACGACTTGAGAAGTCCATTAAATAAAGATTTTCAACACCAGCACGTTTAAACTTTCGTTCACGTTCTTCTGCATTCAGGATATGAAGTAAATTTTCTGGTGAATAGGGTTTTAAGGTTAATTTTGGTGATTCATGAAAGGTAATTAAAGCAACACTCAATCTCTTCTTTGCAGCAATTTCACCAGCAATACTAAATAATTTTTGATGTCCAAGGTGGATACCATCAAAATATCCTAAAACAAGGACTGTTGGTCCTGGTATTGCAATGTCTTTTTCAGTTTTTATAGGTATTGTTACAATCATAGTCATATTATACCAAAAAGAAGAAGGCATTCAAAATATTACGAATTTAAAAAACTATAAGCTACTTTTTACTTCTTTTCTCAATTGCTCCAGAGTTTCGATGTTATATTTGTCCATGACTTTTGGTAGGTTATCAATGATATCAGGACAGGCATAAGGATTCGTAAAGTTTGCTGTACCGACTCCTATTGCTGAGGCACCAGCTAAGTACATTTCAATTGTAGCTTCAGCTGAATCAACTCCTCCCATACCAATGATTGGAAGATTAGTTGTTTGAGCTACTTGACGGATTAGTTTAAGAGCTACCGGAAAGACTGCAGGACCAGACATTCCACCAGTACCATTGGCAATGATTGGTTTTCTAGTTTTGAGATCAAAGCGCATACCAACAAGGGTATTGATCATAGTGAGACCACTAGCACCAGCATCTTCTACTGCTTTTGCAATAGTCACGATATCCGTCACACTAGGCGTTAATTTTACATAGACAGGAACTGAGGATGCCCCTACGGCTGCTTTTACCACATCATAAGCTAAATCTGGGTCTTGCCCAATCAAAAGTCCGTGATTCCCATGATCGACGTTTGGACAAGAAATATTGAGCTCAATAGCTTTCACGTTAGGTGCCTTGGAAATACCACTAGAAACTGCTGCGTATTCTTGCTTTGAGAATCCAGCAACATTGGCGATTATAGGGAGATTAGGATACTCTTTTTGCAACCAAGGTAATTTTTCAGAGAGAACGGCATCTAGTCCTGGATTTTGTAGACCAATGGCATTCAGCATACCTGCAGGTGTTTCTGCCACTCGTG
>CABPWC010000076.1 GCA_902461025.1 uncultured Streptococcus sp.
AACCAACTCCAGATCCAGAGCCAACTCCAGATCCAGAGCCAACTCCAAATCCAGAACCAACTCCAGATCCGAAACCAACTCCAGATCCGAAACCAACTCCAGATCCGAAACCAACTCCAGATCCAGAGCCAACTCCAGAACCAGAGCCAACTCCAGATCCAGAGCCAACTCCAGATCCAAAGCCAACCCCAGATCCAGAGCCAACTCCAAATCCAGAGCCAACTCCAAATCCAGAGCCAACTCCAGATCCAAAGCCAACCCCAGATCCAGAGCCAACTCCAAATCCAGAGCCAACTCCAAATCCAGAGCCAACTCCAGATCCAGAGCCAACTCCAGAACCAGAGCCAACTCCAAATCCAGAGCCAACTCCGAACCCAGAGCCAACTCCAAATCCAGAGCCAACTCCAACTCCAACCCCAACTCCAGAACCTGAAGTACTAACAAGTAAGGGAGATCAAGAACCACCAGTAGTTGAAATTCCTGAATTTACAGGTGGCGTTAATGCTGCAGAAGTGGCTGTTCATGAAATCCCAGAGTTCAAGGGTGGCGTTAATTGGGTTGAAGCGGACAAGAATGAGCTCCCAGAATTCAAGGGTGGCGTTAACGCAGTTGAAGCTGCTAAGAATGAGGTTCCAGAATACAAAGAGTCTGTTTCAAATCCAGCTACACCACTTGCGGATCACAAGTCAACTCAAAGTTTAACAAACCAAAAACAAGAACAACCACATGCACCAGCAACTGAAGCCAAAGCTCAACTTCCAGCAACTGGTGAGCAAGATTCAGTAGGTTTAGCTTTCCTAGCTAGTCTTGGATTGGTTCTTTCTGCAACCTTTATCAAAAAGGGGAAAGAAGACTAAGTACGAATCTTAATTCGATGCAGAATAACTTGTTTTAAAAAGAAAAACCAGGGACACTAGTTCCTGGTTTTTTGTGATTCGAAAGCACAGAAAACTGCAAATAAAAAACCAACGAAGTAACCGTTGGTATTGAAAAATGCTTAAGATGCTCCGTTATTAGCGCTAACTCCTGCTTCAGTAGTTGGAGTGTTTGAAGAAGAATCAGATTGCTCATTTTTCTGAGAATTGTTATCTGATTTTGTATCCTCCTTCTTGCTAGGAGTTTGAACCTCTTCTTTTTGAGTTGTTTCTTGATTGTTAGATTGGCTTTGTGCAGGTGCATTGGATTCAGCTGGAGCTTCCTTTTGAACTTCCTTGATAATAGTTGTCTGCGGATTTGTATCTTTTTTATCCTTTTCTTTATCAAAGGCATTCATAATCGTTATGCTAGCCGTTATCAAACCTAGAATACTAGCAATCGTTGCGATTGTTTTTTGAAAAACAGTGAAGCCTTTTTTGATGTGTTCGGTCTTGGGTTTTGAACTTCTACGATAGTTAGACATAATTTCTCTCCTTTGTCATGATTCATTATACTCAAAATCTTTAAAAAAAACTTAAATGAACCTGAATTGCCTTTCTTGTCGCCTGAACTGTTTCGTGTTACAATAGAAGCAGTGATTTTAGAAAGCGTGAGAAACCATGATTTACTTTGACAATTCGGCTACGACCAAGCCCTATCCGGAAGCACTTGAAACCTATATGCAGGTGTCTACAAAAATTATTGGAAATCCTTCTAGTCTTCATCGTTTAGGAGACCAGTCTACCAGAATTTTAGATGCTTCTCGTCAACAGATTGCAGATTTGATTGGCAAAAATAGTGAGGAAATCTTCTTTACCTCTGGAGGGACTGAAGGAGACAACTGGGTTATCAAAGGGGTGGCATTTGAAAAAGCTCAGTTTGGTAAACACATCATTGTGTCAGAAATTGAGCATCCAGCAGTTAAGGAGTCTGCTCTTTGGCTTCAGACTCAAGGATTTGAGGTGGATTTTGCACCAGTAGATGAAAAAGGATTTGTAGATGTGGCTGCTTTAGAAAATCTACTTCGTCCTGATACAACGCTAGTCTCTGTTATGGCAGTCAACAATGAAATTGGATCAATCCAGTCTATTGAAGCTATCTCAGAACTATTAGCAGATAAGCCAACGATTTCCTTCCATGTTGATGCGGTTCAAGCTTTAGCTAAGATTCCGACAGAAAAGTATTTGACTGACCGAGTGGATTTTGCAACCTTCTCTAGTCATAAATTCCACGGAGTTCGTGGTGTTGGATTTGTTTATATCAAGTCTGGCAAGAAAATCACCCCCCTATTAACTGGCGGTGGCCAAGAGCGCGACTATCGTTCAACAACTGAGAATGTAGCAGGAATTGCAGCAACAGCCAAGGCACTGCGTCTAGCTATGGAAAGATTGGAATTGTTTACAAGAAAAACAAGTCAGATGAAGTCAGTCATTCGGCAAGCCCTACTCGAATATCCAGACATTTTTGTTTTCTCAGGTGAGGAAGACTTTGCGCCTCATATTCTGACTTTTGGGATTAAGGGTGTCCGTGGTGAAGTCATCGTTCATGCATTTGAAGACTATGATATTTTCATTTCCACAACCTCTGCTTGCTCGTCCAAGGCAGGAAAACCTGCTGGTACCTTGATTGCCATGGGGGTTGAAAAAGATAAGGCTCAGTCAGCAGTACGCGTCAGCCTAGACCTAGAAAATGACATGAGTCAAGTTGAGCAATTTTTGACCAAACTAAAATTAATTTACAATCAAACTAGAAAAGTAAGATAGGAGCATTCATGCAATATTCAGAAATTATGATTCGCTACGGGGAACTTTCAACCAAAGGTAAAAACCGTATGCGTTTCATCAATAAACTACGTAATAATATCTCAGATGTTTTATCTATCTATCCTCAAGTCAAGGTAACTGCTGATCGCGACCGTGCCCATGCTTATCTTAATGGAGCCGACTATGCAGCAGTAGCTGAGTCTCTCAAACAGGTTTTCGGGATTCAAAACTTTTCTCCAGTATATAAGGTTGAAAAATCTGTAGAAGTTCTTAAATCTGCTGTCCAAGAGATTATGCAGGACATCTATAAGGAAGGCATGACCTTTAAGATCTCTAGCAAACGCAGTGATCACAACTTTGAACTGGATAGTCGTGAACTCAACCAAGTTCTTGGTGGTGCTGTTTTTGACGTCATTCCAAATGTACAAGCCCAGATGAAAAATCCCGATATCAATCTTCAAGTGGAGATTCGTGAAGAGGCGGCTTATCTTTCCTATGAGACCATTCGTGGGGCTGGTGGTTTGCCAGTTGGCACTTCTGGGAAAGGTATGCTCATGTTGTCAGGGGGGATTGACTCTCCTGTAGCAGGTTATCTTGCTTTGAAACGTGGCGTAGATATCGAGGCTGTTCACTTTGCTAGCCCACCATATACTAGTCCAGGTGCCCTCAAGAAAGCTCAGGATTTGACCCGTAAATTGACTAAGTTCGGTGGCAATATCCAGTTTATCGAAGTGCCTTTTACGGAGATTCAAGAAGAGATTAAGGCTAAGGCTCCAGAAGCTTATCTCATGACTCTGACTCGCCGCTTTATGATGCGGATTACCGATCGTATCCGTGAGGTGAGAAAAGGTTTGGTCATCATCAATGGTGAAAGTCTTGGTCAGGTGGCAAGCCAAACCCTTGAAAGCATGCAGGCTATCAATGCCGTGACCAACACGCCAATTATCCGTCCAGTTGTAACTATGGATAAGTTGGAAATCATTGATATTGCTCAGGAAATTGACACCTTTGAAATTTCTATCCAACCTTTTGAAGATTGTTGCACGATTTTTGCGCCTGATCGTCCGAAAACAAATCCAAAGATTAAGAATGCTGAACAGTATGAAACACGTATGGATGTTGAAGGATTAGTTGAGCGAGCAGTGGCAGGGATTATGATCACAGAAATCACACCGCAAGCCGAAAAAGATGCTGTCGATGAATTAATTGAAGATCTTCTTTAATGAATGAGAATACAACTAAAAGTTAGTTTATTGTCCTAAATTTGGACGGAAACTGACTTTTTTTCTATTTTTATGCTATAATAAGGTAAAATTTTGAATATAGAGAGTTTTCTGACAATGAATCAATCTTACTTTTACCTGAAAATGCGAGAGCATAAACTCAAGGTTCCATACACAGGCAAGGAGCGCCGTGTACGTGTTCTCCTCCCGAAAAATTACGAGAAAGACACGGATCGAACTTATCCGGTTGTCTATTTCCATGATGGTCAAAATGTCTTTTACAGTAAAGAATCCTATGTCGGTCATTCATGGAAGATCATTCCTACCATTAAACGGAATCCAGATATCAGCCGCATGATTATAGTTGCCATTGATAATGATGGTCTAGGACGGATGAATGAGTATGCGGCATGGAAATTCCAAGAGTCTAACATCCCTGGGCAACAATTCGGTGGCAAAGGTGTCGAGTACGCTGAGTTTGTCATGGAAGTGGTCAAACCCTTTATCGATGAAAACTATCGTACAAAATCAGACCGCAAGCATACTGCTATGGTTGGTTCTTCTCTGGGAGGTAATATTACCCAGTTTATTGGCTTGGAGTATCAGGATCAGATTGGGTGTTTGGGAGTGTTCTCATCAGCCAACTGGCTTCACCAAGAGGCTTTTGATCGCTATATGGAGCGTAAAAAACTATTACCTGACCAGCGAGTCTTCATCTATGTTGGAACGGAAGAGGCGGATGACACGGATAAGACCCTTATGGCTGGCAATATCAAGCAGGCCTATATTGACTCTTCTCTTCGCTATTATCATGATTTGATAGCAGGAGGAGTTGAGTTGGAAAATCTCTCTCTCAAGGTTCAGGCTGGAGCCATTCACCATGAAGTGCCATGGTCAGAAAATCTTCCAGCTTGCCTACGCTTTTTTGCAGAAAATTGGTAATTAGTATAAAGGAGACAGGATATGCATATTGAACATCTTAGCCACTGGAGTGGTCATCTTAACCGTGAAATGTATGTCAATCGATACGGACATGGAGGCATCCCAGTTGTTGTCTTTGCTTCTTCAGGTGGTAGCCACAATGAATACTATGATTTTGGGATGATTGATGCTTGTGCATCCTTTATTGAAGAAGGTCGCGTGCAGTTCTTTACCCTTTCAAGTGTAGATAGTGAGAGCTGGCTTGCGACTTGGAAAAATAGTCATGATCAAGCTGAGATGCACCGTGCTTATGAACGATATGTGATTGAAGAAGCTATTCCTTTTATCAAGCACAAGACAGGCTGGTTTGACGGTATGATGACAACAGGATGCTCTATGGGAGCTTACCATGCACTTAACTTTTTCCTTCAGCATCCAGATGTCTTTACCAAGGTAATTGCCCTCAGTGGTGTCTACGATGCTCGTTTCTTTGTTGGAGATTACTACAACGATGATGCTATCTATCAAAATTCACCAGTAGACTATATCTGGAATCAAAATGATGGTTGGTTTATTGATCGATACCGTCAGGCTGAGATTGTCATCTGTACAGGACTAGGTGCTTGGGAACAGGACGGCCTTCCTTCTTACTACAAGTTAAAAGAAGCTTTTGACCAAAAACAAATTCCTGCATGGTTTGCAGAATGGGGGCACGATGTTGCCCATGACTGGGAATGGTGGCGCAAACAAATGCCTTATTTCCTCGGTCATATGAGTCTATAAAAGGAGTTGCTTATGAATTATCTTGTAATTTCACCCTATTACCCACAAAATTTTCAGCAATTTAGTATTGAGTTAGCCAATAAAGGAATCACAGTTCTAGGGATTGGGCAAGAACCCTACGAACAACTAGATGAACCATTGCGCAATAGCTTGACGGAGTACTTCCGAGTTGATAATCTTGAAAATATCGATGAGGTTAAACGAGCAGTTGCCTTTCTTTTCTATAAGCATGGTCCAATTGACCGCATTGAATCACACAATGAATACTGGCTTGAGTTAGATGCTGCTCTTCGTGAACAGTTTCATGTCTTTGGCGCCAAACCAGAAGACCTCAAGAAGACCAAGTTCAAGTCTGAGATGAAAAAACTCTTCCAAAAAGCTGGGGTACCAGTCGTTCCAGGTGCTGTCATTGAAACAGAAGCAGATGTTGACAAAGCTGTGAAAGAAATCGGTCTTCCCATGATTGCCAAACCTGATAATGGAGTTGGTGCAGCAGCAACCTTCAAACTTGAAACAGAAGATGATGTAAACCACTTTAAGGCTGAATGGGACCACTCAACCATTTATTTCTTTGAAAAATTTGTTACCTCTAGTGAAATCTGTACCTTCGATGGTTTGGTGGATAGAGATGGAAATATTGTCTTTTCTACGACCTTTGACTATGCACATACACCACTTGATCTCATGATTTACAAGATGGACAATTCTTATTATGTTCTTAAAGATATGGATCCAAAATTGCGTAAATATGGTGAGGCAATTGTCAAAGAATTTGGCATGAAGGAACGATTCTTCCATATCGAGTTCTTCCGTGAGGGTGATGATTATATTGCCATTGAATACAATAACCGTCCAGCAGGTGGCTTCACTATTGATGTCTATAACTATGCGCATTCCTTGGATTTGTACAAGGGCTATGCAGCTATCGTTGCAGGTGAAGCATTCCCAGAGTCTCCGTTTGAAACCCAGTATTGCTTGGCAACATCCCGTCGCGCAAACACTAACTATGTTTATTCAGAAGAAGAACTTTTTGATAAGTATCGTGAACAACTTAAAGTTAAGAAAATCATGCCAGCAGCCTTTGCTGAATTGCAAGGAGATTATCTCTATATGCTAACGACATCAAGTCGTGAGGAAATGGAGCAGATGATTCAGGACTTTGGTCAGCGTCAGTAATAGGATATGAAGAGGCTGGGACAAAAGTCCTAGCCTCTCAATTGTCTTTGGATTGTCGAGCAGGACGCAGTGGTTGAGTGGGCTCTACTTCGCTGATTTCATCAGCTTTTACAGCCCTACTCAACTGTGCGGAGGTGGGACGACGAAATCGAATTCTAACGAATTACCGATTTCTGTCCCACTCTCTTTTTAAAAGCCCTAAATAAAAGCGTTTTCCATAGGATTCTTTTAGAAAATCTGTTGCTAAAAGGTTTAAAAATTGATAGAATAGGGATTGTCTAAAAAATATTAAGGAGAATCTATCAATGGATTTCACATGGGCAGTCAAATATGCCACTGAATTTTTGGGAACAGCCATCTTGATTATCTTGGGAAATGGTGCAGTTGCCAACGTTGAACTTAAAGGTACGAAAGGTCACCAAAGTGGCTGGCTCGTTATCGCTGTTGGTTACGGTATGGGGGTTATGATCCCTGCCTTGATGTTTGGTAATGTTTCTGGTAACCACATCAACCCAGCCTTCACACTTGGTCTTGCTGTTAGCGGACTTTTCCCTTGGTCACAAGTAGCTCAATACATCATCGCTCAAGTTTTGGGAGCAATCTTTGGACAAGCCTTGGTTGTTGCAGCTCACCGTCCATACTACTTGAAGACAGAAAACCCAAACAACATCTTGGGAACTTTCTCAACAATTTCAAGTATCGACCACGGAACAAAAGAATCACGCTTTGCAGCTTCAGTTAACGGTTTTATCAACGAGTTCGTTGGTTCATTCGTACTTTTCTTTGCAGCACTTGGTATGACAAAGAACTTCTTTGGTGCTGAATTGCTTTCTAAAGCTCAAGGAATGATTAATGATCAAGTTGCACAAGCGACTGCTCAAGGTCAAACAATTCCTCAAGAACAAGTTACTGCAGCTCTTGAACAAGCAAAAACTCAAGTAGCTCCGTTCTTGTCACCAGGTCTTGCTGTTGCACACTTGGCTCTTGGTTTCCTTGTAATGGCCTTGGTTACTTCACTAGGTGGACCAACAGGGCCAGGTTTGAACCCAGCTCGTGACTTTGGACCACGTCTTCTTCACGCAGTACTTC
>CABPWC010000077.1 GCA_902461025.1 uncultured Streptococcus sp.
AGATTTTCTTTAAAATTTGGTAAAACCATCTTGTTTCTCTTTTCTATTTTTATTTCAAATCTTTGAGCATATTTTTCTTACTCAAAATTCTTCCCTTACTAGTATATCACATATATTAGCATTTTAAAAAACAAGCTCATTAAAGCTTGTTTTTAATTAACTAAAACAAAAGTCGTGTACATATCTTTCCACTTCTTTTTCCATAAATTGAATCTCACCAATATCCCATTTATTTTTTTTAGAAGTTATCTCTGCCATCATTTGTAATTTTAAACTCTGACGTTTGAAGATATCCTCTCTCTTCCATTGTGCTAGTTTAGACTCTGGATAAGAATTACCAAACTTAGAATTCTGACTATCTGTAATGATACAAAGATTGCCAAAGGAATGTAAAAACTCAGCAGGTAATTGGCTCTCTCCATCATGTCCATTTGGATTCTGAGGATACCAATGCTCTATGGAGCGACGATATGCAAATTTGAAATGATCAAAATTAATATCCTTGTACTCTTTCTCTAATTCGGCACGATTTTTCCATAAAACATAATCTACAAAGTTAAAAGCATAAACAGGAATTGCCCCATATTTTTTGATACTTTTATCTTCGGTAAACAATCTTTCCTCAGCATATCTCACTGCCATTTTTTCAAGAAAATCCTTAAAGAGACTAGCAAATTCTGTTTGATTTAACTCTTCAATATGGTTAAACAGGAATTGCAAGATTTCATATAACCAACGACTATCACGATTAGCAGTAAAGGTCACAGCAAACATGGATTGGAGGTGGATAATATTTTTATGTAAATTGTCAAAAGTATTTTTTTGAAAATTAATTCGAACATATTTCCATCCTCCATTTTCATTTCGTTGATATGTCTCATACTGACCTCGTTTTATTTGCCATTCTGTTTCATTTTCTAATTGGACATTTTTTACGATAAGCGTATCAAATATATGCTTCATAGTCAGAAGTAGTTGCCCAAATTGTTGGACCCATTCTCTATCTCGTCGTTCAATTTCAAAAATTTTCAATAATTTTTTATCATCAAATGTAGTTTCATTACTTCCTTCCATGATAAAAAACACTTGAAGCAAAAACGTTGGAAAATCAATTACAGTCGTATAATTTGAAATATCTGCTACATAATTTACTAAGCTACTGCTTTCATATTTTGTCTGAGCAATTGCATCTAGTAAACTCCGTTGCTCAATTTTTTTTACACTTATTTTCTCAAATACACTTTCCAATTTGAAGGTATTAAATTTTTCTCCAAAAATTTTCTCTCCCTCTTCAGCAGTATTATTTGGTCTGCTTCGGATTTGAAAAGCTTTTAATACCGGTTTATCAAACTCTGCGCAAGCATCCCATATTCTCGCAAATTTTTGAGCCATTTCTTGATCTTCACCAAACTTAGCCATCATTTGCGCCTTAAGAATCTCATGAGCCTCTAGTTGTTCTCCTCGAGAATTGAAACGTTCGAAATAAAGATTCAAATCTAAATCTTCAGGAAGTATACTCCGAAAAATGATGACATTCTCAAAAAGATAATCAACAAAAGACTGAGTATTAAGCTGGCGCTCCTCTAGCACTTTTTTCAAGGCCTCTTTAGCATGTCCGTAACCTCTAGTCAGCTCATTTTCATCGTCCTCTGAAATTTTTTGCTTGGTAAATAGCTTTTGAATATTCTCATTTGATTTCTTCCGAGCTGGGAAGGTAAGATTGACAGCTTTCAATCTATCAAAACCAAACTCGTGTTTCAAAGCTAAGGCAATCAAATTAAGGGCCGTTGTTCGTTGTTGCCCATCTATGATTTTGAAAATGTCATTCTCTTTATTAACGACTAATGTTCCAATATAGTAATTGTCTCTATTTTCTTTAAAAGCATCTGCTACGTCGTTCAATAACTGCTCAATTTCATCATAAGTCCAAGCAAAATTTCTCTGATAAAGAGGGATAGCATAGGTATCTTCATTTAACAAACGATTAACTGATAAGCTTATATGTGTTTCTACCATTTATCTTTTTCCTCTTCTATAATCTTATCCACAGTATAATTTTCAAATAACTCTCTATCTATCTTGACCATGAAATCATTCGGCGTGACAGCATGAGATAAAAGTTGAAATAGCTTTTGAACCTCTTTTTGTCTAAACCTTCCACCAGCGGCATAGTTCCCAACCGTCGCATCATATATGGCTTTAGATTTAACTCTAGGGTAGTAAGACCAAATAAACAAGGTCTCTACTATCTCCTTTGATAGCTCATCTTTTCCAAATCTCTCTGCAAAAAGAGAGCAAATATTTAGAAACAGATTGTAGCATTTGAGATAGCGTCCCTTTGAGCTATTGTAAATGTTTAACATACCTTCTGGGTAAGCTAAATTTTGTCCTTCCTCCTCTGACTCATTAAATATTCCTAACTGTTCATTTAAAAAATCTTTATGATTTTTAATAGTTTCATGAGCAGATTCAATATACTCAAAAAATTTACTTCCATCAATGATTGGCATAGTAATGGACATGGGGAGATTTTCAATATGACGATACAATTCTAAGTATGGAAAGTTCTGATTCAAATCAACGCCTTTAAAATCGTCAATAAAATCCTCTGTAAAACGGAGATAAGATCCATAACGCTTGTTTGTTAATCCTGTCTCTCCTCGCGACCAACGTCTCATACGAAAAAGATGTTTATCAAATAACTCTTTGAGACTTAACTCTTTATCCTCTACAAATTGCTCCCACTTTTCAACAATTCTTTCATCTTCTGAATCTTGCTTACGAAGATGATAGGCTTTGAGCAAATCATGAGGTTCTAGAGATTTTCCACGATTATTCTGAGAATCAAATAGCTGAAAGGCTTCTGATAATCGTTCTTGGGGCATAGTAATCACAGAGATAGCACAGTTTTCCAATAAAAAGTTGCAAATATCTTTTGCCTGATTTTCCCCAACTAATTGAGTCAAATTTTTCCACTCATTATAATTTTCACTCGCATGATAGCAAGATATCTCTCCAAATTCAGCAGCACTCAACAGTTGATTCGCACCCTTATAATTCTCTAAATCATCTAATAAATGAAGAAACAAAGAAATTGAAATTAGCCGTTGCTGTCCATCGACAATATCTAAGTGTCCATCATTTTCATGCAGGATAACGGAGCCTATCTGATATTCCTTTTTCCCCATAGCATCTCGTAAATCATAAAAAAGATTACGGATATGCTTCCTGTTCCATTTATAAGGTCTTTGATAAGAAGGAATCCGCAAATCCTCTTCTTTCAATAGTTCTCCAACTTTTTTAGAAGTAAATTGAATACTCATTTTATCCGCCTTTATAGTATTTTAAAAAAACTACAAATTCATATGAATCTGTAGTTAAGAGTGGCTAATTCTTTTGAATAACACTTGTATTAGGAATATTTTTTGAATACTGTTCTGCTGCTTCCTTTGTCCAAAATCCTTGTGCAATCATGTTGCCAAACTGATCAATAACAATCCATTCAGTCATATCTCCATCACCTTTCTACTTCTTTATTAGTTATATATTAATCATTAGAGGTAGTATAGCATATAAAAATTGTAAAATCAATATTGTCTATGTAGAACATAATATTATTTTTCTCAATTTAAGACCAACTACAATAAATTTTCTATATTTGAGAATACCAGTATATAATTACAGGAGTAAAATAGTACGATTTTTAGCAAATTTCGTTCTGTCCTACTCCTGAAAAGATAGTGTAACATTCTTCCGAACTTAGAAAATGAACAATTAAATCAATCAGTTACTGCATCTTGTAATTATGACTTTTGTTCATTTAAGATTGATAACGTTTGAATAAAAATCATTTATCCATAGTTCTCCAACTTTTTTAGAAGTAAATTGAATACTCATTTTATCCTCATCTATATTTATCTATCATTTCTTGAACTGTTTGCTTCATATCCTCTACTAAAATCCGAGGAGACAAAACAGTAACTGCTTCCCCTTGCCCCAGTAACCAGCGTTTAAGCCCCGGTGTATGCTGACTTTCAAACTGAAAATGAGTCCAGCTACCATTTTTCCCAACTATTTTTGCATTTGGAAATTGATCCATCACAATCGTCGGATCGTACAAATACTCGATTTCAATACTGATTTTCTTCCCGATAAAAGCATCTACTCTCTCGTTACGAATGTCACCATCTCTAAATTTATCTCGATAAGAAATAGAGGGTTTCTCTATACCACTAAGAGACCATGATTGGATGCGGTCTACTCTCAAAGTAATATAAGTCTCATATTTCAACTGGTATACAACCAGATAGAAATAATGTCTATCATAGTAAAGAGATACAGGCAAAACCGTCTGCTTCTTAGAAAATTCAGAATAAGGTTTTTGATAGATAATGTCTAAGACCTGTTCATGTAGAATAGCCTCTGATAAATTCCAAATTTTCTCTATTCTATTTTGTTGATCCGTTAAGGGAGCATAGTTAAGCTTTTCACTGCCAATGATCTGCTCAATTTCTTTCCGATCATCACGGGGAACTAAGACCAGTAAATTATTTAGTAAGCTAGCAATTTCTGGTCTATTCAGTGCTCGATTTTCCAATAAAATCTTTGAAATAACGAGAATATCCTTTTTATTAAAAACTGACTTACTTGCTAAACAATACTTATTCGTTTTACGGTTATAAAGCAAATCTCCACTATAACTGGTGTGACTAGATAAAATATCACGGAGTAGCGAAAAATCTCTCTGTATCGTCTTTTCACTAACCTCAAATTCCTGAGCCAGTTGTTTTTTTCCTAACGGAGTCCCAAACTGTAAGCGTAAAAAAATCGTTAGCAGTCTCTCTTGATCATTCATTTGCAGTCCTTCTTGTAATTTTTCAAGTAATGTTAAACTCGCCGTTATTCCCCACTTAAAACGCACAATCAAATGAGAATGAACACTTTTCAATTGATCTGGTTCAGAGTCACTAGAAAAAACCATTTGCTTATTCTTGTACTGTTGAGAATTAAAAAGATTTAAAAATTTTTCTTGAATAAGAATATCCTTTTCTCCCAATATCTGAATATCATCTACTATTAAGAGATCAAACTCCTCACTTCTAACTTTTTGTATTTCTAGCTCATTTTCTAATAAGTCTTCGGCAGAAATATATTTTACTCGCTTTTCTGGATTGTTCTCAAGAACCTTATTTCCAATTGCTTGCAGGAGATGAGTTTTACCTGAACCTGATGGTCCATAAATATAAAGGGGATTATAAAATCCTAAGTCCTCTACTACTGCTCTGGCTACTTTCTTTGCTGAATCATTACCATCATTTTCAAAAAAATTTTCAAATTGATATTTATTATTTAAGCCTGTATTGATCATCATTTAAACCTCTTTCTTTTTATGGTTTAAGTATAACAAAACAGATGGACAATATTTGTCCGTCTGTTAATTTCTATTTAAAATAAATCATCAAACAGGCTGAGCTGGTTATCCTCTGGCATATTGCCGAGAATGCCCATTTCATCCATCTTTTCAACCAAAGTTGATGAAAGTCCGCCGCGTTTTCGTAGTTCTGTTTTAGAAAGAAATTCTCCCTCTTGACGGGCACGGACCAATTGCTTGGCAACGTTCTCGCCTAGACCATCCATAGCGACAAACGGTGGGATGAGGGTATCTCCGTCGATGATAAATTCAGTCGCATCACTACGATAGAGGTCCAACTTGCCAAATTTGAAGCCACGTTCCCACATCTCGTTAACAATTTCAAGCGTTGTATAGAGGTCAATTTCTACGTTTGAAGCTTCATTATTCTTGCGCTTTTCAGCAATTTCTTGCATCTTGCGTTTGATAGCATCCAAGCCTGCACCCATGGTCTTGATATCAAAGGCCTTGGCACGGATGGAGAAGTAAGCACAGTAATAATAAATCGGATGGTGAACCTTGAAGTAGGCCACGCGAAGGGCCATCATAACGTAGGCTGCCGCATGGGCTTTAGGGAACATGTACTTGATTTTCCCACAAGATTCGATATACCATTCAGGCACATTGTTGGCCTTCATAGCTTCGATATAACCATTGCGCTCTTCTTCTGAGATTTTAAGCCACAATCCCTTACGCACACGCTCCATGATAGTAAAGGCCATCTTTGGATCTAGGCCAGCGTGCATGAGGTAAACCATGATGTCATCCCGACATCCGATAACGGTTGATAGGTCCGCAATTCCAGCCTTGATCAAGTCTTGGGCATTTCCCAACCATACGTCGGTACCGTGAGACAATCCAGAAAGCTGAAGCAACTCCGCAAAGGTCGTCGGATGGGTTTCGTCCACCATTCCGCGAACGAAGTTGGTTCCAAACTCTGGAATACCAAGCATACCGGTTGAGGTCCCGATTTGTTCAGGTGTCACTCCCAGGATATCTGTACCCGAGAAGAGGGCCATGACATCTGGATCATCCATTGGAATATCATTTGGATCAATGCCTGACAAGTCCTGGAGCTTGCGAATCATAGTTGGATCATCATGTCCAAGAACATCGAGCTTGAGGACGTTCTCGTCGATATCGTGGAAGTTAAAGTGAGTTGTCTGCCATTCAGCTGTGACATCATCGGCAGGATACTGCACTGGAGTAAAGTCATAGACATCCATATAGTTAGGGATAACTACGATTCCCCCCGGGTGCTGACCAGTTGTCCGTTTGACACCAGCAGCTCCTTGAGCGAGGCGCTCCACCTCTGCCTCACGGTAGAACTTACCAAAGTCACGCTCGTAACCCTTGACAAATCCATAGGCTGTCTTGGCAGCCACTGTACCTACCGTTCCGGCACGGAAGGCATATTCTTCTCCAAAGATATCACGGACATCCAAGTGGGCACTCGGCTGATCCTCCCCTGAGAAGTTCAAATCGATATCGGGTACCTTGTCCCCATCAAAACCAAGGAAGGTCTCGAAAGGAATATCCTGACCATTTTTACTGAGCTTGTGACCACAATTTGGACAGTCCTTATTGGGCATATCAAATCCTGAACCGTAAGAACCATCTGTGATAAACTCACTGTACTGACACTGACCACAGACATAGTGAGGAGAAAGAGGATTGACCTCGGTAATCCCAATCATGGTCGCTACGAAACTGGATCCAACAGACCCACGGGAACCAACCAAGTAACCCCGTTCGTTGGAACGGTGCACTAGCATCTGCGAAGCCAGATAAATCACAGCGAAACCATTCCCCAAAATAGAGGTCAATTCTTTTTCAATCCGTAAATCAACGATATCTGGTAGTGGATTTCCATAGATTTCGAAGGCTTTTTTATAGGTTAATTCAGCAACTGTTTCTTCGGCTTTGTCAATGAAAGGTGTGTACAAATCACCCTTTACAACTTCCACAGGTTCAAAGATTTCTGCCAAGGCATTGGTATTTTCAATGACAATCTTGCGAGCCAAATCTTCCCCTAGAAAGGCAAACTCATCCAACATTTCATTGGTTGTTCTAAAATGTGCCTTTGGTAGCGGAGCTGGTTGGGCAGCTTCTCCATGGCCGATAGTTCGGTTAATCATAGCCCCCTGACCTAGACTGCGGACGATGATTTCACGATAAATTTCATCCTCGGGTTCGAGATAGTGGACATTTCCTGTCGCAAGAACGGGCTTGCCGAGACGATCTCCAACCTCTATCAAACTCTTGATAATGGTTTGGAGTTCTTTCATGTCCTTGACCTGCTCTTTGGCAATCAGAGGTGCATAGATAGCCGGAGGCATCACCT
>CABPWC010000078.1 GCA_902461025.1 uncultured Streptococcus sp.
GATATTTCTCCTTAAGAAGCTAGATAGTGCTAGATGTTTCTCTTTACTGCTCAATCCGTCTACTCAAGCAGTGGCATACACTCACAAAGAACTTTGTTTGACTATTGAATATCTTCCATCGCTTCTTTCACATATTCTTCGACATCTTCAATCTCTACAAACAGCGAGTCTAAGTGGCATAAGAAGTGCCAATCTTCGGTGTCGCGTTTTCTGTAGACAATCGCTTCGCCGTCTTCACTTCCGAAAAAGCTTCTGTCAACTTCATACCCTTTGTTTTCTAGGAATGCTTTTGCCTTGCGGAAGTTTGCTTCTCGTGCTTCGACATAATCTTTCACTTCATCGTTATTCACGACATATGCATCTATTTTTGTAGCGCCTTCGATTACTTTATCATTTTTAAGGGACAGATTCGAAATCTCTTTCCAAATAATCTCAACATTTTCTTCGGGTTCAAACGAAAATCTAGATAAAGGGATAATATTTCCATTGAAGACAATTTCCATATAATCGGGCAAGTGTTTAGGGTTAAAATACTCAACTTCAAACTCATCTTCTGTTTCTAAAGTATATCCAGGGATTTGAGCTACAAAGGCTTTCCCCTCCTCTAAAGAATCAAACACGACTAAATCTTTAGAAAAATCATTTTGGTACAATTCCAATATAATCATCTATCATCCTCAAATCTTAACTGTTTCTATTAATTCTGATCATTTTTACGTTATTACTCATTCTCAGGTGGTACTACTGTTGAAAAATAAAAGTAAGACATTAAATTTTGTCAATCTCCTTCTTAAACTTTAATTCAAGTATTTTATTATAACCTTCATAAAAACGATCTCTTGTTACCACTTCACATGGATATTTCTCTTCTAGAAGTTCATAAATTTCAATTGGTCTAATCCCTTCTTCCGCCAAATCTTGAAGGAATGGACTGCATAGCCTCATCTCACCTTTACTCGATTGTTTTAATAAAACTCCGTATATAGGAATCTTAGTTAATAGATTATAGGTACTCTTTTTCATAATATTTATCTCCCACATAAATTTGGATTAATTAGCAAGCCTACTTGACAAAATGATACTGCTCATAGCTTGACTTAATTTTAGAAAAGAGGCCAGTAACAAACTTAAGCCCAGCCTCTTAGATAATCATTTTTCTTTGTAGCAAATAATGTATGCTTTGATGAAATCACTACCCACGACAATGGTTAACGGAACACTCAAAACAACTTCATCAGTTTTGCCATTCTCATACTCTTGTCTTTCTTCAGGAGAGTATAGGTACATAGCTATTGAATAGGTGGTCCCAGCCTCCAAGTCAAGATCCATACTGATATTTTCTGATTTGATATTGATTGTTTGATTCAGTCGAGTCTCAGTCGTTTTATAAACGCCCTCAATTGTATATCTCCCTGGAACTAAAGCAACTACCTTTTCTAGGTTTTCTCCAGTTATTGGATTAAAGTCAGCAAGATTCTGTCCATTAATTTTAGTTTTTGAACAGTATAAATGAACAATAGCTTTATCACTATTATCACTAACAAAGCTAACAGCTTTTTTCTTTCTATTACCATTTGCAATCATAAAAACAACAAATAGCAAGAACCAAAAAACAACAAATCCTACGATAATATACATTGTATTCATCATCTATCTCCTATGTTTTCTTTACTTTTTAACTACATTATAGCACCAATCATTGAACAAAGCAAAAAGATATACTAAATGCAAGTAATTGTTTTGGGACTTCTCTTTCAAATCCTTTTTGTCACCTTAAAATAGGTGTTTCTACAAGCATTTTTAATTATATTAACTGTATGAGGTCGATAGAAAAATCGTTAATCAATAATTTTTATAAAGCGCTTGTTCATGACCTTACGTAACGATGTATAATTAGTATGAGGAGGTGGGTAATGATGGCTAAATACAGAGCAATACCGGAAGGATTTATGACAGTTGGGGAACTTGCTAAGAAAATGGGGGTTACCGTCCGTACTTTACAATACTATGATGAAGAAGGGGTGCTTTCCCCATCGGCAGAAAGTGAGGGAGGTCGCAGGCTTTATACCGATAAAGACGTAGTGCTACTCCATCAGATATTGTCTTTAAAATCATTAGGTTTTTCTCTCAAGGATATAAAGGGGCGTTTGATCTCTTTGAAAACACCTGATGATGTTGCCAATGCTCTTACAGAGCAAGCAGATACTATTCGTAAAAATATTGAACAACTTAAGGATTCCTTGGTCGCAATAGAGCAGTTAAAGGCAGAAGTTTTACAAATACAGACAGTCAATTTTAAGAAGTATGCAGACATCATCGTCAATCTACAGATGAAGAATGACTCCTACTCTCTTATCAAGCGCTTTGATGATGATACACTCGACCAGATACGCAGTCGATTTGACAAGAAAAGTGGACTTGACTTTATGGACAGATTGAACCGCCTAAGTGATCAAATCGTAGAGCTTCAAAAAGAAGACGTACCAGCTGAAAGCGAACAAAGCCAACAGGTTGTGAAAGAATACTGGGGCTTGATTATGGAGTTTACGAATGGTGATATGAGCATGCTTCCTAAGTTGATGGAAGTTGGTACTATCGACACAGCCTCAAACGCTTGGGAAGAAAAGCAAAAAATCGTCAATGACTATATAGGACCCGCCCTACAAGTCTATTTTTCAAGGCTTGGAACAAATCCCTTTGAGGAGGTGGAACCATGAAAGACGCGATAAAGATTTCTGGATTAAAGAAAAGTTATGGTAGCAAATTGGTTCTTAGAGGCCTCGATTTTCAAATCAAACAAGGAGAAATATTTGCTCTGCTCGGAGTAAACGGAGCTGGTAAAACAACAACGCTTGAATGTATCGAAGGTCTGAGAAAATATGATGAAGGCAAGATAGTTGTAAACGGGAAAACCGGAATTCAACTACAGTCCTCCTCTCTACCCGCTCACATCAAACCGATGGAAGCCATAAAACTCTTTGCAAAATGGAATCATACACACATTGATGATATTATGCTAAAGTCCCTTGGCATAAAAGAAATTGAAGAGTCGCAATACATAGAATTATCAACTGGCCAAAAAAGAAGATTACATCTTGCTCTTGCACTTATCAGTAATCCAGATATTATTTTTCTCGATGAACCGACAGCGGGACTTGATGTTGAAGGACGACTATCTCTCCATGAACAAATCCGAAAGCTCAAATCACAGGAAAAGACAATCGTCTTGGCAAGCCACGATATGGCCGAAGTTGAAACCCTATGTGACCGCATTGCCATTTTGAATAGTGGTAAGATCGTTTTTTGTGGTACTCCTTCAGAACTGACAGAAAAACTTGGAAGAAAATATTTCATCCATTTAAAGACCCAGGAAGGGGAGGATACATATGAAACAGATACGATCGAGGATAGCTTAATTTCATTATTGGAAGAATGCAAACAAAAAAATATCCAGATATTGGATATCAAGGTTGATCGTGGCACACTGGAGCAGCATTTCATCGAAATGGCAAGGAGGGGTTCGGAATGAATAGTTTTTTATATAGCCTAACATTACAGTGGAAATTGGACATACGAAGTAAGTCTCTCTTGGTTACTTACTATATTGTACCGCTTATTTTCTTTCTTCTCATGGGTGGTATTTTTACTTTCGTTATGCCTGAAATGGGTAGCACACTTATACAGTCAATGATAGTCATGAGTGTTTCAATGGGAGCCTTTCTCGGTTTACCGCCTTCCTTGATTGAAACATACGGAAGCGACATAAAAAAGATTTATAAAGCAAATGGTGTGCCTATTCATTTAGGATTGGTGACAATGGTTCTCTCTGCCTTTATTCATTTGATGATTACCTGTATGGTGATCCTACTACTTGCTCCAATTTTATTTAAAGCAAATCTACCAAGTCAATTTCTTTTATTCTTTCTCGCGCTTGCCATCTACATTTTTGTATCGTTGAGTATCGGAAGTATACTGGGCCTTACTGTTAATAATCAAGCAAAGCTGACCATGATAGCGCAACTTGTATTTTTACCCTCAATTATGCTTTCAGGGATTATGTTTCCAATTAGTTTGCTACCTGATTTTCTTCAAGTAATAGGCCATGTTTTTCCGGCTTATTGGGGATACCGTTTGATGTTAGATAAAGGGCTTCGACTTGCAAATCTATGGTATTTGATTCTGCTAACTTGTATAGCAGTACTAACATGCATTTTACTAATGAATAAACAAAAATCTGAGTAAATAGCTGAATAAAGCAAAATGGATTAATTACACCATTAATTTAAAAGAAAAAAGCGACGAGATTATTTGTTATCTCGTCGCTTTGCTGTTTTTCAGGGGTCAAGCTCATGACTTGGTTAAGTTTGATTCTGCCTTTTCTTCTCAAAAGGTGATAACTCTTTACCCTAGTATTTGCTCAACTTCCTTAATCTTATTTTTAGAGTTTAATACTGACTAGTTAGTATCCGTTATGATATTGAAACTTCTTTCTCCCACCGTCTGAGCACCTCTTTCAAAGGCTCATCTAGATAGGTATAGGCTTTTTTCTTAATCCAATCAGGAATACCATAAGCTGCTTCGGCTATACTTCCTGTGATGGCAGCGAGAGTATCACTATCTCCGCCAAGAGAAATCGCATTTCGAATCGCATCTTCAAAATCCCTACTTTCAAGAAATGCAATGATGGCCTGAGGTACTGTATACTGACAGGTTTCATTGAAACGATAGCTAGGCCGAATTTCGTCTAGTGATTGAGAAAGATTATACCCATACTCCTTCTCTATACGCTCCTTGATACGTCTCTTACACTCTATAGGGTTATCATTGATTGGTTGCCCGTAGTCACTACAGTAGCCCCCAAAGTAATATCGACACATAAAGATAGCATCAGACGTCGCCATAGCTCCCTTAATCCCTTCGGGATGATTATGAGTCACCTCTGCAGAAAGGCGGGCAAAAGCTCTGCTAGATGGCCAGCAACCTGTTCGTGCACAAAAGCCACAATCCATGATCCAAGCACAGGGAGAAACACGCATGGCAGAGCCATTGCCAAAGCTATTGTATGGCTCACGATTCTCACTCCTAATCCATCTATCAAATCGAGCCCCATAATCAGCATCAGGATACATCCTACCATACTTCTTCATGGCATCAATAAAGTCATCCTTCTGACCGCCATTCATAATTGCTTCTGCAACGGCACAGGTCATAACCGTATCATCAGTGAAAAAACAATCCTCACGAAATAATGGAAAGTCTTTCGTTTTAATGTTGTCCCATTCATAAACAGAACCTACAATATCTCCAACTATTGCTCCTAGCATAAGATTCCTCCTTACAGCATATCAGATTTCCAATGGATCATTCTTTAAAAACGGCTCAACCAAATCAATCCATTCTTGAGGCAGGTAAGCCGATAAATAGCCGTGGTTGTAGCCCTTTGCTTCATACAGGATCGTGTTGGGATGTAGCTGCTGAAATAATTCTGCTGATGCTTTCACACCGTTCAATTCTTTTTCACCATAGAGATACAGAACCTGAGCCTTACTAGCAGAAATCGTCTCCTTCAGCTTGTAACGTCCCATATAGGTTTTGTAAATACTCACCAATGTTTTGATAGGTGTCCTTGGTAAATCCTCCAAATAATAAGCTTTTATTTCCTCAGGATAAGCCAGTTTAGGATAGAGTTTGTTCATCATGCTTAATTGAAGTTTACAAGAGAATTTACTGAACATCAGTTTACCAAATAGTGATACTAGAAAGATGCTGAGTTTAGCTAACCCTGGTTGAGGAATACAGAGGCTTCCGTCTATAATAGCCTTCTCAGCAATTTCGCCATCTAAGGACAAAAGCTCCATAGCAATTTGACCACCAAGTGAAACGCCACCTATTGCAAACAATTTCCCACCACAGTTTGCTTTGATATAGTCTAGAATCTCCAAAGCAGAATCTTCAGTAGAAACATAATCAAGTTGATATTCCTCGCCGTGGCCATTCAAAGTGGGTAGAATAACACGGTATTCTTCTGACAAGATTCGTGCTTGACGAAGATAATTCCACCAAGAACTGCCACCACCATGTATCAGTAAGATAGGAGGCAAATTCTTATCACCAAATTCATGGAATTTCATATATAAACTCCTTACTGTGAGACTTTCAATAGATACGTCCTTGTTTAATCTGTTTAAAGAAGCAGTGATCTAAATACATCAATCGTTACTTTCGATAATAGTTAAGTTGATCAAAAATTTAAAATATTTTTTCCTTACTAATTCTATTACTAGCCAATATCGTATAAATCAAATAAGCAATAAAAATAACATAGCAGCCAGTCTTACAACTTACTACTTTTCATATGATAATTTACAAATGTCTTTCCAGCCACTCGATTTTTTTAAAATCTTTATTGTTATTGTGATCATTTCGATAGGAGTCTTGAGAAGAAGCTTTGTAAATACTTAGATACTGCTCCATACTTGGAAGACGAAAAGTGATGCCTTCAATGTGAATAAGCTCTATATCCGATTCCGAAACTCCTGCAAAATCAGGTAAGGAATCGATACTTCCAAATTCAACACTCACTCTATCCTTTTGGAATTCATGCTCATGAATATCTATTAAGACGTAGCCTAAGTCTTTCATCACTTTCATTATCTTGTCCCAGTCATAAATTCTGAGATGATCAGGTGCTTCCCAACCTCTAGGGTCACCAGGGACATGAATGTCAATGTCAGACGGCTCCCAATTTTCTTTCGTTCTAAACTCAAATCCCAAAGAGCCCATCAGTGTCGGTGTAATTCCGACTCGATTTAAATGGAAACAAATGGTTTTAAATTCTTCAAATAAGAGACTCATATTTACTCTAAACCTTTCATATAGATTTTTGTTATTTCTACTATATAACCTTGAACAAAATCACCTTCACTTTCTAGAGTATAGCCAGTTATTTTGGATACAAATTCTTTTCCTTACTAATTCTATTACTCGCCAATATTGTATAAATTAAATAAGCAATAAAAATGATAATAAAAATAAGATTAATCTTCAGCACAAAATAGAGATTTAACAAATTTGCGAACGCATGAAATAATATGCAGTAACCGACAGATTTCGTTTGACGGTAAAGAAGCCCTAAAACAAAACTTAAAAATAACGTATATATAAAAAATAAAATAAAAGGAAATCCTTGATGACTTTCTCCTACTATAAACCATAAAGGCAGGTGCCAAATCCCCCAAATTGATCCTACAATCAAATTAGATTGCCAATAAGTATATTTTTTATCAA
>CABPWC010000079.1 GCA_902461025.1 uncultured Streptococcus sp.
TATCCCCTTTACATCTCTGCCTTGTCTAACAACAAGTTGCACTGTAAGGTGTGCCTACCGAATTTTCATTGTTTCAAATTCATTTTTAAAATCAGCCCAATTTCACTAGTTCCAACCACCTGTTCGCAGTAACCACAGGCTCCCTGAAGATCAAAAATAACTACTTTTCTGATTTGTTGAGTTAATTATATGTTATTGTTTTTCCTTTGTCAACCGTTTTCGTTCATTTTTTACTAATTTTTTTATTAGTTTTTTGAAGAAGCAAGAATTTGTTCGGAAACTCTGACAAAGGTCTCAATGATATAATCCACTTCTTCATCTGTTAATTTCGTGTGAAGCGGTAGTGTAATCTCGTTTACAAAGTAGGCATAAGCTTTAGGAAAGTTTGCTACATCAAAACCAAGATTCTTATAGGCTGTCAAAAGCGGAAGCGGTTTGTAATGGACGTTACTTGCAATTCCTGCCTTAGCCAATTCTTGGATAATTTGATTGCGTTCTTCGAGACTCGCACCTTCTACATGGGTAATGTAAAGGTGGCGACAAGATTCAACAGTGTCTGTCTGATGAGCCAATGGATGAATGCGAGTCCCCGCAAATCCACGGTCATAGCGATCCACGATGTCCTTGCGACGTTGTAGTAAAGCAGGATAACGATCTAGCTGAACCAGACCAAGTGAAGCCATGATATCTGTCATGTTGCACTTGTAGGCAGGAGTTACGATATCGTATTCCCATGAACCCAGTTGCATCTTAGCAAGAGCATCTTTTGTTTGACCATGAAGAGATAGGATCTGGAATTCCTTGTACATTTCTTCATCGTCAATAGCTGGATTAGCTTTCCAAGTAGCACTTCCTCCCTCAGCAGTTGTAAAGTTCTTGACAGCGTGGAAAGAGAATGATGTGAAGTCAGCGATTGAACCGGCTGGTTGTCCCTTGTAGGTTGAACCTAAAGCATGGGCACTATCAGAAACAATCACAATACGGTTAAAGGCCTTTTGCCACTTGCTAGCAGCTGTAAAGAGGTCACGTTTCTTTTCTACAACTTGGAACAAACGGTCATAGTCACAGATAATCCCTGCAAGTTCAACTGGGATGATAACTTTAGTCTTCTCAGTGATAGCTTGCTCAAGCTTGTCATAGTCCATTTCAAAGGTATCTTCTTGGATATCAACCATAACTGGTGTCGCACCTACGTGAGTAATAACACTACATGATGCTGTATAAGTCATAGCTGGAACGATGACTTCGTCACCAGGCCCTACTTCAAGCACGCGCAAGATCAATTCAAGAGCTGCTGTTGCAGAGTTGAGGCAGACTGTCTTAGGCGTTTGAGTATAGACGGACAGACGACGCTCTAATTCTTTTGTCTTTGGACCTGTTGTGATCCAACCAGAACGAAGGGTATCAGCTACTTCAGCAATTTCAGCTTCGGTAATATCGGGTGGTGAAAATGGAATATTATACTTTGTCATTGATTTACTCCTTTTACTGTATTCACTCTTGTGACTACTTTATTTTAAAACTTCAACTACAGTCTGGAACATGATCTTGATATCTCCGAAGAAATTAAAATCACGTAGGTAGGCTAAGTTAAAGTGCATTTTCTCTGGAAGGACTCTTTCCACATAAGCCTGGTCAACAGTCATACCTTTTGCAGTCATTTGACTGATGATGGCATCCTCATCTTTATAGTTAATGCTTGCAGGAGAAGTAATCCCTGCAGGTAAGAGCAAGGTCGCCATCATTTCAGGGCTATATTGCTCTGTGTAGCGTGGTACTTCTGGACGAGTTCCCACAAAGGACATCTCTCCTTTGAGGACATTTACCAGTTGCGGCAATTCATCCAAACGGACACGTCGAATGAAATTTCCAACTTTTGTGATACGGCTGTCATTTGCAGAAGTTACCAGGCTTCCTTTCTTGTCCGCATCCGTTACCATAGTCCGGAATTTCCAAATCTTGAAATGTCGGTTGTACTGGGTTACCCGCACTTGCTTGTAAATAACTGGACCCTTGCTATCTAGCTTGATCCAAATGCTTAGAATCAGAAATAAGGGTGAGGTCAAGATTAACAAGACTAAGGCTAGGAACAAATCTAGACAACGCTTGAGAATCAGTGAGCCTTTTCTTCTAGACACAAGCTGGTAATATGGTTTTACCTCACTCAATTGCATTTCTTGAGGTAGTTCATCCCATTTCAGCATGCACATTCTCCTCTGTTTTTTATATATAATCTTTATTAACATTCTACATTATACCACAAAATGAAAGAGGCAGTGCAAGAAATCTGTGTTTTAAAGGAATTCTTCCCTAGGAAAGAGCCCCTGCCTGCAAACTATACATCTTGTGATAGGTTCCACCTAATGCTAGGAGTTCCTCGTGGGTTCCACTTTCGATGATACGTCCCTTATCAAGAACATAGATACAATTAGCATCTTGGATGGTAGAAAGGCGATGGGCGATGGCAATGGTTGTCCGACCTTGTCTCATCTTGGCTAGAGAATTTTGGACCAGAGCTTCTGTTTCAGAGTCGATATTGGCTGTTGCTTCATCCAAAATTAGGATTTTAGGTTGACTGGCAACAGTTCTAGCAAAGGCAAGAAGCTGACGTTGACCAGTTGAAAAACTCGAACCACGCTCAGATACAGGAGCATCATAACCTAAAGGAAGATCCTGAATGAAGGAATCTGCATCGACAAATTCTGCTGCAGCCTTGACTTGGTCATCGCTGATATCTTGGTACATGGCGATATTGGACTTAATGGTCCCATGATAGAGGAAGGGGTCCTGTAGAACCAAACCGATGTTTTTTCTCAGCTCCTCTTGACTATACTTACGAATATCCACACCATCTAGGAGAACCCGACCTGACTGGAATTCATAAAAACGCATGAGAACATTGATAATAGAAGATTTCCCAGATCCTGTATGCCCGACAAAGGCAATGGTTTCACCTTTATTGACAGTAAAGGAAATATCATCTAGAATTTGGTGTTTTCCATCATAAGAGAAGGACACATGCTCAAAGCGGATATTTCCCTCTTGAATCTCAGCCTGACCATTTTCTTGGACCGGTTCATAGTTGGTCTCATCGATGAGTGCAAAGACACGACCTGCTGACACCATGGATGTCTGAAGAGTAGAAAAGTTTTGCGTTACCTCGATGAGCGGATCAAAGAGACGGTTGATGTACTGGATAAAGGCATACATAGTTCCTGCCGTTATTCCTAGATAAAGACCACGATAGCCAAAATAAGCCATCAAAACTGCATAGCCCAACAGCTTCAACAAACTCATAGCTGGACGTAAAAAGAGAGAATCCAAGGCTACTGAACGGTTAGCGTAGACTAGGTGTTCTTGGTTTATCTCATCAAACTCTTCTTGCAGGCGTTTTTCTTGGTTAAAGGCTTGAATAATACGAATTCCTTCGATATTTTCTGCCAGCTTACTGTTAATATCTGACAGTAGACTTCTAGTTTTTTCAATGACCTTGACCGTTTTTTTACGGTAGAGATTGACCAAAAGGAAAATCAAAGGTAGGAAGAGCAAGACTAAAGCAGTCAGACGATAGTCCAGAACTAACATGGTATAAAGGGTCGTCACGAATATAAAGACTGCCGAGATAAAGCTAGATAAGATCCCCGAAAACATATCACTGATAGTCTCAGTATCATTGGTCAAGCGAGAAACGATGGAACCTGCAGGCGTTTTATCAAAGTAAGACATGCCTAGCTTCTCCATATTGGCAAAGGCATCACGTCGGATATCTCTAACAATGCTGTAGGACACGCGCGCAAAAAGGAGATTCCCCACATATTGGACAATAGTTTGAAGAATGTAGAGACCATAGTAAACCAACAAAACTGTAACAGCAAGCTGATTCAGGTTGTTTAGATACTGGTCGATAAAGTGCGAAGCAACCAAGGGGATAATACTCTTAACAACAGTCGTCGCAAGGAGAAAAGCAAGGGCTAAAAAGGTGAGGAGACTATAGGGCTTAAGATAAGACAACAAACGCTTCAATACAGACCATTGTTCTTGTTTATTCCGCATCTTCTTCTCCTTTCATTTCTAACTGTTGAGACTGGTAGGTTTGGGCATACCAACCATCCAAGGCTAGTAAGTCTTCATGCCTACCTCGTTCAATGATGCGACCATCCTGCATGACCAAAATCAAATCTGCATGAACAACTGCACTGAGACGATGGGCAGTGATGATAGTCGTTTTATCTTTGCGAGTTTCCTTGAGATTATCGATGATTGCGAACTCTGTCTTAGCATCCACAGCTGACAAGGAATCATCTAAAATCAAGATATCAGGATTTAAAATCATAGCCCGACTCATTGCCAGACGCTGCTTTTGCCCACCAGATAGACTGACACCTTTTTCCCCGATAACTGTATCAAATCCCTCAGGCATGGCTTTAATGTCTTGATAGACTTGAGCCAGCTTAGTTGCTTTCTCTACTGCAGAGAAAGGTAGGTCGGGATTTCCAAAACAAATATTGTCTAAGATGGAACTAGCAAAGAGAAATTGGTCCTGTGGGACGTATCCCATCAAACTTCGTAAGTCAGCTAGTCGATAGGCTCGAATGTCATGACCATTTAGATAAATAGCTCCTTGGTCAACGTCATACTCTCGTAGGAGCAATTTGATCAAGGCAGTTTTCCCTGAACCAGTTTGCCCAACCAAGCCCAAGGTTTCCCCTTTTTCGAGACTAAAATGTATATCTCTCAGCGTCTCTTCGTCTTCAAAGGCAAAACGATCAATGGCATAGTCTAAGCGCCCATTTTCAATCCCGTTAATTGGAGATTCTGGATCTTTTACAGGTGACTCTTGGGACAAAAGACTCTCAATTCGTTGATAAGAAACCTTCCCTCTTTGAGTAATATTAAAGAGGAAACCAATAGCCATCAAGGGCCAGACCAACATATCCAAGTAAGAGATAAAGGTGACAAGATTACCAACGGTTACTTGTCCCGCTTGCACCATAAAGGCACCGACTAAGAGAGTTAAGGCATAGGAAGAACCAACAAAGAGTAGAACCATGGGGTCAAAGAGACTATCATATTTCATGGTTTGCAGATTCTTTTGGAAGGTCAAATAATTGACTTCCTGGAAAGATGCCAACTCATCGGATTGATAACCAAAGGACTTAGTTACCTTGATACCCGATACAGATTCTTGAACCTTATTATTGAGTTCAGAAAAGGCTGCTTGTGATTCTCCGAAAGCCTTATGGGTCTTTCTCCCCAGACGACTAGTCGCATAGGCCATAAATGGCAAAGGCAGAATGGCAACCAAGGTCATCTGCCAAGAAATGCTAAAGAGCATAGTCAGCAGAGTCACCAAGGCCGTGATAGACGCATCCACCGCCGACATGACACCACCACCTGCTAGACGAGTCAGAGCATTGATATCATTGGTTGCGTGAGCCATCAAATCCCCTGTTCGATAATTCTGATAAAAAGCAGGCGACATTTTTGTAAAGTGCTCAAATAGTCTTGAACGCATGATTTGTCCAAGTCGGTAGGAGGTTCCTAGGATATACATGCGCCAAACGTAACGCAGATAGTACATCCCGAAAGCTGCCAGCAGGAGATAAAAGAGATGAAGCAGGAGCTCATCTTGTGTTAATCGTCTCGAAGTAATGGCATCAATCACGCGCCCCATGACCATAGGTGGGATGAGGTTTAGTACAGAAACCAAAACCAAAGCTACGATTCCAACTAGGTAACGGCGTTTTTCTAATTTAAAAAACCACCAGAGTTTTTGGATGATGGACATAAAATTCCTTTCTAATGACAAATGGAAACCTGAGGCGACTACCTCAGGTTTTTCCTATTCATAGGTGATGACACTAACTTAAACTTTGTCATATTCAGCGATAAAGATACTCAAAGGAGTAACATTTCATTTATTTTCAATCCTTTACATAAATCATTCTTTATTATATAGGAATGACCTGGATTTTTCAAACTATACGCTGGGGAAATACTTCTTTTTCTGGTATAATATTGTCTATAATCTGAATGAAAAGGTAAACATTATGAAATTGATCTCATGGAATATTGATTCCCTCAATGCAGCATTGACGAGCGACTCTGCGCGTGCCAAATTATCACAAGATGTCCTACAAACCTTGGTAGCCGAAGACGCTGATATCATTGCCATCCAAGAAACCAAGCTTTCAGCTACAGGGCCTACTAAAAAACATCTCGAGGTGTTAGAAGAACTCTTCCCTGGATATGAAAATACTTGGCGTTCCTCTCAAGAACCTGCTCGTAAAGGCTATGCTGGAACTATGTTCCTCTATAAGAAAGAACTGACTCCAAGCATCAGCTTTCCAGAAATCGGTGCTCCTTCTACCATGGACTCGGAAGGCCGTATCATTACTTTAGAATTTGACACATTTTTTGTGACTCAAGTATATACTCCTAATGCTGGAGATGGCCTCAAACGTTTGGAAGAACGTCAAGTCTGGGATGTCAAATATGCAGAATATTTGGCTGAACTAGACCAGCAAAAACCTGTCCTAGCAACTGGGGACTACAACGTTGCCCACAAGGAAATTGACCTAGCCAACCCAGCCAGCAACCGTCGTTCACCAGGTTTCACGGACGAAGAACGTGAAGGATTTACAAACCTTTTAGCCAAAGGATTTACAGATACCTTCCGCCATATCCATGGAGACGTTCCAGAACGCTACACTTGGTGGGCACAACGCAGCAAGACTTCAAAAATCAACAATACAGGCTGGAGAATCGACTACTGGCTCACAAGTAATCGTGTAGCAGGTAAGGTTATCAAGTCAGACATGATCGACTCAGGTCCACGCCAAGACCACACACCGATTGTATTGGAGATTGAACTGTAAGGAGAAAGCTAATGGACTATCAAGCTGTCATTCCTGAATTTGTAGTATCCGACATCGAAAAGTCACGCCACTTCTACTGCGACTTGCTGGGATTCTCTGTCGAATACGAGCGTCCAGAGGAGAAATTTCTCTTCCTCTCGCTTGAAGACTGCCAACTTATGCTAGAAGAAGGCAGTACAGAAGAATTAGCCCAATTGACTTATCCTTTCGGACGCGGTGTCAATATTTCCTTTGGCATCAAGGATGTCCCTCAGCTCCACCAAAAACTGCTGGAGGCTGAATATCCTATCCATCGTCCTTTGACTAAAAGAGAATTTCGTGTTGGTGAACAATATATCTACCCTCATGAATTTGCAGTT
>CABPWC010000080.1 GCA_902461025.1 uncultured Streptococcus sp.
GCAGTTGAAGCGCTCAAGAATGAGCTTCCAGAATTCACAGGTGGAGCAAATGCCGTTCAAGCCCTTAAGCATGAACTTCCAGAATTCACAGGCGGAGTAAATGCAGTCGAAGCAGCCAAAAACGAACTTCCGGAATATAAGGTTGAAGAAAAACCGCTTGTCACTTTAGTAGCACAGCAAGACAAGACATATCAAGCTCCAGCAGCTCAACCACAACAACCAACTCTCCCTGCAACAGGAAGTGAGGTTTCTACTCCTCTAGTATCTGTAGGAATGGTTGGAATGCTTCTCGGCTTGTTTGGAATGGCTAAGAAAAAAGAAGATTAATGGCAACATTGAATCTAAAAAGTCTCTATAAAAAAGGTTTAGACTTATATTAGAAGGGTCTGTAACGTTCATTCGTTACAGGCTCTTTATTTGCAGAAAGCGAAGATTCTAGTGAAAATAAGCGGATGGAAGGCGATTCAAAGTCGGGAATTTCTCCCTGAAACTACTTTCAGGAGATTCTGTTTCATAAAATTGTTTTGAAACTTCAATCTATTCTAGTACAAGTTATTGAAAGCGCTTTAAAAATGATATATAATAGGCTCATAAGAAAAAAGAAAAGGAGGAAAGTAGATGCCACAGATCAGTAAAGAAGCTTTGATTGAGCAGATTAAAGATGGAATCATCGTTTCTTGTCAGGCACTTCCTCATG
The DNA here is from genome assembly GCA_902461025.1 of uncultured Streptococcus sp. Lineage (GTDB taxonomy): Bacteria > Bacillota > Bacilli > Lactobacillales > Streptococcaceae > Streptococcus. Next base: position 698 of record CABPWC010000080.1, read on the forward strand.
AACCGCTTTATACAGAAGCGGGAGGTGTAATGCCCTTGCTAGTCAAAGCGGCTGAGCAGGGTGGAGCAGTCGGTATCCGAGCAAATAGTGTTCGGGATATTAAGGAAATCAAAGAGGTCACAAATCTTCCGATTATCGGAATTATCAAACGTGATTATCCACCACAGGAACCATTCATCACTGCTACTATGAAAGAAGTTGATGAACTAGCGGCTCTAGATATTGAGGTGATTGCTCTTGATTGTACCAAGAGAGAACGCCATGATGGCTTGGAAATTCAAGAATTCATCCGTCAAATCAAAGAAAAATACCCAAATCAACTCTTGATGGCTGACACAAGTACCTTTGAAGAAGGGCTTACAGCAGTTGAAGCAGGAATTGACTTTGTTGGAACAACCTTGTCAGGCTACACATCTTACAGCCCGAAAGTGGATGGTCCAGACTTTGAATTGATTAAGAAACTTTGTGATGCAGGAGTAGACGTCATCGCAGAAGGTAAGATTCACACACCAGAACAGGCTAAGCAAATCCTAGGTTACGGAGTGCGAGGCATTGTAGTTGGTGGCGCTATTACTAGACCAAAAGAGATCACGGAACGATTTGTTGCGGGTCTCAAATAAGACAATTAAAACACGAGGAGAGTGGTTGATTAGTAAAACAAAATGTAAACGTATACAAAGTTGTCAATACTCATTATCCGTTTCGGATACGCTTATCATCATTTAGGAGAATACTAATGAAATTTAGAAAACTAGCTTGTACAGTACTTGCGGGTGCTGCTGTCCTATCTCTTGCTGCTTGTGGCAAATCAGACGCTAAAAAAGACGCTGCAAGTGATGCAGGACAAACTGAAATCACTTGGTGGGCTTTCCCAGTCTTCACTCAAGAAAAATCTGGTGACGGTGTAGGAACTTATGAAAAATCTATCATCGAAGCTTTCGAAAAAGCAAACCCAGATATCAAAGTTAAACTAGAAACAATCGACTTCAAATCTGGTCCAGAAAAAATCACGACAGCTATTGAAGCTGGAACTGCTCCAGATGTACTTTTCGATGCACCAGGTCGTATCATTAATTACGGTAAAAATGGTAAATTAGCTGAATTGAATGACCTCTTTACAGATGAATTTGTTAAAGATGTTAACAATGAAAACATCATTCAAGCAAGTAAGGCTGGTGATAAAGCATACATGTATCCAATCAGTTCTGCACCATTCTACATGGCTATGAACAAGAAAATGTTGGAAGATGCTGGTGTAGCTAACCTTGTTAAAGAAGGTTGGACAACTGATGATTTTGAAAAAGTCTTGAAAGCACTTAAAGACAAAGGATACACTCCAGGTTCATTGTTCAGTTCTGGTCAAGGGGGAGACCAAGGAACACGTGCCTTCATTGCAAACCTTTATGGAGCTTCTGTAACAGATAAAGATGTAACAAAATATACAACTGATGATCCTAAATTCGTCAAAGGTCTTGAAAAAGCAGCTAGCTGGATTAAAGACGGTTTGTTGAACAACGGTTCACAATTTGACGGTGGAGCAGACATCCAAAACTTTGCAAACGGTCAAACATCATACACAATCCTTTGGGCACCAGCTCAAAACGGTATCCAAGCTAAACTTTTGGAAGCAAGTAAAGTTGAAGTGGTAGAAGTTCCATTCCCATCTGATTCTGGCAAACCAGCTCTTGAGTACCTTGTAAACGGATTTGCAGTATTTAACAACAAGGATGAAAAGAAAATTGCTGCAGCTAAGAAATTCATCCAATTCATCGCTGATGATAAAGAGTGGGGTCCTAAAGACGTAGTTCGTACAGGTGCCTTCCCAGTTCGTACTTCATTTGGTAAACTTTACGACGATAAACGTATGGAAACTATCAGTGGTTGGACTCAATACTACTCTCCATACTACAACACAATCGACGGATTTGCTGAAATGAGAACTCTATGGTTCCCAATGCTTCAATCAGTATCTAATGGTGACGAAGAACCTGCTGCAGCTTTGAAAACATTCACTGAAAAAGCGAATGAAACAATCAAAAAAGCAGCTAAATAATAAGCCCTAAATAAAAAGTAAAATCCCCCCTTTTCCCTGTGCACATCTGTGTACGAAAAGGGGGAGTTTTGTTTAAAAAATGTAAGGAACTGACAGGTCAAAATTAAAATGAAGTTCTTACATAGGCTTTTCTTGGAAAAAATTTCATTTTGATTTTACATCAATGTCAGACAACAATCAAAAAAACAAAAACTATTTGAAAGTGAGGTGCCGACTGTGAAAGTCAATAAAATTCGCATGAGAGAAACAATTGTTTCTTATGCCTTCTTAGCACCAGTATTAATCTTCTTTACCGTCTTCGTCCTAGCTCCAATGATCATGGGATTCATCACTAGTTTCTTTAACTACTCGATGACTAGCTTTGAGTTTGTGGGACTTGACAACTACATCCGCATGTTTAAAGACCCTGTCTTTACAAAATCTTTGATTAATACCGTAATCTTAGTTATCGGATCTGTACCAGTCGTTGTACTCTTCTCACTATTTGTGGCATCACAAACTTACCAACAAAATGCAGTTGCTAGATCCTTCTATCGTTTCGTATTCTTCCTTCCTGTTGTAACAGGTAGTGTTGCCGTAACGGTTGTATGGAAATGGATCTACGATCCTCTATCAGGTATTTTGAATTTCGTGCTTAAGTCAAGCCATATCATTAGCCAAAACATTTCTTGGTTGGGTGATAAAAACTGGGCTTTGATGGCGATTATGATTATTCTTTTGACAACCTCAGTTGGTCAGCCAATCATCCTTTACATCGCTGCAATGGGTAATATTGATAACTCACTTGTAGAAGCGGCGCGTGTCGACGGAGCAACTGAGTTACAAGTTTTCTGGAAGATTAAATGGCCAAGCCTCCTTCCAACAACTCTTTATATCGCAATTATCACAACCATCAACTCATTCCAATGTTTCGCATTGATTCAGTTGTTGACATCTGGTGGTCCAAACTATTCAACAAGTACACTTATGTACTACCTATACGAAAAAGCCTTCCAATTGACTGAATATGGCTATGCCAATACTATTGGTGTATTCTTGGCAGTTATGATCGCAATTGTCAGCTTTGTTCAATTTAAAGTACTTGGAAACGACGTAGAATATTAATAGAAAGGAGACAGCTATGCAATCTACACAAAAGAAACCTTTAACAGCCTTCACTGTTATTTCAACCATCTTCTTGCTTTTATTGACTGTACTCTTTATCTTTCCATTCTACTGGATTTTGACAGGTGCATTCAAATCACAACCAGATACCATTATGATTCCACCACAATGGTTCCCTAAAGCTCCAACAATGGAGAACTTCCAACAATTGATGGTGCAAAACCCAGCCTTGCAATGGATGTGGAACTCAGTCTTCATTTCATTGGTAACTATGTTCTTGGTTTGTGCAACTTCATCCCTAGCAGGTTATGTATTGGCTAAGAAACGTTTCTACGGTCAACGCATTCTCTTTGCAATCTTCATCGCTGCCATGGCTCTTCCAAAACAAGTTGTCCTTGTGCCATTGGTACGTATCGTCAACTTCATGGGAATCCATGACACTCTTTGGGCGGTTATCTTGCCTTTGATCGGATGGCCATTTGGGGTCTTCCTCATGAAACAGTTCAGTGAAAACATTCCAACAGAATTGCTCGAATCTGCTAAAATCGATGGATGTGGTGAGATTCGTACTTTCTGGAGCGTAGCCTTCCCTATTGTGAAACCAGGATTTGCAGCTCTTGCAATCTTTACCTTCATCAATACATGGAATGACTACTTCATGCAGTTGGTTATGTTGACATCTCGTAACAACTTGACCATCTCACTAGGGGTTGCGACTATGCAGGCTGAGATGGCAACCAACTATGGTTTAATTATGGCAGGGGCTGCTCTTGCAGCGGTGCCAATCGTAACAGTCTTCCTTGTCTTCCAAAAATCCTTCACTCAAGGTATTACTATGGGAGCCGTTAAAGGTTAATACTCTGCGAAAATTGAATTCAAACCACGTCAGCGACTCCTTGCCGTACTCAAGTACAGCCTGCGGATTGCTTCCTAGTTTGCTCTTCAATTTTAATTGAGAATAGGAAAATCTATTTATTGAAAACGATATAGTATTATAAGTGTCGACAAAATGGAGAGGAGTTGGTTACTTCATGAAGTTTTGTTTGACACTTATAAACTTACTGGCTAGACATTTTGTGTCTGAAGATAACAATCAGGTAAAGGAAATTACTATGATTTTTGATGATTTAAAAAACATTAGCTTTTACAAGGGAATTCACCCAAATCTGGACAAGGCTATTGATTATCTCTATGAGCATCGTAAAGATACTTTTGAATTGGGTAAATACGATATTGATGGAGATAAGGTCTTCTTAGTTGTACAGGAAAATGTTCTCAACAAAGAAGAAAATGATCGCTTTGAGCACCATAAAAACTATGCAGACTTGCATTTGTTAGTTGAAGGACATGAATATTCTAGTTACGGTTCTCGTGTAAAAGACGAGGCTGTAGCCTTTGACGAAGCTAGCGATATCGGCTTTGTTCATTGTCATGAACAATACCCACTTTTATTGGGTTATCACAATTTTGCAGTCTTTTTCCCAGGTGAACCTCATCAGCCTAACGGTTATGCAGGTATGGAAGATACAGTTCGCAAATATTTATTTAAAATTTTAATCGATTAGTCAGTTAGGAGGAGCAAACAATGGCACATAAAGGATCTGGATTGATAAAAGCGGCATTCGATACGGATAACTTTCTGATGCGTTTTTGCGAGAAGGTTTTAGATATTGTGACGGTGAACCTACTCTTTGTTGTGTCTTGTTTGCCTATTGTGACAATCGGAGTAGCAAAAATCAGTCTCTATCAGACAATCTTCGAAGTTAAGGGTAGTCGTCGAGTTCCTGTTTTTAAAACGTATATGAGAGCTTTTAAGCAAAATTTGAAATTAGGCCTCCAGTTAGGTTTGTTGGAACTAGGAATTTTTCTGATTAGCGTGGTTGACTTATCACTATTTTGGAGTCAAACTGGTGTTGCCTTTCAACTCATTAAAGCTATTTGTTTGGGAATTCTTATATTTTTAACACTAGTTATGTTGGCTAGCTATCCAATTGCTGCACGCTATGAATTAACTTGGAAAGAAGTGCTCCAAAAGGGCTTACTTTTGGTAAGTTTTAACTTCGTTTGGTTCTTCTTGATGCTTGCGATTATTTTGTTAATCATTATGCTTCTCTATCTATCAGGCTTTACTCTAGTGCTTGGTGGTTCAGCATTTCTACTCTTTGGCTTTGGTCTACTTGCCTTTTGCCAAGCTGGATTAATGGAAAAATTGTTTGCTAAATATCAAGCAGATTGAAAACGATATGAAACTACTTTCAAACAAGAAAAGCTACGGGATATGAATAGAAATTAAAATCTAAGTGGCTTGGATGTATTGAAAGCGCTTTTTACAAGGTGTATACTAAAATAGTAAAAAATCATCTGCTCAAAGCAGAAAAAAGAAATCTTAGGAGAAATCTATGTCAGATTTAAAAAAATATGAAGGTGTCATTCCTGCCTTCTACGCATGTTATGATGATGAGGGAGAAGTAAGCCCAGAACGTACTCGTGCTTTGGTGCAATACTTTATTGATAAAGGTGTTCAAGGACTTTATGTCAACGGTTCTTCAGGTGAATGTATCTACCAAAGTGTAGAAGACCGTAAATTGATCTTGGAAGAAGTCATGGCAGTTGCTAAAGGTAAATTGACAATTATTGCTCACGTGGCTTGCAATAATACGAAAGACAGTATCGAACTTGCTCGTCATGCAGAAAGCTTGGGAGTAGATGCTATCGCAACAATCCCTCCAATTTACTTCCGTTTGCCTGAGTACTCAGTAGCAAAATACTGGAACGACATCAGTGCAGCAGCACCAAATACAGACTATGTTATCTATAACATTCCTCAATTGGCAGGAGTTGCTTTGACTCCAAGTCTTTACACAGAAATGTTGAAGAACCCACGTGTGATTGGTGTTAAAAATTCTTCAATGCCAGTTCAAGATATTCAAACTTTTGTTAGTCTTGGTGGCGAAGATCATATCGTCTTTAATGGTCCAGATGAACAATTCCTCGGTGGTCGTCTTATGGGTGCTAAAGCTGGTATTGGTGGTACTTATGGTGCTATGCCAGAACTCTTCTTGAAACTCAACCAATTGATTG
>CABPWC010000081.1 GCA_902461025.1 uncultured Streptococcus sp.
ACATGGAAGTAGCTATTGCTAAGATTGAGGCTGAGTTGGAGGAGCAGTTAGCTATCTTTGAGAAGGAAGGTAAGCTCCTTGAAGCCCAGCGTTTGAAACAGCGTACGGAGTATGATATTGAGATGCTCCGTGAAATGGGTTATACAAATGGTGTCGAAAACTACTCCCGTCACATGGATGGACGAAGCGAAGGAGAGCCTCCGTATACGCTTCTTGATTTCTTCCCTGATGATTTTTTGATTATGATAGATGAGAGCCACATGACCATGGGACAGATTAAGGGCATGTATAATGGAGACCGTTCTCGTAAGGAAATGTTGGTTAATTATGGTTTCCGTTTACCTTCTGCCCTAGACAACCGTCCCCTTCGTCGTGAAGAGTTCGAAAGTCATGTTCACCAGATCGTCTATGTGTCAGCGACACCAGGTGACTATGAACATGAGCAGACTGACACAGTTATTGAGCAAATCATTCGTCCGACTGGTCTTTTGGATCCAGAAGTGGAAGTACGCCCAACTATGGGGCAGATTGATGACCTCTTAGGTGAAATCAATGCCCGAGTTGAAAAGAACGAACGTACCTTTATTACAACCTTGACCAAGAAAATGGCTGAAGACTTGACTGACTATTTCAAAGAAATGGGGATTAAGGTCAAATATATGCACTCGGATATCAAGACTTTGGAGCGGACAGAGATTATCCGTGACCTGCGTTTGGGTGTTTTTGATGTCTTGGTCGGAATTAACCTCCTTCGTGAAGGGATTGATGTTCCAGAAGTAAGTTTAGTTGCTATTCTCGATGCCGACAAGGAAGGTTTCCTTCGTAATGAGCGTGGACTCATTCAGACCATCGGTCGTGCAGCCCGTAATAGTGAGGGTCACGTCATCATGTATGCAGATACTATGACCCAGTCTATGCAAAAAGCCATCGATGAAACAGCTCGTCGTCGGAAAATCCAGATGGCTTATAATGAAGAGCACGGCATTGTTCCACAAACGATTAAGAAAGAAATCCGTGACCTGATCTCTGTAACCAAGGCGGTTGCCAAGGAAGAAGACAAGGAAGTCGATATCAATAGCCTTAACAAACAAGAACGTAAAGAACTGGTCAAGAAACTGGAAAAGCAAATGCAAGAAGCCGTCGAAGTGCTTGACTTTGAACTAGCCGCCCAGATTCGTGATATGATGTTGGAAGTCAAGGCCTTGGATTAAATGGGAGAGAACGAATGAAGACTATCATTAAAACAATGGAAACACCTGAAGAGATAGAAGGCAAGTCTCTCGTTCATTGGCAAACGTGGAGAGAGGCTTATGACGATCTTTTACCCGCGGATTTTCAGGAGACGATGACATTAGAAAAATGTCGATTCTTTAGTCAAAAATATCCAGAAAATACCTTGATTGCGATGGATGGAAAGAAGGTCGTTGGATTTATCAGCTATGGAAATTACCGTGATGAGACCATTCAAGCTGGTGAAATCATTGCCTTATATGTTTTAAAAGATTACTATGGAAAAGGTGTGAGTAAACAGTTAATGCATGCTGCATTTGTTGCTCTTGGTCAATTCTCTGAAATTTATTTATGGGTATTGAAAGATAACAAGCGAGCCATTGCTTTCTATCAAAAAATGGTTTTTACTATTGATGGCCAAGAAAAAATACTTGAACTTGGAAAACCTGTTAAGGAATTGCGGATGGTGTGTTCTTCAAATAAAAATTCCTAAGGGACGTATCTATCCATCTTTGAACCATTATTAATTAATCTAGTAAAAAATAAAAGAGATAGAATGAACCAAAGAAATGAAGGAGAAGACGAATGAAGATTTTAGTCATCAATGGACACCCTGATAAGGAAAGTTACTGTCAGGCTATTTTTCAAACGATTGTAGAAAACATTGACTCAGGTCGCCATGAACTTGAAGCCATCAACCTTAATGAAGAGGACTTTGATCCTGTTTTACGTTATGGCTATCGAAAACGTATGGACGAAGATTCTTTTATTCTTCGTTCCCAAGAATTAATCCAGTGGGCGGATCACCTGATCTTTGTTTATCCCATCTGGTGGAGTAGTATGCCGAGCCTTATGAAGGGCTGGATTGACCGGGTCTTTACACCGGGGATTGCCTACTCGGCCAATGATCAAGGAAGCTTCATCTGGAATTACCTTAGAGGCAAGCAATTTAAGAAGTTGCTTAAAGGCAAAACAGCTAGTATCTATGCGACCTCCATGGCGCCTACTTGGTGGTACAATATCTTTTCAGGCCCTCTCAACATTCCTGATAGTTATGGTATCTCTGTTTTGAAAAATGCGGTCTTGAATCACTGTGGGATTAAAACCAAGCGCGTCTGCATCTTAGGAGAAATCGGCCGGGATGTGAATACCGCTAGTATGCGGGAAAAGCATCTCAAAAAGGTCGCAGCAGAAGTGAAGAAACTATCATGAAACAAGAAAATAAGAGTCAAAAAAACACTATATGCCAAATCGAAAAATGAGCTGGCTAGATAAAGTAAAATTGTGGTTGCTAAACCATTCAAAAATAGCTTTTCTATTAGATAGTAGTGTATTTTGGTTCTCAGCTATTGGGTTATTTTATTTGTTGCTTGGAACAACTTTTGTTCCAAAACCATATCAAAACCTCAATTATGTCTTTCCACTTTTTATGAATCTAGTATTCTTAGTGAATATACTTTATCAGGGTATTTTTAGAGATAATTTCGATGGAATGACTAGAGTCCAAGATTTTGCAGATCCATTCTTGTACCTAAATGGAGTAGGTTTGTTGTTTCACTCATTTTGCGGAATAATGGGTAGAAATAGAAAGACTATTCCTCCCTTGCTAACTTTAGACCACCGCTACATCTAGTTTCCAATTCTTACTTATATAACCTTCTTCTTAGTGCCTGCTTTGATTTTTTTAATTTCCAAGCATATTGATAAGAAAAATGGAAAAGAAGAAAATAGGGAAAATTCACTCAAATGAAAAAGAATAAAAGAAATTCAAATACAAAAAAGAATCTATCAAGGAGAGAAAGTTTTCAGCTCTGGCTAGATGCTCATAAATTTTTAGGATTCTTCTTGATCCTCGGTCTTATCCTAGCAATAGGACTAGGTATCGATTTTATTTTTAAAAGTCTTCCTATTCCGTTGCCCTACAGAGATATCAACTATAGTTTTCCAATATATATAAATCTTTTTTGTCTGGTCTATAGATTATTTGACTATTGGTTCCTAGACTTGACTAGGACAAGAATGACTATAAAAAGATATGCAGATTTATTTATCTATCTTAATAGTATCGGTTTAATAGTTCATCTCTTTATTGGGATTGGTGGGAAAAATAGTAAAGGGGTTTTACCTTCTCTCTTATCTCTAGATCACCGCTACATCTGGTTTCCAATTCTTACTTATATAACCTTCTTCTTAGTGGCTACTTTGATCATTTTAATTTCCAAATATATTAAAAAGAAAAGGAATTAATCATGCTAAAACATCTAACTATATTTAGGATTCTTTACCTTATGTTTCTTGTATTTGTCCTGATTCATTTTATCTTAGGCTTGTTCGGTTTTGCTTTTACACCTATTGTGTGGAACATCTGGTTATTTAGTCTTTGCCTTACTTTATTTATTCATCCATGGACTATCTTCTATAAAACTAGAATCTTTCAATGGCATCATTTAATTTTTCAGACTCTCAGTGGCTTTTTCGCTCTTTTAATCTGGTTAGTGATATTCTTTTTCCTATCTTTTATTCCAGACTCATCCATGCCCATCAGTATAGACTATCAAGTCAATAGTAAAGACAAAGAGATAAGGATTAATAGGGGTTCTTTTCTTGATGATATTCGTGAATATCATGACTTAGTTAATCCTTTGATTATGAAGTCTAAAGTTAAGTACATGATAGAAAATAACCCTTAGAAAGTGAATCCTATGTCTCGAGCACAATTAACGATTTTAACAAATATTTGTCTGATTGAAGATCTTGAAAAGAAGCGCGTAGTTATGCAGTATCGTTCGCCCGAAACCAACCACTGGTCTGGTTATGCTTTTCCAGGAGGTCATATTGAAGATGGAGAGGCCTTTGCAGAGTCTGTGATTCGTGAAATCTATGAAGAAACAGGTCTAACTATTAGAAATCCTCAACTAGTTGGCATTAAAAATTGGCCGTTAGATACAGGTGAGCGTTATATTGTCTTTTGTTATAAGGCGACTGAGTTTACTGGTACTCTACAATCATCTGAAGAAGGAGAAGTGTCCTGGATAGAAAAAGACCAGATTCCAAATTTGGATCTGGCCTATGATATGTTACCTTTGATGGAGATGATGGAAGCTCCAGACAAGTCTGAATTTTTCTACCGTCACCGTACAGAGGACGGGTGGGAAAAGAAAACATTCTAATCCTTTACTAAATACCCTAACTTATCCAAGGCCTTCTCAATATAGAGGAGGTCTTGTTTATTTTCTGCTTCAATTAAGTGATAATGGATACCATCTGTCAATTCAGATAGGGGGCGAAAATCAGACGTCTTAACCTGGTTTAAAAAGTGCTCCACATCGCGTCTACAACTTAGTTTGAGGAGGGTTTCGATTTCCCCGTAGACAGGATGGTCAATAAGGATATTTTGAACCCGTCCTCCGTTATCAACGATAGCAAGTAATTCTTGTTCCATATCTTCCTCTTTATGTTTGACCTTAAAGAGTTTATGAACAAAAGAATTGGCTTTGTTTTCTTTATAGATATAGCCACGATTGGTTGATAGGATAGGAGCACCATCTGCACGAAGCACAGCTATATCCTGAACAATAATCTGGCGAGTGACATGAAAATGTTCTGCTAAGCTTTGTCCGTTTAGAGGTTTTTGAGCTTCTTTTAAGAGTTGTAAAAGGATTTCTTTTCTATTTTTTGTCATAGTCTCTTTCTTAATGGCGTTTTTTTAGTGCTTTATAAACAGCTAATGCTAAGTAATAGTCTATCATACTATGAACAATAGTTCCAAAACCAACCAATACAAAAAGAACATAGAACATATTTTTTAGGTCTGTTCCTGTACTAGCATAGAAGATAATACAAGCAAAGACTTCGGCAATAGCGTGTACTAAACCAAGTACAAAGTTAAAAATCAAAGAAGATTTTGGATTATCTAAGGTTTGAGGATGTTTTTGAAGGTAGAAAGCTCCCAGGGTTCCAAAGAAGATATGAGAAAAAGCTCGAAGTACGATAACAATCGGATAACCGGCTAGTAAGAATCCAATACTAGAAGCAATAATGACAAAAATAGCCATCCATGGAGAGAGAAACATAGCAATGAAGATGGCCACGTGGCTTCCAAGAGTGTAGGAAGCGGGAGGAATAACGATTTTAAATGGCATCACTATAGGAATCAAAATAGCGATAGCTGTCAGCAATGCGGTTACAGTCATGAATTGGGTTTTCTTTTGTGTATTCATAATAACTCCTTTTTGTGTGTATATACAGTTGTATAGTACACTAAATAATATTATCCGTCAAGAGAGAAATTGAATTTTGTTGGAAAAATAGGTAAAATAAATTAGAGTAAAGTATCTTAGAAAGAGGAGAGAGTCAAGATGATAGATATTCTTTATCCGATTTTTATCATTCATTTTTTATCCAAGCAGAAAAAAACAGGATTCCAAGTATCAAAATTTACTACATTTACAGCCTATAGTTTCTTAATGATTTCGATAATAAGAATCGCATTTGGTTCCTTAGCTCTGATTGTTTTCTCGATACCCATATTCGGTTTCCTCTATTTCAGTATCATAGGGCTCATTCTTTATCATATTAGCATTATTTATGGCATAATCCTACTTTTCTTGTCATTAACTTTTTTCTTAGACAGTCAAAAATCTAATCAGGACATTCAAACCACGGAAAATATTCCATTCATATTTCATGTGTTAATGTTGATCTTTCATGCGCTCTTAATCTATAATACCTTGGTACCAATCTTTTCCATTTACTGAGAAAATATTTAAATATTCTTCTCTAAGTGGCAGTAGAATTGAGAAAAAACTCAAATTTTTTTAAAAAATACTTGCTTTGATAGAATTCTTGTGATATACTTATAAACGGTTTGAAAAAACTGCCTAAGACAGTAGGGGAGCTAGACTCATAAATATCCTACCGAGGACAAAACGTATCATGTAAAAAGAAGCGTATTGTACTTTCGTGTCTAGGTTTGGGCGCGTTTTTCTTTTGGAAAAATTCCCCAAGCAAAATAATTACGGAGGTGAACACACTAATGAGTGAAGCAATTATTGCTAAAAAAGCGGAACTAGTTGACGTAGTAGCTGAGAAAATGAAAGCTGCTGCATCAATCGTCGTTGTTGACGCTCGTGGTTTGACAGTTGAACAAGATACAGTTCTTCGTCGTGAGCTTCGTGGAAGCGAAGTTGAGTATAAAGTTATTAAAAACTCAATCTTGCGTCGTGCAGCTGAAAAAGCTGGTCTTGAAGATCTTGCATCTGTATTTGTTGGACCATCTGCAGTAGCATTTTCTAACGAAGATGTTATCGCACCAGCGAAAATCTTGAACGACTTTGCTAAAAACGCTGACGCACTTGAAATCAAAGGTGGTGCAATCGAAGGCGCTGTCGCATCTAAAGAAGAAATCGTTGCTCTTGCAACTCTTCCAAACCGCGAAGGACTTCTTTCTATGCTCCTTTCTGTACTTCAAGCGCCAGTGCGCAACGTTGCTCTTGCAGTCAAAGCGGTTGCAGACAACAAAGAAGACGCAGCTTAATCTTAAGCTACGCAGCGTAGCCTAGCTACAAAAGATAACAAAATTAAATTTAAACATATTTGGAGGAAATAACAATGGCATTGAACATTGAAAACATTATTGCTGAAATTAAAGAAGCTTCAATCC